>NZ_JAGPXW010000009.1:0-198388 GCF_018070365.1 Micromonospora sp. D93 | reverse complement strand
ACCCCACCCCACCCCACCCGGCGGCGATCTTGCACTTACTGTCCCGACATAAGCCTCATAGCACGCAGAACGGCAACCGAAAGTGCAAGATCGCGGGGGGCATGCGCGGGGACGCGCGCGGGGACGCGCGCGGGGACGCGCGCGGGGACATCTCGCGGGTGCTCGGGGTTGGCGTCCGATTCGCCTGGAAGCCATGGTTGGGGCCCGTTTCGCGAGGTACGGTTGCTGCCCGCCGTCACGCCGAGCCTCGGATTCCTTGGCCAGGGCAGGTGCGACGGCGGCGGGCGAAGGAGGAGCGATGACCCGCCCGGGACTGCCCAAGTTGATCGCGACCGACCTCGACGGGACGCTGGTCCGCAGCGATGACACCGTCTCCGCGTACACCCATGGGGTGCTCGACCGGGTGCGCGCCGCCGGGATTCCGGTGGTCGGCGCGACTGGACGCGGCCCTCGCCTGACCGAGTTGACCCGCAACGACATCCGCGCCGCCGACTTCCTGGTGATGGCCGGCGGTGGGTGGGTGGTCGACCAGAGCGACCCGAGCGGCCCGGTGGTGCTCCGCGAGGAGCGGCTGCCCGCCGAGGTGTTGGCCCGGCTGCTCGCCGATCTGGAGGCCGAGGTCGGACCGCTGACCGTGATGGTGGAGGCGTCCGACGAGCACGACGCCCCGCTGTGGGGCGACTACCACGAGAGCTGGCCCTACCAGGACCGCTTCGAGGCGCGTACTCGCGACGAGTGCCTCGCCTGCGACGTGATCAAGGCCTTTGCGCGGACCGCCGACCACCACGTGGACGAACTGCTGGCGGTGGCCCGCCGGGTCGTCTCGCCGCAGGTCGCCACGCTCACCCAGGCCGGGCTCGGCTTCGTCGAGATCTGCCCGCCCGGCGTGGACAAGGCGACCGGTCTCACCGTGGTGGCGCAGACCCTCGGGGTCGACCCGGCAGATGTGCTGGTCTTCGGTGACATGCCCAACGACCTGCCGATGTTCGAGTGGGCCGGCTGGTCGCGGGTGGCCGTGGCCAACGCGCACCCCGCTCTGCGCGCCGTCGCCGACGAGGTGACCTTGCGCAACGACGACGACGGGGTGGCGGTGTATCTCGACCGGCTACTGTCCCGGTAATGGGAGACACGCCCCGCCTCATCGCCACCGACATCGACGGCACGCTGATCCGCGACGACCACAGCGTCAGCCCCCGCACCGCCGACCTGCTCGCGCGGATCTCCGCGCGAGGCACGCCGGTCGTCCTGGTCACCGGCCGTCCGGTCCGCTGGCTAAAGATGGTGTACGACCAGCTCGCCCGGCCGCTGCCGGCGGTCTGCGCGAACGGCGCCGTGGTCTACGACCCGTTCGAGGACGAGGTGGTACGCGCCGACCCGCTCGCGCCCCACCACCTGGCCGAGGTGGCCCGGCGGCTTCGGGCCGAAGTGCCCGGGATCAGCTTCGCCGTGGAGATCCTGGACAGCCGGGAGATGCGGCACGAGGCGCACTACCCGCTGCGCTGGGACTCCGACGCCAACGGCATCCGGCCGATCGCGACGCCGGAGGAGTTGCTCTCGGTCCCGGCGGTGAAGCTCCTCGCCCGAGCCGGCGAGCAGGACCCGGACGCCTTCGCCGAGCTGATCGCCACGGCGGTGGCGGGGTTGGCCGAGGCCACGCACTCGTCGTCCTCGGGGCTGGTGGAGATCTCCGCGGCGGGGGTGACCAAGGCGGCGGGTCTGGCTTGGTACTGCGACCAGCTCGGGGTGGCCGCGGAGGACGTGCTGGCCTTCGGCGACATGCCCAACGACGTGCCGATGTTGACCTGGGCCGGTCGTGGCGTGGCGGTGGCCAACGCGCACCGCGCCGTCCTGGCGGTCGCCGACGACGTGACGACGGCGAACACCGAGGACGGCGTGGCGGCGTACCTGGAAAAGATCTTCGGGGTGGACTGAGGTCAGAGGTACTGACCTGTGTTGTGCCCCTCGCCGCCGCCCGGCTGGCCGATGCCCGGCATCCCGGGGACGACCCCGCCGGGGCCGCTGGGCAGCGCCTGCCGGCCGCCGCGCATCTGCTCCAGCTGCACCCGGGCGGCCATCTGCTGGGCCACCAGGGCCGCCTGGATGCCGTGGAACAGGCCCTCCAGCCAGCCGACGAGCTGGGCGTGGGCGATCCGCAGCTCGCCCTCGCTGGGGGCCTTGTCCTCGGCGAAGGGCAGCGAGATGCGCTCCAGCTCGTCGCGCAGCTCGGGGGCGAGGCCCTCCTTGAGCTCGACGATCGACCGCTCGTGGATCTCCCGCATCCGGTTGCGGCTGGCGTCGTCGAGGGGTGCGGCCTTCACCTCCTCCAGCAACTGCTTGATCATGCTGCCGATCCGCATCACCTTGGCCGGCTGTTCGACCAGGCGGGTCGGGTCCTCGCCCTGGCCTTCGTCGGTCTGCATCGTGCCGATCGGCCGACCGTCCGGGCCGACCACCACAACGGTGCCGGAGTGGCCGGACTCGTCGGGGCCGGGCTCGTCGTTCTGTCCAGCGGAGCGCGCTTCGGTCATGGGGTCCATCTTTACCCAGCGGACGCGAGCCCTGCCGCCCGGGACCGACTCCCGGGGCCGAACCACCCGGGCGGGGCGCGCTACCGTCGCGCCATGCCTGTCGACCCGCGCGCCGTGTTGACCCGGCCCGCACCGGAGCCCGACCGGACCGTGGCGTACGGGGATCACCCGGATCAGGTGGCCGATCTGCGTCTCCCGGCGGGAACCGGGCCGGCCCGGCCGCTGGTCGTCGTGTTGCACGGCGGTTTCTGGCGGGCCGAGTACGACCGGCGGCACACCGGCCCACTTGCCGCAGCCCTCGCCGTCGCTGGCTACCCGGTGGCGCAGCTGGAATACCGCCGGACGGGGCAGCCTGGCGGGGGCTGGCCGGGCACCCTGACCGACGTGCTGACCGGGGTGGCCGAGCTGCCCGTGCTGGCGGCCGAGGCGCTGCCCGGCCGGGTGAGCCTGGGGGCGCCGATCCTGGTCGGGCACTCCGCCGGCGGCCACCTGGCGTTGTACGCGGCAGCCACCGCCCCGGCGACGGTGCGTGGGGTGCTCGCCCTGGCCCCGGTGGCCGACCTGGGCGAGGCGTACCGGCGAGATCTGGACTCGGGCGCGGTCGCGGCGCTGCTCGGCGGCGGCCCGGGGGAGGTCCCAGACCGGTACGCGGCTGCGGATCCACGGATGTTGGTACCGATACGGACACGGACAGTAGTTGTGCACGGCTCGGACGATTATCAGGTTCCGGCGGAGATGAGCAGGGATTTCGTCACACAGGCGCGTGCCGCAGGTTCCGATATTTCCCTTGTCGAACTGCCTGGATGCGAGCATTTCGGGCTGATCGACCCGGAGTCCGTCGCGTGGCCCCAGGTCCTTGCCGTGTTGCGGTCCCTGCACGATGATCACTAGCCATTGACGCAGCGTCGCGGACCAGGTAGAACGCCGGAGGGGCGGTGTTCGGCCCTGTAACGCTCCTTGGAAGGAACTCGGTGTCGCAGATGAATCGCAGGCGGGCGCTCCAACTGTTGGCCGCGCTCGGTACCACCGGGTTCGTCGCCGGGTGTGGCTCAGACAGTGACGCCGAACCGACCGCCGACCGCAACCCGGTCAAGATCGGTTTGATCACGCCGCAGGCCGGTGGTTTCAAGAGCATCGGCGACGACATCACCAACGGCTTCCAGCTCTTCCTCGACCTGCACGACCAGCGGCTGGGCGGCCACCCGGTGCAGCTGCTGACCGCCGACGAGGGCGACACCGCGACGACGGGCAAGGCTGCCGTCGAGGGCCTGCTCAAGCAGGGCGTGTTGGCGCTCACCGGCGTGGTCAACTCGGCGGTGATGGTCGGCATCCGGGACACCGTGGAGCAGGCCCGGGTCCCGCTGATCGGCTCCAACGCCTCTCCGAGCAGCCTGCAGAGCGTCTTCTACATCTGGCGGACCTCGTACGTGCTCGACGAGGCCGGCCGGGCGCTGGGCCGCTACCTGCGCGACCAACTGCCGGCGAACGGCCGCATCGCGATCATCATGCCGGAGAACGTCGGCAGCCCGGACGTGGTCCGCGGCTTCCGGCAGGAGTTCGGCGCGAACGACCCCCGGATTCGCGACGAGGTGACCTACACCAACGCCACCTCCAACCCCGGCAAGACGACGTACTCCTCGGACATCACCAAGGCGCTGGCCAAGAAGCCCACTGCGGTCTTCTGCTTCTTCGCCGGGGCGGCCGCCGTGGAGTTCATCAAGCAGCTGCGCGAGAAGTTCGCCGGGCCGATCTACGCGCCGGGCTTCCTCACCGAGGGCACCGTGCTGGAGAACCTGAAGGACAACGCGCTGGGCATCCAGACCGCGCTGAACTATTCGGCCGACCTGAACAACACGTCGAACCGGGTCTTCGCCTCGGCGTACCGCAAGAAGTACCGGGTCACCCCCACCACGTACGCGATGGCGTCGTACGACGCGGCGCAGGTGCTCGACCAGGCCATCCAGCTGACCGGTGGGAAGCCCACACCGCAGCAGGTCAACCTGGCCCTGGGCAAGCTCGGCCAGATCGACAGCCCGCGCGGCATCTGGCAGTTCAACCAGCCGCGTACCCCGCAGCAGAAGTGGTACCTGCGTGAGGTGCAGCGCGACGGTCAGGTCATGTCGAACGTGCTGATCAACGAGCTGGCCACGCTGGGCTGACCGCCCACCCCAAGCACGGTTCGGGGCCGGTCTCCCAGCGGGAGGCCGGCCCCGAGACGTTCGCGGGGTCAGTGCCGCAGCTCGGCGATGCAGCACTTCACGCTGCCGCCACCCTTCTTCAGCTCGGCCAACTCGACGGGGACCGGGGTGTACCCGGCCGCCTTGAGCTTGCCGGCCAGCCGGGTGGCCTCGCTGTTGAGTACCACGTTCGCGCCGTCGCTGACCAGGTTGATCCCGAAGGCCAACGCGTCCTCGTCGTCGGCGATCACCGCGTCCGGGAAGAGTTGGGTGAGCACCCGCTGGCTGGCCGCCGAGAACGCACCCGGGAAGTAGACGATGTTCGCGTCGTCGATGGCCGCGAGCGCCACGTCCAGGTGGTAGAAGCGGGGGTCGATCAGGCGCAGCGACACCACCGGTCGGCCCAACGCCTCCTGCGCCTCCGCGTGCGCCGGGATCTCGGTGCGGAAGCCGTGCCCGGCCAGGATGAGCCCACCGTGCGCCTCCGGCACGTACGCGAAGTCGCCCTCACCCTCGTTGGTCTCGCCGGGTGCGATGAACCGCCAGCCCTGCGCCTCGTAGAAGGCGTGGTGGGCGGCGGCCTCGGCGGTCCGCTGCTCGTGCTTGAACCGGGCGCCGTAGACGCTGCCGTCCACCACGAAGCCACCGTTGGCGGCGTAGACCATGTCGGGCAGCCCCTGCTCGGGGGTGAGCAGGTGCACCTCGTGGCCAAGGCCGACCAGGGTTTCGCGCAGTCGGTCCCACTGCTTGACGGCCAGGTCGCGGTCGACCGGGGTGGTCACGTCCATCCACGGGTTGATCGCGTACTCGACCGTGAAGTACTCCGGCGAGCACATGAGATATGTCCGCTTTCGCGGGAAACGCTGCTGGTTCACGGTCACCAAGAGTAGGTACCGTAGAACTTTGAAAACAGCCACAAGCGTTGCTTCCCAGAGGCGGAACGTTGCAGATAGACGCGGTAGACCAGCGGATCATTGCGTTACTCGTCGCGGACGCCCGCGCGTCCTACGCCGACATCGGCGCTCGGGTGTCACTCTCCGCCCCAGCGGTCAAGCGTCGCGTCGACCGGCTGCGCGCCACCGGCGTGATCAGGGGATTCACGGCCGTCGTTGATCCGGCCGCGGTTGGCTGGACGACGGAGGCCTTCGTCGAGCTGTTCTGCGCCGGCCGGACCACCCCGGCGCAGATCGGCGTGGCCGCCCGCAGACACCCGGAGGTGGTCGGCGCGTACACCGTCTCCGGGGAGGCGGACGCACTCGTGCACCTACGCGCCGCCGACATCGCCCATCTGGAGGCGGCGCTGGAGCGGTTGCGTGCCGAGTCCTTCGTGACCTCCACCCGCAGCACGATCGTGCTCTCCCGGCTGGTCGAGTCCCCCGGCGTCGGCCCGTCCGCCCGACCGGCACCCGCCTCCGCCAACTGAGCCCTGAATAGTTCGCTCAGAGATACATGCCGGTGCGGTGCTCCGACTCGTCGCGTCGAACCGGCTTGTCACCCTCACCGAAGAACCGCTTGCCGCCGAACTCGCCGTGCAGACGGTCGTCCAACTCGTCGGCGAGACCGGTCATCACCTGCACCGCCAGCATCAGATGGGTCGCCTGGAAGTTGCGGCCGAACACCGGGATGGACGCCCAGACCGTGTCGTCGGCGCAGTAGAGGCGGCCGATCGGCATCCGGTTTGTCAGTTCGGAGAGCTTGACGTAGAGCCGCTCGGTCGGCTCCACCTCGGTGAGCACCGGGGAGAAGACGTCCACCAGGGGCGGGTTGTCCCGCACCCGCACGAAGACCATCGCCGAGCCGGCGCGGATGGTGATGTCGCCGTCCGAGTCGATCTGCAACCGGTCGGTGTCCGACTTCAACATCGTAGAGACCACGGTACGGACCCGGTCGGCCAGATCGAGCACGTCTTCCCGCTCGACCTGCGAGGCGGCCGCCTCAGCCAACGCCTCCTCCAGGTCCGCCTCGACGTCGGCGTCCGGACCGAACTCGCTGCGCGCGGTGCCCACCGGGCCCAGGGGCAGCGGTTCGCCCTCGGCGTCGTGCACCAGATAGACGAGGAAGGCCGGGTGCGGAGCGCCGTAGACATCGCGCAGCGTGCGGGAGAGCAGCGTGGCGACCTGGGCAGACTCGGCCGTCGTGGCGTTCAGCCCGAAGGAACCGCCGGATCCGGCGACCACCCCGGGCGGGGACCAGCCGAGCGCGACCATGTCCGCCACCGCCCCCCGATCCAGTCGGTAGCCCGCCGGAAGCATGGCGTTGCCGACCGCGCGGGCGGACAACACATGGTCCGGGTCCACGTCGACGCTTATCGAATAGACGGCGTCCCCGGTGCCGGAGGCGGTGGGGTCCAGGGTCACGTCGAGGTGCGCGCCGACGGGAAGCTCCCGCAGCCGTACGGCGAGCGCGCGGGCGAACTCCCGCCACGCCTCGGTCACCTTCGCCCGCAGGTCGGTGGTGCTGGGCTCGTCGAGCAGGATCGATTCCGCCGGCTCAGTCGAAGCGCCGGGCAGCTCACCGTGCGGCGCCGAGGGGTGGTCAGCCGTCATGATCGCCTCCGTCCGTCACGATCACCCTACCCACGCCGCCCGTGCGTCGAATCAGCCCGGACCGGGATCGGACAACAGCGGTCAGGGGGCCGTCGGGTCCGCGGGGTCGGCATCCAGCGCGACCGGCCAACTGCCCGCCAGCGCGCTGAGCCGGGCCGCGACGTCCGCCGGCTCCGCGCCCCGGCCAACCGCCAACCCCAGGAGGTACGCAGTGACCGGCGCACCCGGACGCAGCACCTGGTGGGCGACGTCCCGGGCCAGATCCAGCACCGCCGGCACCGGCACCCCGGCCGGGTCCAGATCCAACTCGGCGCACACCGCCGTGACCCAGTCGTCCATCACCGTCATCGCGCCCACTCCTCCGCCCGGCGTACGTCCTCGTCAGTGTCGCAGTCGAACCACGGCGGCGGGCCCTCGCCGGACCAGGCCACCTCCCGCACGACGAGACGAGCCAGTAGCGCCCGGACCGGGGCGCCGGACAGACTGCCGCCCCGCTCGACAGTGAGCCGGTCCAGGGCCGTCCGCAGCGCGGCGACCCGCCAGACACCGCAGAGCGACTGCCGCCGCCCGTCCCCGTCCACGAAGCACGCCCCGTCGGGCCTCCGCTCGCCACCGAGGCCGCCGTGGGCCGGGGCAAGGCCACCGGGGGCCGGCGGCACCGGAGCTGGGCCGCCCTGGGCCAACGGCGCCGGGGCAAGGCCGCCCTGGGCCGGCGGCGCCGGAGTTGAGCCGCCGTGGGCCGACGGCGCCGGAGTTGAGCCGCCCTGGGCCGACGGCGCCGGAGTTGAGCCGCCCTGGGCCGGCGGCGCCGGGGCTGAGCCGCCTCCCTCCGGTTCGAGGTCGGGGGTCTCCCGGTCGAGGTGGTTCAGCAGATCGCCGATCGCGGCCCGGGTGAGCAGCGGCAGGTCGGCGGCGAGCAGCGCGACCACGGCGGTGTCGGGACCCAGCAGCGCCAGGCCGGCCGCCGCCGCGGCGACCGGGCCTCCACCGGGCGGATCCTCCCGGACGACCAGCACACCCGCCGGCACGGCGTCGGCCGCACCGACCAGCACCCGCGGAGTCGCGTCGGTGACGGCGGCCAGCACCCGGTCACGCATCGGCCGCCCACCGACCGGACGCGCGGGCTTGTCGACCCCGCCCATCCGTCGGGCGGCCCCACCCGCGAGCACCACAACGGCGTACGCCCCCATCCGCCCACCGTAGCCGCGCCAAACCCCGGCCCTACCGGCGCGCCCGACCAGGCCCGAACCCCTCACTCCGGTGATCATGGAGTTATCGCGCGACACGCCGACGACACGCACGGCTAACTTCATGATCAACCGGGGCGAGGGGGTGAGGGGTCGGGGCGAGGGGTGTGAGGGGTCGGGGTGAGGGTGGGGGTGTGGGGGCGTGGGGTGGAGGATGGCGGGATGGGACGGGCAACTGATCGACGGGGCGTACTCCGGATCGACCTGGACGCGGCGACCGCCGGGCGGGGGTCGGTCCGCCGACCGGACACGCTCGCCGTGGAGGAGCCGCTGGAGATCCGGGTCGGCACGGCCGGTCCCGGCAAACGTCGGCCGCTCGCCGTCACCATGCGCACCCCGGGCGACGACCTGGACCTGGCCATCGGGTTCCTGCTGACGGAGGGGCTGATCCGGTCGACCGACGACGTGTTGACCGCGCAGCTCTGCGCCGGCGCGGAGACACCGAACACGTACAACGTGGTGGACGTGGTGCTCGCCCCCGGCGTGCCGGAACCGACCACCGACCCGTCCCGGAACTTCTACACGACCAGCTCCTGTGGGGTCTGC
This sequence comes from Micromonospora sp. D93, assembly GCF_018070365.1. Lineage (NCBI taxonomy): Bacteria > Bacillati > Actinomycetota > Actinomycetes > Micromonosporales > Micromonosporaceae > Micromonospora > Micromonospora sp. D93. The sequence goes on along the minus strand of NZ_JAGPXW010000009.1, from coordinate 189,344 downwards.
GGCAAGGCCAGCATCGACGCGGTACGCACCCGGTCGCTGTTCCCGGTCGCGGAGGATCCGCTCACCGTGCCGGCCGCGCTGCTCACCGAACTGCCCGACCGGTTGCGCGCCGCCCAGCGCGGCTTCGACCGGACCGGCGGGCTGCACGCGGCGGGGCTGTTCACCCCCGACGGTGAGCTGGTGGTGCTCCGGGAAGACGTGGGCCGGCACAACGCCGTGGACAAGGTGATCGGCTGGGCCGTGCGGGAACGTCGGCTGCCGCTCACCGGGCATCTGCTGCTGGTCTCCGGTCGGGCCAGCTTCGAGCTGACCCAGAAGGCGTGGATGGCGGGGTTGCCGCTGCTGGCCGCGGTGTCCGCCCCGAGCACCCTCGCCGCCGAACTGGCCGACGAGGCGGGGATGACACTCGTTGGCTTCCTGCGCGGGCGGACCATGAACGTCTACACCGGGCCGCACCGGATCACCGTGGAGCAGCCGGCCTGACGCGGGCGGCCCGTCAGCGACCGATCCGGTCGATCAGGTCGAACAGGGCCAGCCGTGCGGCGGCGTCGCGGGCGATCAGGAAACCGGCGATGCCGAGGATCCAGCCCAACGCGCTGCCCGCCTTCGTGACGATCCAGGTGTTCAGGCGGGCCAGCACCGGCTCGACCAGTCGCGGGCGGGCAACCCTGGCACCCAGCAACACCACCGCCGGCAGCACCATGACCAGGCAGTACCCGGCGAGCAGCAACACCACGCTTGCCGCTCCCACCCCCGAGGTGGCCAACAGACCCACCGCACCGAGGTACGGGAGCATGGTCGCCACCTCGGCGAGCGCCGCGAGCAGCGCGAGCCCGACCAACCAACGGGCCGAGGAGTCTCCGGCGGTGGCCCGGTCCCGCCAGCGCAACACACCACCGGTACGGGGACGCCGCTTGCCGTCGTAGCGGAAGCTGAGCACCAGCATTCCCACGCCCAGGACGAGTTGCGCCCAGAGGACACCCCGGTTGTCCAGGGCGCCACCCAGCGCGTCGCCCAGCGTGCTGCCGCCCCAGACCAGCAACAGCCCCACCGCGAGGTAGAACACAGCGATGGTGGCGAGGTAGCCCAGGATCCGCCGGACGTTGACCGGCCCGGGGGCGAGCAGCAGCCAGACCGGGATGAAGAGGGTGCCGATGCTGGTGCTGTCGATCAACGCCAGCCCGGCCAGCGACAGCAGCAACTCGGGGGTCATGTCATGCCTACGCGGTGAACGGCCACGAGATCATTCTCCGGCGGCGGTGGCCCTGCCGCGTCGGCCGTGAACAGGAGCAACGCGTACATCCTTCGACGGAGGCGCGTTGCCGGGGGAGCCCGCCCCGGGCGATCGACCTCGGGGGACGAGGGATCAGCGCCGGGGCGGGAGTCGGCCCGGCTATCGAGCCCTGACCCAGCCGGTGAAGCGTTCGGTCAGGCCATCCGGGGTCTTGCCGCCGTACAGCTCGGTGAGGTGTTCGGTTGCTTCGGCTTGCAGTGCCTTCAGGTGCTCGACCAACTCGTCGGGTCGACCTCGGTACCGACCGAGCAGGCGCAGTTTGGCGACCGAGCAGGGCCAGGCGATCCCGCACGTGCGGCAGCGCCACGCTGGCTTGAGCAGGGGGTGTTCCGTGTCGTCGGTCATCGGCCAGCCCGCACTGGTTCGCGCCGCGTCGTGGGCTTCGGCTTGTTCGGCATGTCTCCTCCTCGTCGTTGGGAGGGGCCGCCCCTGAGTGCTCGCCCACGAGGCGGCCCCGGCACGAACGCGACCGCCGGGTCTCGGGTAGTCCCTGCCGGCCACGCCGTCTCAGACACACGCTTCCAAGGGTTGCCAGCCGAATACACTGCGTAGCAATATCTCCTGTGGACGTCTCGGACGAACCAGAGGGACAGGGATGAATCGCGCAGTCGCTGAAGCCATGTCGAAATCCGGCCTGACCGCCGACAGCCTCGCCGCTCAGATCGGGGTTGATCCCAAGACGGCGGCCAAGTGGGCGAACCCGGGACGGATTCCGCAGACGCGGCACCGGTCGAAGGTCGCCGAGGTTCTCGGCCGCGACGAGGGCGACCTCTGGCCCGACCTGTACAAGCGACGCGAACCGGCGTGGTTCCGGCCGTGGACGGACATCGAGCGCGAGGCCGTGGGGCTGCGGTGGTATGAGTCCGCCGTGTTGCCCGGCCTCCTCCAGACCGAGGCGTACGCGCGGGCCGTGCTGAGCAGCGGGCTCTGGGCCGACGAAGACCTGGAGGCGCACGTGGAGACCCGCCTCCGCCGGCAGGCCGCCGTGTTCGACCGGCCTCGCCCGCCGTTGAGCGTCTTCGTCATCGACGAGGCCGCACTACGCCGGGGACGACCCGACATCATGGCCGCCCAACTCGACCATCTGATGATGCTCGCCGAGCGGCCGGCGGTGATGATCCACGTCCTCCCCCTGACGGCCGGTTTCCATCCCGGCCAGGCCGGGCCCTTCGTCATCGCCAGCACACCGGACGGCGACGACGTCGGCTACCTCGATGACCAGGCGGCCGGGCGGCTGAGTAATGAGGTTGCTCCACTCTGGGCGGTCTGGGATAGCGTGAGGTCGTTAGCGCTACCGCGAGACCTGACCATCGACCTGATGAGAGCGCGAGCATGGATGACCTGACCGGCGCCCGTTGGCGCAAGAGCACCCGCAGCAGCTCGAACGGTGGCGCGTGCGTCGAGGTGGCCGACAACCTGCCGGGTCTCGTGCTCGTGCGCGACACCAAGGACCGGGACGGCGGCACGCTGACCTTCGGGCCGGCGGCCTGGGCGGGCTTCGTCGGGCTGGCGAAGAAGATCGGCCCCGTCGGCTAGGTCTCGCCCTGTCGCAGGCTCACCATCGTCACTCTCTGAACCGCGATCGACTCGGGTTTACTGATACCGGGTCAATCGTCGATCTATCGAGAAACCGCCGGCTATGCGGCTACGATCTCGGCGGCACCTCGGGAGATCTTTACGTCGAACTCCATGCCGGTGCCCTTGGAGAGCTTGACGAGGGTCGCGATCGACGGCGGCTGGTCGCCAGACTCCAGTCGCGCGATGACTGACTGGGTCATTCCCACCTTGCGAGCGAGCGCGGTCTGGGTCAGTTGGTTCTCGGTGCGGTATCCCACGATACGGAGCGCGACCTCACGCGCGAATGCTGTCCGATCCCACTCTGCGCGGAACACCGGGTCCTGACGGCTGACATCGCCGATGACCTGCTGCGAGGTCTTGAGTTCGGAACGTTTCATCACTCCTCCTCCACGTCCTTGATCCTTCGCTCTGCGGCTGCGATGGCCCGGGCGAAGTTCCGCTGGCTGACGCTGGCTTCTGGGCCGATGGCACCGACCACGAACGCCTCACCGACCTGCGCGTAGAAGACGCGCCACCGGCTACGCCCTCCGCGTGGGCGTAGTTCACGCAAGTTGTCGGCGGTTCGGATCTTGCTGGAGTGCGGGTAGCCAAGGTTGGGGCCGAGGCTCTCCAGCTTTTCGACGGCGTGTCCGATTGCCGCCTGCTCGATCGCGGGTATGGCTCGCAGTTCGGACACGGCCTCTGGGTGGAAGAGGACTGACCAGAGCCGACTATAGCAAAACTGCGATACGGCTGATGCGGTGTCTCCCGCATCTGGCTCGTCAGCGGCGGCCACGTCGGCTCCGTTTGCGGGGGCGGATGACACCGGGCATCCCGACCGACGGCCAGCCGTCCAGCTCGGCCGGGGGCACGCCACGCCGGAGCAGGTCGTCCAGCAGCAGGGCGAGCGAGTAGTCGGGGTGCAGGCTGAGCGTGCGTTCGAGCGCGACCGCCGCCAACGCGCCCTGACCGGCGCGCCAGGCGGCGAACGCCAGCAGCGCACCGGGAGCGGCGGCAGCCTCCGGCTCGGCCCGGCGCAGCGCGTCGGTCCAGAGGGCGATGTCCCGGTCCCGACCGTCGGTGCGTTCCCAGGCGTGATCGCGGACCGGCAGGTGGGTCATCAGCACGGTCAGCCAGGCCATTTCGTCGTCGTCGAGCGGTTCACCACGCCGCTGCCGGCGCTGGGCCTCGCGGACCGCCACCACCCCGGCGGAGCGCAGCGCCCGAGCGCCGAGCCTGTCGCTCTCGGGTGCCTGCTCGATCAGCTCGGCCAGTCTCAGCTCGGCGCGGGCGGTGGCCGCGCGGGCCGATTCCCGGGCCGGGCCGTCCACCGGTGCCACCTGCGCCACCAGGGCGGCCCGGTCGGGGAGTGCGACCTGGCCGGCGAAGACCGCCGAGGCGGTCACCCGGTTGACGGTCGGGTCGTAGGGGCGACCCTCGGGCGGGCAGCAGTCGGGCTCGGTGCAGAGATAGGACCACCAGCGGCCGTCGGTCACCCGCAGCGCGTCGAGCACGTGCAGGCCGAACTCGCCCAGCGCGTCGCGTACCGCGTCGACGGCCGGAGTGACCCGTTCCGGTTGCCCGTAGCCCACCACTGTGGCGGCCTCTGCGCCCTGCCGGCGGATCACACCGGCCAGGTGCCCGGCCAGCCCGCCCGGATCGCTCGGATCGGGCAGGTCCGCGCGGGCGGCGAAGATGATCTGTCGGCCGACCAGCGCCACGGCGACCACGCTGTCGGTGGGGTGAAACCCGAGCAGGTACGGCACAGCGGCGATCAGGTCGGCGGGTGAGCGGACGGCGAGCTGGGGGCGTTCGGTCGAGGTCATGTCGGAAGCCTGCGGCGGGCCTACCGGGCCCTGCTACCCCTGTGGACGACACGCGGCTTATCCACAGTTACTGTGCGTGTTTTCCCTGCTCATGCCACACCTACGAGTGCGGAAAGAGCGCCGATGTCGTCGGGCGACACCTGGCTGTCGTAAGGAGCGGTTACCGTGCGCTGATGGACCTGGCGTACCTGCGCGCGCATCCGGCACACCTTCCGACCTTCCGGACCCATCAGCGGCTCCGGGAGACACCGGTCGCCGGTGGAAACATCTGCGCCGCCGCCCGGCTCACCCTCGACGACGGCCACTCCGTCTTCGCCAAGTCCTGGCCGGAGGCCGCCGACCGACCGGCGCCGGAGGGCTTCTTCGCCGCCGAGGCCGCCGGCCTGCGCTGGCTACGGGAGGCCGGCGCTGTCGCCGTACCCGAGGTGATCGTGGCGTTGCCGGATCTGCTGGCGCTCGACTGGGTGGAGCCCGGCGAACCGACGCCGGAGGCCGCGGAGCGCTTCGGCCGGGAGTTGGCCGGGCTGCACCGGGCTGGCGCGACCACCTTCGGTGCGACCTGGCCCGGTTTCATCGGCTCGCTTCCACAGGACAACACCCCCACCGGCGGGCGCTGGTCGGCGTGGTTCGCCGAACGACGTCTCGTCCCCTACCTGCGACGCTCGGTCGACGGTGGCGCTTTGACAAGTGCCGATTCCGCAGTGGTCGAGCAGGTGATCGATCACCTCGACGGGCTCGGCGGCGACGAGCCGCCCGCGCGCATCCACGGCGACCTGTGGCCGGGCAACGTGCTGTGGGGGGCCGACGACCGGGCCTGGCTCGTCGACCCGGCGGCGCACGGTGGGCACCGGGAAACGGATCTCGCCCAGCTCGCCCTCTTCGGCGGCGTCCCCCACCTGGATCGGGTGCTGGCCGCCTACCAGGAGAGTTGGCCGCTACCGGACGGCTGGCGTGAGCGCGTGCCGTTGCATCAGCTGCACCTCCTGCTCGTGCACACCGCACTCTTCGGCGCCAGCTTCCGAGATGTGGTCGTCAAGACAGCCCGCGCCGTCCTGAGCCGGGCCGAGCGCGCTACGGTCGACAGGTGAGCGTCGCCCCGGGGACCGACGGCGTCCTCGTCGACCGGTACGGCCGCGTCGCTCGGGACCTGCGCGTGTCCCTCACTGACAAGTGCAATCTGCGCTGCACCTACTGCATGCCGGCGGAAGGGCTGCCCTGGCTGGCCGGCCCCGAGCTGCTGACCGACGAGGAGATCGTCCGGTTGGTCCGGGTGGCTGTCGAGCTGCTCGGCGTGACCGAGGTGCGGTTCACCGGCGGTGAGCCGCTGATCCGCAGCGGGCTTGTCGACATCGTGACGGCGGTCACCGCCCTCCAACCCCGCCCCCGGGTCTCGCTGACCACCAATGGCATCGGCCTGGACCGGCTGGCCCCGGCGTTGCGGACCGCCGGCCTGGACCGGGTGAACGTCTCACTGGACACCCTGGACCCGGCCCGGTTCACCGAGCTCACCCGCCGCCCCCGCCTCGACGCGGTGCTGGCCGGGCTCGCCGGGGCGGCGGCCGCCGGGCTCAACCCCGTGAAGATCAATTCAGTGCTGATGCGTGGTGTCAACGAGGACGAGGCGCCGGCGCTGCTCCGCTTCGCCCTCGATCACGACTACCAACTGCGGATCATCGAGCAGATGCCGCTGGACGCCCAGCACGGTTGGGCCCGCGACACCATGGTCACCGCCGAGGAGATCCTGGCGTCCCTGCGTACCGTGTTCGATCTCAGCCCCGACCCGGCCGAGCGCGGCGCGGCACCGGCGGAGACCTGGCTGGTCGACGGAGGCCCGGCCCGGGTCGGTGTGATCGCCAGCGTCACCCGCCCCTTCTGCGGGGACTGCGACCGCACCCGGCTGACCGCCGACGGCCAGGTCCGCGCCTGCCTCTTCGCCACCGAGGAATCCGATCTACGCGCCGCGCTCCGCAGTGGCGTGGACGACGACGAGTTGGCCCGGCGCTGGCGTACCGCGATGTGGGGCAAGCGCGCCGGGCACGGCATCGACGACCCCACCTTCCTCCAGCCGACCCGCCCGATGTCCGCGATCGGCGGTTGAGCATGGAGGGGACACCGCTGACCGTCCGCTACTTCGCGGGCGCCCGCGCCGCCGCCGGCCGCGCCGAGGAGGCCCTCCCCGGAGGGCGGTCCCTCGACGACCTCACGGCCGAGCTGACCCATCGCCACGGCGACCGGCTCGCCGGGGTGCTGCGGGTCGCGAGTTTCCTCGTGAACGGCGTCACCTGTCATGATCGTCAGGCACCCCTACCGGCCGGGGCCACGATCGACGTCCTGCCCCCGTTCGCGGGCGGCTGAGGGAGGCGCACACATGATGGCGGTTGTGGGGTTCGTGGCTGTCCTGGCGCTGGTCACCGGTCTCATCCACCTCTACCTGTGGAAGCGACTCGTTCGGGACACCACGACGCCGGGCCGCTGGCGACGGGTCGGCGGAATCGCCGCCCTGGTGCTGGCCCTACTCGTGCCGGTCACCCTCGCCGGGACGCAGGCCGGGCTCTACTGGCTCGCCTGGCCGGGCTACCTGTGGCTCGCGCTGATGTTCTACCTGCTTGTCGTACTGGTCGTGCTGGAAGTCCCGATGCTTGTCACCCGGCTGGTGCTGCGCCGCCGGGTGGTTGCCGCGGAACCGACCACCGCGGCGCCCGAGCCGGTGCTGGTCGGCGCCGCCGGGCCGACCGAGCCGCCGGCCGCCGGCGCCGTCGCGGCACCGGACCACGACCCGTCCCGCCGGTTGCTGCTGGCCCGTGGGGCGGCCATCTTCGCCGGCCTCACCGCCACCGGCGTCACGGGGTACGGCATCCGCACGGCGCTCGGCCCGCCCCACCTCGACCGGGTGCGGATCCCGCTCGCCAAACTCCCCCGCAGCATGGACGGCCTGCGCATCGCCACCGTCTCCGACATCCACCTCGGCCCGCTGCGCGGCCGGGCACACACCGAGCGGATCGTCGCCGCGATCAACCGGCTCGACGCGGACATCGTCGCGGTCGTCGGTGACCTGGTCGACGGCTCCGTCGCCGAACTCGGCTCGGCCGCCGCGCCGCTGCGCGACCTGCGCTCCCGCTACGGCAGCTTCTTCGTCACCGGCAACCACGAGTACTACTCCGGCGTGGAGGAGTGGGTCCAGGAGGTCGACCGGCTCGGTCTGCGGGTGCTGCAGAACCGGCGGCAGGAGATCCAGGCCCGGGGCGGTGTGCTCGACCTGGCTGGTGTGAACGACCTCACCGGGGCCGGCACCGGCCTCGCCGCCGGCCCGGACTTCGCCGCTGCCCTCGGTGACCGCGACCCGAGCCGTCCCGTGGTCCTGCTCGCGCACCAGCCGCTGGCGGCCAAGGAGGCGGCCCGGTACGGCGTCGACCTGCAACTTTCCGGGCACACCCACGGCGGGCAGATGGTGCCGTTCAACCTGGCCGTCAAGCTGGAGCAGCCGGTGGTCAGCGGGCTCGGCGAGGTCGACGGCACCAAGGTCTACGTGACAAACGGCGCCGGTTTCTGGGGGCCGCCGGTCCGGGTCGGCGCGGAACCGCAGATCAGTCTGGTCGAGCTGCGCTCGGCATAGCGGACGTCACGTCCGCGCGTGGCGGCGGCTGGCCGGCGCGGCGGGCGTGACAGGATGCGGCGTGCCCCCGTTCAGCGCCGTACCCCCCGGTGGCCTACCGCCATTCGTCGCGGACCTGCACATCCACTCGAAATACTCGCGCGCGTGCAGCCGTGACCTCACAGTGCCGAACCTCGCGTGGTGGGCCCGGCGTAAGGGCATCGGCCTGCTCGGCACCGGCGACTTCACCCACCCCGCCTGGTACGACCACCTGCGGGAGACGCTGCGTCCGGCCGAGCCGGGGCTGTACCGGCTCGACCCGGAGGCGGAGCGGGACATCGCCCGTCGGCTGCCACCCCGGCTCGCGCAGACGGCGGAGGCGGACCCGGTCCGGTTCATGCTGAGCGTGGAAATCTCCACCATCTACAAGCGGGACGACCGGACCCGCAAGGTGCACCACCTGATCTACCTGCCGGACCTGGACGCGGTGGCCCGGTTCAACACCGCGCTCGGCCGGATCGGCAACCTCGGCTCCGACGGCCGGCCGATCCTCGGACTGGACTCTCGCGACCTGCTGGAGATCACCCTGGAGGCCAGCCCGGACGGCTACCTGGTGCCGGCGCACATCTGGACGCCCTGGTTCTCCGCGCTGGGCTCGAAGTCCGGCTTCGACGCGATCGCGGACTGCTACGCCGACCTGGCCGAGCACATCTTCGCCGTGGAGACCGGGCTCTCCTCCGACCCCGCGATGAACTGGCGGGTCGGCAGCCTGGACGGCTACCAGTTGGTGTCCAACTCGGACGCGCACTCACCGCCGGCCCTCGGCCGGGAGGCGACAGTGCTGACCGCCGAACGGAACTACTTCGCCGTTCGGGAGGCGCTGCGTACCGGCGCCGGCCTGGCCGGCACCATCGAATTCTTCCCGGAGGAGGGCAAGTACCACGCGGACGGGCACCGGCTGTGTGGGGTCAACTGGTCTCCGGAGCGCACCCGGGCCGCCGAAGGGCGCTGCCCCGAGTGCGGCAAACCCCTCACCGTGGGTGTCCTCAGCCGGGTCGAGGAGCTGGCCGACCGCCCGGACGGGCACCGGCCGGCGCACGCCAGGGACGTCACCCACCTGGTGCCGCTGGCCGAGATCCTCGGCGAGATCAACAAGGTGGGTGCCCGGTCGAAGAAGGTCGAGGGACGGCTCAACGAGCTGCTGGCCGCACTCGGCCCCGAGCTGGAGATCCTGACCACCACACCGTTGACCGACATCGCCCATGCCGGTGGTGAGCTGCTCGCCGAGGGCATCGGGCGGTTGCGGCGCGGCGACGTCCGCCGAGTGCCCGGCTACGACGGCGAGTACGGCGTGATCACGCTCTTCGACAGGGCCGAGCTGGGCGCGCAGGAGACGCTGTTCGACGTACCCGTGCCGGCGCAGCGACGGCCCACCGAGCCGGCTCCCCGGGTCGCGGCCAAGCGCCCCGCGGCGGCGAAGTCGGAGCCGAAGCGGAAGCCGGTTCCGACGCCCGCACCGCCGATCGCGTCGCCGCCGTCTCCGCACGAGCCGTTCGAGCCGATGCTCTCCGGCATGGAGGAGGTCGGCACCGGCCTGCTGGACCGACTGGACGCCATGCAGCGAGTGGCCGCCTCCGCACCCGGCGGCCCGCTGCTCATCGTTGCCGGTCCGGGCACCGGCAAGACCAGGACGCTCACCCACCGGATCGCGTACCTCTGCGCGGAGCTGAACGTCTTCCCCGAGCACTGCCTCGCGATCACGTTCACCCGCCGGGCCGCCGAGGAGCTGCGACACCGCCTCGACGGCCTGCTCGGCCCGGTAGCCGAGGACGTCACAGTGGGTACGTTCCACGCGCTGGGCTTGACCATCCTGCGGGAGAACGCCGCCACGGCGGGCCTCCCGGCCGACTTCCGGATCGCCGACGACGCCGAGCGGGCGGCAGCCCGCACCGAGGCCGGCGACGACAGCGCCGCCTACACGTCGCTGCTGCGCAAACAGGACCTGGTCGACCTGGACGAGCTGGTGACCCTGCCGGTGGAGCTGCTACGGGCCGACCGGAAGTTGGTCGAGCGGTACCGGGACCGCTGGCGGTGGATCTTCGTCGACGAGTACCAGGACGTCGACGAGGTGCAGTACGAACTGCTGCGGCTACTCAGCCCCGCCGACGGCAACCTCTGCGCGATCGGCGACCCGGACCAGGCGATCTACTCGTTCCGGGGTGCCGACGTCGGCTACTTCCTGCGCTTCTCCGAGGACTTCACCGACGCCCGACTGGTCCGGCTCAACCGCAACTACCGTTCGTCGGCCCCGATCCTGGCCGCCGCCGTGCAGGCCATCGCACCGTCCTCGCTGGTCCGGGGCCGACGACTGGACCCGGCGCGGCTCGACCCGGAGGCCCCGCTGGTCGGACGCCACCCGGCGGGGTCCGTCGCCGAGGAGGCCGACTTCGTGGTGCGTACCGTCGACGACCTGGTCGGCGGGCTCTCGCACCGCTCACTGGACTCCGGGCGCATCGACGGCCGGTCCACCTCGCTGTCGTTCTCCGACATCGCCGTGCTGTACCGCACCGACGCGCAGGCCGCCCCGATCGTGGACGCCCTGACCCGGGCCAACATCCCCGTACAGAAGCGTTCCCACGACCGGCTGCGGGATCGGCCCGGGGTGGCGGCCATCGCCCGCGAGCTACGACACGCCGACGGCCTGGCCGGCTCGCTGGCCGCCCGGGTGCGGCTGGCCGGTCAGGTGGTCGCGGAGCGGTTCGCCGTGCCCACCCTGGACGGCGCGGCCAGCGCGGTCCGTCCCGAGGACGTCCGCTCGGCCGTGGACCTGCTGACCCCGTTGGCCCGACGCTGCGGCGACGACCTGGAGACCTTCCTGTCGCAGTTGGCCACCGGCGCGGAGGTGGACGCGCTCGACCCGCGTGCCGAGGCGGTCACACTGCTCACCCTGCACGCCGCGAAGGGCCTGGAGTTCCCGGTGGTCTTCCTGGTCGGCGTCGAGGACGGGCTGCTGCCGCTGCGCTGGCCGGGCTCGACGCCCGACGAGGACGCCATCGCCGAGGAGCGCCGGCTCTTCTTCGTCGGCCTGACCCGGGCCCAGGACCGGCTGTACGTCAGTCACGCCGCCCGCCGCCTCCGCCACGGCACCGAGCGCGACTGCGCCCCCTCGCCGTTCCTCGGCGCCATCGACCCCGGCCTCTTCGAACGCTTCGGCGAAGCCGAACCCCGCCGCCCCAAGGACCGCCAACTCCGCCTGATCTAACCCCCGCGTCCCGCCCCCGCTCCGTCCCGCCGATCTTGCACTTTCGGTCGTCGTTTTGCGTGGGATGAACCTTATGCCGGCGCAGAAACTGCAAGATCGACGGTGCCGGGGCGGGGTTGGTGCGTTAGGCGAGGAGGACAGCTAGCCAGGCACCGGTCAGCAGGGCCGGGCCGAGGGGTAGCAGGGTGTTGCGGTGCACCTTTCGGGCGGCGAGCAGGCCGAGCACCAGGCCGCCGTGCAGCACGTGCGGCAGGAGCAGCCCCGCCAATAGGGCGTCCCTCCCCAACCAGCCGAGCGGCAGGCCGAGGACGGCGGCGAGTTTCACGTCCCCGAAACCCAGCCGGGAGCCAGGCAGCAGGGCCAGCAGCACGTACGCCGCGCCCGCGACCGCAGCACCTCCCAGCGCGCCGAGCAGCCGGCCGGGAGTGCCGGACAGCAGCGCCGCAGCGGTCAGACCCCCGAGGGCCAGCAGCCCGGCGACGAGGACCAGCGGGTCGGGCAGCCGCAGGCAGGCCAGGTCGACCCGCGCCAGCACCAGACCGACCGCCGCGACCGCGAGGAAGACCGGCAGCGCCGGGTTGTCACCCACGGCGACGGCAAGGCCGACAAAGACGCCGGCCGCCACCATCGGGTCGACCCAGGACCACCGGATCCGCTGCGACCCCGGAAACGCCAATGACCGGGCGTACGACGTGGCGAAGCGCCGCGACACCGGGGGTACGACGAGGCCGACCAGCGCACCGAGCAGTGCGATCGACACCAGCGCGGCGGCCGACATGGGCCGGACCTTACTGGCGGTCACGCACCGGTGTGTCCCCCGATCGTGATCCCGTGCCCGCTCGACGCGGCCGTTCGGTGGTCACCACCAGGGCGACCCCGGCGACGATGACGGCACCGCCGAGCAGCACCTGCGGGGTGATCGGCTCGGCCACCAGCAGCGCGCCGAGCGCCACCGCGACCGCCGGGTTCACGTAGGCGTACGTCGACACCAGCGAGATCGGCGCCTTCTGCAGCAGCCAGACGTACGCGGTGAAAGCCACCAGTGAGCCGGCCACCAGGAGGTAGCCCAGCGCCAACCAGGACCGGGTGCTGACCGCCGCGGGGTGGAAGTCGGCCAGTTCGCCCCGAGCGGCGGCGACGACGGCCAGCACCAGCGCGCCGGCCACCATCTCGTACACCGTGGCCACGAAGGGGTCGGCGGGCATCCGGATCCGTCCGGACAGGAACGACCCGACCGACCAGGAGGTTGCCGCCGCCACCACGGTCAACGCCCCGAGCAGCGGCACCGCGGCCGAACCACCGCCCGGCAGCACCAGCAGGACGAGGCCGACGAAGCCCACTGTGACGCCGGCGAACGTCCGGATCGGCGGCCGATCCCCGGTGGCCGAGCGCAACAGCACCACCAGCAGCGGCACGGTGGCCACCAGCAGCGCGGCGACCCCGGACGGCACCGCCACGCCCGGCGGCCCCGACTCGGCGAGCACCACCAGGCCGTTGCCACCGGCGAGCAGGAGCACCCCGACCAACGCGGCTGAGCCGAGTTGCCGCCGGTCCACCCGCAGCGCGCCGGGGCCTCGGCGTAGTCGCAGCACCACCGCCAGGATCAGGCCGGCCACGGCGAACCGGAGGGTGGCCGACAGCAGCGGAGGCAGCGTCTCCACGGCGATCCGGATGGCCAGGTAGGTCGACCCCCAGAGCAGGTAGACCACGATCAACGCGGTCCAGATCAGAGTCGGCGTGGCGCTGGCGCGACCACCGGCGAGGGCCGTGGCGCTCGGTGAAGGTGAGCTCATCAGTGGACCACGCTACGGTGACCTCGGAGTCCGCGTCGCGCTTTGGTGGCCGGCCTCTCACCACTCGTGCAGGAGGGCGGCATGACGAACTACGGACAACCGGGGGGCGGCCACCCGGGGTCGTGGCGTGGCCAGAGACCCGATGAGTCGCCGGGTCGCCCGGTGCAGCAGCAGTACCCGCCAGCGCCGGAGACCTACCCGCCAGCGGTCCCGTCGTACCCGCCCGCACCGCAGGGGCACCCAGGGCCGTACGGCGGCCCACCCACCCCGCCCTACGGTGCGGCGCCCGGCGCGCCCTACGGTGGCGGCGCGGGAACGCCCTACGGCGGCTCGTACCAGCCGAGCCCGGCGGGCCCGGCGTACGGCGGGCAGCCGTACCGGCCCGACGAGCCGTACGGCGAGGATCCGGCACCGGGTCGGCGGGGTCGGGGGCCGCTGATCGCGGTACTGGCGGTCGTCCTGCTGGTGGTGGCCGTCGCCGGCGCGTTCTGGTTCCGCCGTGGGCAGAGCGACCCGACGCCGGTAGCCGCGCCGAGCAGCTCGGCCGTTGCCGGTGAGCCCAGCGCGGACGCGGTCGAGCCCGCGCCGAGCGCCGCCGCGCCGGAGTCGTCGGCCGATCCGCGGTTCGCGAAGGTCGGCCAGTGCGTCCGCAACGACGGCACCGCCGGCGGCAAGCCGAAGCTGCTGATCAGCGGCTGTACCGCCAAGTCGTACGAGGTGTTGAGCCGGATCGACGGCCCGACCAGCGGCGAGCGGGACGCCGAGGCCAAGTGCGGCAAGGTCGAGGGTTACACCAACTGGTATTTCTTCGACAGTGAGCTGGACACTCTCGACTTTGTCCTCTGCCTCAAGCAGCGCTGAGACCACCCACCCCCGGGGATGACATGACGACCTACGGACCTGCGGGTTCCGATCAGCCGGACGACCCTTACCAGCGCCCGTCCAGCGGGCCGGACAGCTCACCACCTGTCGACCCGACAGTGCCCCAGTGGAGCGCCCCGCCACCCGCCGAGGACCCGACCCGGCAGCAGTGGGGTCCGCCGCAGACCGGCGCCGAGCCACCGACGGCACCCATGTGGGGGCCGCCGCCCACCAACCCGGAGCCGCCCACCAACCCGGAGCCGCCGACCACGCCGATGTGGGCGCCGCCGTCGCCCACCTCGGGCCCGGGCTACCCACCGCCCGGCCCTTTCCCGCCGGCCGGGCCGATGCCGGGTCAGCCACCCGCGCCGTGGGGTCAGCAGCCTCCCGGCGGCTACGGGATGCCACCCGTTGCGCCGGTGAAGAAGACCGGCCGCAACGTCGCTCTCATCATCACGGTGGTGGTGCTGCTCGTGCTGTGTCCGTGCCTGGGCCTGGCCGGTTGGGCGGTCTGGAAGGTCGCCGACGCTGGCAAGGATGCCGCGCGTACCCCGGCGACGAGTGCCCCTGTCGTCCCACCCGCTCTGCCCAGCGACGCCCCGCCGTCGGCCGTGCCGACCCCAGACGAGGAGTTCGCGAGGGGTGACTGCGTGGTGAACGACGGCAGTGAGGACAACGCGGAGCTCCGCAAGGTGCCGTGCGGCCCGAACACCTATCAGGTGCTGCTGCGGATTCCGGCGACCACCGACGGCGACCGGTGCGAGACGCTCGCGCCGCAGGCGACCGCGAACTACGTGCACGACAACTCGGTGGACCTGTTCGACTACGTGCTCTGCCTGAAGAAGCGGTAGCCCGATTGCCAAAACTAGGGCTGTCTAGCGTCCACGCTAGACAGCCCTAGTTTGTGGTCGACGATCTCGACACGCCGGTAGCCCCATCTATCCATGTCTAGCCTCGCAGCTAGATGGCCCGATAATCTGCGATGCGTGGATCCGGTCCGCAACCCGTACGCGCCGGGCGCCGGCCAGCGTCCGCCCGAACTTGCCGGGCGGGGGCGGGAGCTGGACGTCTTCGACATCGTGCTCGAACGCATCGCGCGGGGCCGACCCGAACGCAGCCTGATGCTCACCGGGCTGCGGGGCGTCGGCAAGACGGTTCTGCTCAACACCCTCCGGTCGCAGGCGATCAACCGACTCTGGGGCAGCGGCAAGATCGAGGCTCGACCGGACCAGTCGTTACGTCGACCGGTCGCCGCCGCGCTGCACATGGCGGTCCGTGAGCTCGCCCCCCGCCACCGCGCACCGGACCGGATCGACGCGTTCCTCGGCGTCCTCAAGGCGTTCGCCCAGCGCTCCACGCCGACCGGCCGGGCCGGCGCCGCCACGAAGCTGCGCGACCGGTGGCAGCCCGGCATCGACGTGCCGGCCGCCAGCGGTCGGGCCGACTCCGGCGACATCGAGATCGACCTCGTCGAGCTGTTCAGTGACGCCGCCGCCGTGGCCAGCGACGTCGGCACCGGCATCGCCATCTTCATCGACGAGATGCAGGACCTCGGCCCGGAGGACGTGTCCGCGCTCTGCGCCGCCTGCCACGAGCTGTCCCAGCTCGGCGCGCCGCTGATCGTCGTCGGCGCCGGCCTCCCGCACCTGCCAGCAGTGCTCAGCGCCGCCAAGTCGTACTCCGAACGGTTGTTCCGCTATCAACGCATCGACCGGCTCGACCGGATCGCCGCCGACCGAGCGCTCTGCGCGCCCGCCGAGCGCGAGGAGGTCGAGTACGAGCAGAAGGCACTCGACCTGCTCTACGAGAAGTCCGGCGGCTATCCCTACTTCGTCCAGGCGTACGGCAAGGCGACCTGGGACCACGCGCCGCGCTCGCCCATCACGGCCGCCGACGTGCGGGTCGCCGCGCCCGAGGCGGAGGCCGAGCTCGCGGTCGGGTTCTTCGGGTCCCGGTTCGAACGGGCCACTCCCGCCGAACGCGAGTACATGCGGGCGATGGCCACGATGTCCGCGGTAGAGGGCGATCCCGGCGCGCTGGTCCGCGACGACATGGACGCCGCGGTGCCCACCGCGGAGATCGCCCGTGCCCTCGGCCGCAAGCCAGCCAGCCTGTCCCCAGCCCGGGACGCGCTGATCAAGAAGGGCCTGATCTACTCCGGGGAGCGGGGCACTGTCGCCTTCACGGTCCCGCACTTCGGCAGGTACCTGCGGACACAGCCGGCCTGACCGCCACCCGGCGCGTCGACCCGGTCAGACCTTCGACCAGGGCGCCGGAAAGAGCACCTCACCGCGAGGCGGAGGGCCCTCCTCGCTGGTGGACGGAGGCAGCACCAGCGCCTGCCACGGCTCACCGAGGCCGGCCCAGGGGCCGGTCAGGCCCAGCTCGTTCGCCGGGCCGAACCCGAACCGGCGGTAGAAGGCCGGTGCTCCGAGGACGACGACGAGCCGCTCGCCCAGCTCGGTGGAGGCGTCCAGGGCGGCCTGGACGACCGCCGTGCCGTGCCCGACACGCTGCCGGTGCGGTGCGACCGCCACCGGGCCGAGCGCCAGGACGGGCACGTCCGAGCCTCGCTCCGGCCGCAGACGCACCCGGGTGAGCAGCGCGTAACCGACCACCTCGCCGCCGTACTCGGCGACCATGGCCACCTCCGGCAACCAGGCCGTGGTGTCGCGCAGCTCGTCGACCAGGCTGACCTCCGGCGGCGTCGCCACGTCCGGGCGGGCGAAGGCGGCGGCCAGCACGCGGCGAACCGAGCCGGCGTCGGCCGGGCCCTCGGGGCGTAGCCGCAGCGTGGTCACCCGCGCGACGTTACCCGCCAGCGCCCGTCCATCCGTGACGGTCGCTCGATTCGGCGTGGCGTACGTGTACGAACACCAATCCGATCCTGCGGTTGCCGGGGTAGCAAACGTCGCGACGGGGTATGACTGATCCATGACGCCCGTACGTTCCCTCGCCCGCGCCATGCTGAGCGGCATCTTCGTGGTCAGCGGGTATCGCAACTTCCGCGACCCCGGCCGGCTCGCGGTGGCCGCCCAACCGGTGACCGACAAGGTCGCACCGATGCTGAAGAAGGCACACCCGAGCTTCCCCACCGAGACCGAGACGCTGATCCGGCTCAACGCGGCCGTGCAGGTCAGCGCCGGTCTGATGCTGGCCTCCGGCCGGTTCAGCCGACCCGCGGCCCTGGTCCTCGCCGGCACGCTGGTGCCGGTGACCATCGCGGGCCATCCCTTCTGGAACAACGACGACCCGACCGCCAAGAACAACAACCAGATCCACGCCCTGAAGAACCTCGGGCTCCTCGGCGGTCTGCTGCTCGCCGCCGCGGACACCGGCGGCAAGCCTGGTTTGCGGTGGCGGACAGGCCATCGCATCGGCCACTCTCGACGTTCCATGCAGCGCGCCGTCCGGACCGCCCGACGTGAGGCCCGAATCGCCGTCCGCTCCGCGTCCACCGCACGTCGTCTTCCCGGCTGACCTGCGTCGATCCGTCTCTGTCTCACCCCCACCCCCCGCTAAGGCCACGAATCACCTGAACCACCCGGTAGGCGTTAACGCGGTGGAAATGTCAAAAACATGTGTGGGATCGGACACGGTCGCATAACGCGGGAGGCACAGACGTGAGGCGCCGTTCTAGGCTCCGTGCAGGACCTGGACGGGTAGGACGACCTTGGTACGGGGGTGGCCACGCCATGCCGACGGCTGTCGGTAGACGGGCGGACCGCCTCGCCCCAATCCAACGTGTGTCACGCGGGATCGACCGCGTGACGCGCGGGATCGATCGCAGGAACGTCGTACGGGGCGCCATCGTGGCCGCCGTCGCCTATGCCGCATGGCTCGCCATCGGCACCTTCGGGCGGCCGTACAACTTCTTCGACATGAAGATCTACCACGGTGCCGTGGTGTGGTGGGCGAGCGGTCACGAGCTCTACGAGTTCATCGCGCCCGGAACCACACTCGGGTTCACCTACCCACCCTTCGCCGGGCTGGTCATGCTGCCGATGGCGCAACTACCGATCGGCGCGGCCGGCTTGGTCAACGCTGCCGCCAGCATCGCCGCGTTGGCGCTGGTGCTGGCCGGGTTGCTCCGACCCATCGTGGACCGGCTGGGGTGGCCACTGTGGTTCACGGTGGCCGTGGCGGTGCCGCTCGCGGTCGCCATCGAGCCAGGTCGGGAGACGCTCGGCTACGGCCAGGTCAACATCCTGCTGTTCGCCCTGATCATGGCTGACCTGATCGGCCTTCGCTGGCGGTCCCGCCGAGGCACCCACTACGCCGCCACCGACGGCCCGCTGCTGCGCTTCATCTACGGCGGGGCGTGGGCCGGAGCTGGTATCGGCCTCGCCACCGCGGTCAAGCTCACCCCGGCGCTGTTCATCGCCTACCTGCTGATCACCCGTCAGTGGCGGGTGGCGGCCACCGCCATCGGCACCACGATCGGCGTGACGGTGGGAACCTTCGCGATCGTCGGTGACGAGTCGCGGACCTACTTCGGCAGCGTGCTGTGGCAGACCGAACGCGTCGGCGCGGCGGACATGACGCCCAACCAGTCCCTCGCCGGTCTGCTCGCCCGGCTGTATGACTCGATCGAGACCCCGGGGCTGCTGTGGCTCGCCTTCTCGGTGCTGGTCCTGGCGCTGGGCCTGTCCCGGGCGGCCAGTTCCCGGGCCGACGGTGACGAGCTGACCGCCTTCACGCTGGTCGGCCTCACCGCGAACGTGATCAGCCCGATCTCCTGGACGCACCACCTGGTCTGGGTGATCCCGGCGATCATCGTGCTGGCCGACGCCGCGGTACGTCGCCGCGAGGCGAGCCGGGGGATGCCGCAGCGCACCGGCCAGGGGCCGGTCTTCGGCGGTTTACCCGGGGTCAACGGGCTCCGCCCACCGATCTGGTACCCGACGCTGACCGGGCTGCGCCACGGCGTCGCCGCGATCGGGCTCTACCTGCTCTTCCTGATCTCGCCCATCTGGCCGTACGAACACCAACTGCCGGAGATGTCGCACTACCAGGACGGGCTGTTCGGAGCACTTATGGAGAACTCGCTCGCGCTCGCGCTGATCGTGTTGGTCGCCGCGCTGCCCTGGCGTCCGGGTGCGGAACCGGCGTTCTACGGCGACCGGCTCGCCAGGGCCGTGGTGGTCAACGGCCACCGCTGAGCGATCAGGGGCAGTTGACCCATTCCTCGGTGCCGTCGGTGAAGACCTGCCGCTTCCAGATCGGCAGTCGCGCCTTGACCTCGTCCACCAGCCGGGCGCAGGCCGCGAAGGCCGCCGCCCGGTGCGCTGTGCTCACCGCGGCGACCAGCGCCACGTCACCGATAGCCAGGGGGCCGACCCGGTGCGAGACCGCCACCGCGTAGACATCGGGCTCCGCGGCGATCTCGGCGGCCACCTGACGCAGCACCTGTGCGGCGCTCGGGTGCCCCTCGTACTCCAGGCTCGTGACCTGGCGGCCGTGGTCGTGGTCGCGGACCACGCCCTGGAACGACACCACGGCGCCGGCCCGGCGGTCGGCGACCGCCGCCTCGTGCGTCGCGAGGTCGAGCGGCTGGTCGGTGACCTCGCCGAAGGTGATCGTTGGTGCGGTCACGAAGCACGCTCCCCGGGAAACAACGGCAGTGGCACGATCGGCACCCGGTCGCCCGGCTCGCCGCTGGTGCCTGGTCGGATGACCGCGAACCCGTCCGCGCCGGCCAGGCCGCGCAGCATCGCCGAGCCGACGTGGCGGACCGGCGACGCGACACCGGCGGCCCGGTCCAGTCGGACCAACGCCAAGTGGGTGTGGTCACCGCGACCGGGCACCGCCTCGGCCAACGTGACCTGCGGCAGCACCGGCATCGACCGGCCCTGGAGGCCGGCGAGCAGCGGAGCGACAAGCGACACCAGCGCGACGATGGCGGACTGCGGGTTGCCCGGCAGCCCGGCCACGAACCGGGCTCGCCCGTCGGGGCCGGTCAGCCGGGCCAGCAGCATCGGGAAGCCAGGGCGGACCGCCACCGTGTTGACCACGTAGTCGGCGCCGAGCGCCTCCAGGGTCGGGTGCAGGTGGTCGACCGGGCCGTTCATCGTGCCGCCGGTGGTGCAGACCAGATCGGCGTTGTTCAGCGCCGAGCGCAGGGCCGCCACGTGCGCGGGCAGCGTGTCGGCCACCGGGCCGACCACGTCGGATGGGCGGACCTGACAGCCGTACCGCCGCAGCCACGCCGGCACCGCGGGGCCCAACGCGTCGCGGACGCGACCGGCCGCTGGTGGGCCCGCCGTCAGCAGCTCGTCGCCGAAAACCAGCAGCGCGGCACGCGGCGCCCGCCGGACCCGCAGAGTGTCGTGCCCGCAGGCGGCCGCCAGGCCGATAACCGCCGGGTCGACAGGCGTGCCGGCCGGCAACAACTGCTCATCGGCGTACGCCTCCTCGCCGGGTTTCCGCCACTCGGGCGTCTCCCGGGGAACGCCGCTGACCAGGCCGTCAGCACTCGTCGACTCTTCCACGCGCAGCACGGCGGTGGCGCCCTCGGGCACCATCGCACCGGTCGCGATCTCGACGGTCGTGTCGTCCTCGGTGAGCGGCGCGGGGGTGCTGCCGGCAAGGACCCGGCCGACGACGCGCCACGGCCCACGCCCGCGCACCGCCCAGCCATCGACGCTGGAGGTCGGGAACGCCGGCAGGTCGGTGCGGGTGGTCAACGGCTCGGCCAGGGTCGACCCGTCGGTGTCGACGAGTGGGCGTGCGACGGCGGGTAGCGCGGCGGCCAGACCGACCGCGTAGACCCGCGAACGCGCTTCTTCCCACCCGGCTGGCGGCGGTGCGGCGACCCGATCCGCGGTGGGTGCGGTTTCCGTGCTCACCGACCGAGCCTATCGGCACGGACCGACACCCGCCGGGGCCTGGCGCGCACCGGTCAGTGGTCCCGCCGCGAAGCGGTCAGTGGTCCCCGCCGCGAAGCTGGTCGACGGTGTGCCCGAGGATCGGCCCGAGGACGGCCAGGCCGTCCCGCGCACCACCGGTCGAGCCGGGCAGGTTGACCACCAGCATCCGGCCGGCGACCCCGGCCAGACCCCGGGACAGCACCGACGTCGGCACCCGGTCACGACTGTGCGCGCGGATCGCCTCGGCGATGCCGGGAATCTCGTAATCCAGCAGGCCCCGGGTAACGTCCGGTGTCCGATCCGACGGGGTCACCCCGGTGCCCCCGCTGGTCAGCACCACGTCGACACCGTCGGCGCGGGCGGCCCGCAGGGCATCGGAGACCGGCTCGCCGTCGGGCACCACCACCGGGTCGTCGACCTGGCAGCCCAACTCGCGCAGGCCGGCGACGAGCAGCGGCCCGCTGGTGTCGGCGTAGACACCGGCCGCGGCCCGATTGGAAGCGACGATCACCCGAGCCCGGATCACGGCCGGTCCTCCGGGCGGACCCACTCGCCGGTCTTGCCGCCCTCTTTGCGCAGCACCCGGACCGCCTCCACCGAGGCCGCCGGGTCGACCGCCTTGACCATGTCGATCAGGGCGAGACCGGCGACAGCGACCGCCGTCAGGGCCTCCATCTCCACCCCTGTCCGGTCCGCCGTGCGGGCGGTGGCCGTGATCTCCACGCTGTCGGCGGTCAGCCGCAGGTCGACAGTGACGCCGTGCAGGGCGATCGGGTGGCAGAGCGGGATCAGATCCGGAGTGCGCTTGGCCCCCATGATCCCGGCCAACCGCCCGACGGCCAACGCGTCGCCCTTGGGCAGCCCGTCGCGATGCAGCAGGTCGATGACCTCGGGTGTGGTCCGCAGACGGCCGGCCGCGACGGCCAACCGACCCGTCACCGCCTTGGCGGAGACGTCGACCATGCGGGCCGCGCCGGCGCGGTCGACGTGGCTGAGCTGCGCGGGTTCGGTCACGGTCGTGAGCCTATCGGTGCGGTACGACGGCGATCGGAAGGAGCGGCGTCACGCTGACGACCGCGCCGGGTGCTGACGACGCAACGCCCCCGCCGCCGCTCCTCCCTCACCGACCCGCCGCCGAGGTCGCTGGGGGGTGACCTGGCAGCGGGCGCGCGTCGACGACCCGGTTCTGCTCACTGGCAGAACCTCCCCCGTTCGCCGATACGGCCGGTAAGTTACCGGGCCTGCCGATAAGAAATCGATAAGCGACGTTCCGGCTGGTCAGCGTTCCGCGACCAGGGTTGCGTCAGTCAACTCGGCGAGGCGGCGTTCGGCCTCGAAGCGCTCCGGCACGCCCATCCGCCGGAAGATCGCCAACGCCCGCTCCCAGTGCCGTCGGGCCTCGACCGGGTCCGCGCGGACGAAGTGTTCGGCAAGCCCGGCCAGCGCTCGACCCTGCTCGTGTGGATGCGCGATCCGAGTGGCCAACCGCAACGCCTCCCGGTGCACCTCGAACGCCTCGCCACCTCGCCCCTGCGCCAGCAGGGTGCGCCCGAGTTCGTTAAGCGCAGCCGCCTCGACGTGTCGCTCCCCCGAACCGATCGACAGCTTCCGAGCCAACTCATGCTCCTGCTGGGCCTCCACCAGACGACCCAGACCGCGATAGGCGATCCCGAGGTCGTTGCGCACCTCGGCCTCGGCGTACCGGTGGCCGGTGCGATCGCGCAGCGCCAAGGAGGCCAGGAGAATGCGGATCGCCTGCGGAAGGTCACCCATCCGGAGCCGTACGGCGCCGATGTGGCTGAGAGCGTTGAGTGTGTGGAACTCGTCGGAGTTCGTTCGGGCCCACGCCAGGTGCAGGCGGTGCATCCGCAATGCCTCCTCGTAACGGCCCAGGGCTGAGAGCGCCAGACCGAGATTTGGCAGCAGGATGGATCCGCCGACATTCCCGTACACCTTGTAATCGCGCAGACACGCGAAGCCGAGCTTCACCGACTCCGACAGGTGACCGCTCCACCAGTAGACAGCGGCGAGGTTCGCGCGGTACCGGGCAGGGTTCAGCGCGTCCCGCGAGTTGCGGGAGAGCTCGACCGAGCGGGTCAGGTGATCGAGCGCCCCCTGCTTGTTCCCGGTGCGGACGTAGGCAGATGCCAGGTAGTTGTTCATCAGCGCGAGCGCGTCGATGTCCTCGGCGGCCTCCGCCGCCTCCAGCCCATGACGATGGGTCAGGATGATGTCTTCGAAGTAACCGCGGATGTAGCAAAACCGCCAGAGAGCGCGGGCCAGTTGCCAGCAGTGCTGGTGGAACCCCGACTCGCGTGCCGATAACACCATCGTCACCAGGTCCGTCCGTTCGGCCTCCAACCAGTCGGCGGTCGGCTCCCCGACGGCCTCGACGAGTTCGAGCTGTCCGGTCGGAATGTGCGTCACCTGGGATCTGATGACGCCCGGCTCCAGCAGGTCGGCGACCTTCAGGACGACCTCCAGCGTGAAGTCGAACAGTCGAGCCAGTCCACGTCGGCGGTCGTTCGAGGAGTCGGTACGCGAACACAGTTCGATGGAGTACTGCCGCATGAGGTCGTGCAGTCGATATCGCGTCGAGTCCAGGTCCTCCACCAGGTTCCTGTCGACAAGGTCGTCGAGCGCCGCGCGACTCTCCGCGATCGTCAGACCGGTCAGCGCGGCGACTGCCGGCGCGCCGAAGCGGCTGCCGGGGTACAGACCCAGGAATCGGAAGACACGCTTGGTCGAAGGTGGAAGCGGTTCATAGGAGGCAGCGAAGGCCCCGGTGACAGTGCTCTCCTCTTGAGCGAGATGGTGCAGCACCGGAGCATCGCCGGCCATCTGCTCGACCAGGTCCGCCAACCGCCAGCCGCGCCGATGCGCCAGCCTGGCACCGGCCAACCGAATCGCCAGTGGGAGATACCCGCACCGGCGCACCACCTCGGCGGCGGCATCCGGCTCGGCCTCGACCCGGTCCCGGCCGACGCTGAGGCAGAGCAGATCCACGCTCTCCTGCGGGCTCATCACCGGCAGGGTCCGCGACGGCCCGGCATCCGGGTGGGACAGCCGTCGTCGCGAGGTCACCAACACAACGGTGGTCGGCTCGGCCGGCAGCAGGGGCATGATCTGCTCGCTGCTCGCTGCGTTGTCGAGGATCACCACTGCCCTGCGGCGGGCCAACTCCTGTCGCCACAACTCCACCCTGTCGTCGAACTCCACCGGAACCCGGTCGGCCGGTATCCCAAGCTGTCGAAGCAGGGTGAACAGAGCACCCGCCGGCTCGATCCGGTTCTTGTCACCGTGCCCGCACAGATCGATGAACAACGCGGCGTCCGGGTATCGATCGGACAGCCGACGGGCGAGGTGCACGGCGAGGGCCGTCTTCCCGCTGCCCGCCATGCCGTCGATGATGTGCACGGCTGGCACCCGCTCCTCGACCCGCCGGGTCTCCGCCAGCAGCCGCAACACCACGTCCGCTCGGCCGACGAAGTCGGTGACAGCTCGGGGAAGGTGATCCACCGGGCTGATCCGAGCCGCTTGGTCCGATGCCGCGCCGACCGCCACGCCCGCTACCGAGCGCGCCTGGCCGGTTCCCCCAGCCCGTACGGCGGCACGCCCTGAACCTGGGCGCGACATGGCCCTGACGATGGAGCGGCGCAACTCTTCAAGATTGCCCCCGGGGCCCACTCCCAACTCAGTGGTCAGCGTCGCTCGGATCTCGTCGTACGCCGCCAGCGCCTCCGCGTTGTCGCCGCGCTCGTGCAGAGCCCGCATGAGAAGCACATAGGCCGGCTCGCGGAGAGGGTGGCGGGCCACCACTTCACGCAGCAGCGGAATTGCCAGGTCGTCCCGGTCCGATCGCAGGTGCACGTCGGCGAGGAGTTCCACGGTCAACAGCCGCTCCTCGTCGGCAACGGCGGTTCGGGAGGTGAGGACGGGCCCGAGCGGGACACCGGCGAGCATCGGACCATGCCACCGTGCCAGGGCGCGCTCCAGTAGCTCACGGGCACGGTCCAACTCGCCAGCCGTCAGTGCTTCCCGTCCCGCGTTGCGTTCCAGCTCGAAGCAAAAGACGTCGACCTGTTCCGGGTCGACCAGAAGCCGATAGCCGTTGCGTTGACGCGTGATGGCGTCACGAGCGGTCGGGTGAGCCTCGAAAGTCCGACGCAGATTGGCCGCATAGGTCCGCACATTAGCTACGGCCGATCGCGGTGGGCAATCGGCCCATAACTCATCGACAAGGTCGTCCACTGTGACCAGTCGCCCGGGCTGAACGGTGAGCATCGCGAAGACTACCTGTTGTTTTGGGGTACCCAGTTGCAAAGTGCGCCCGGGTAGTTGCACAGAGAGGCCGCCAAGAACTCGAATCTCCACCTGGCCCCTCCGACCTCAACGACAGTCCAGTATCCAGTCGATCACGCAACGAAGCTTACGGACACGAGCTGACCCCGCCACGTCGCCAGCCTTGGATTCAACTGGAATGATCTGCTCAGATGCTTGGGCACGAACGACCCGATTCGCCGCCCTGCGAGGGGCCCGAAGTGTGGATGAGTCCGCTAGCGGGCTCCAGAGCGCCTATTGCGTCTTGCAAACGTGGGGCGCGAATGGTCGATTCGTCCCGACCAGCCGCGAGAGGGTTGAGCGCTCCGCTCAGGAGTGCGGACAGAAAGTGACATATCCGCTTCAGCTTGGCTAATGTTGCGCATACCGACATTAATTGTTCCTTCCCGCCCATCAACTCTCCTACTCTCGCTCTACGAACGAATGGCGCCCTAGATGGCGCTCCGTAGTGGCGAGGGGGTCGAACGATGCGCAACAGCACCGAGTGGGACTAGTGCAACTTCAGCCCGATGCAAATCCTCGACGCTGAAGGGGTGTCAGATGCGCAGCACCGAATGGGACTGAAGCCTTATCACCACACCGCCACAGCGGTACGCTGCCCGTCAGCGGACACCGACAGTGGGTTACGGGTGAGGTTGAGTGAGCCGGACGACGCGTCGTCACAGGGGCTACGACCCGCGCCTGCTGAGCCTTGTCGGACTGATGGTGACGCTGGCAACCATCGTCGCCGTGGCGGCAGCGATCGCAACGAGACGCGACGTGCCCGACAGCGCGGGAGATGTCTCGACGATCTCATCGCTCGTCCTGATGATCGCCCTAGGGGCAGTCGTCAAGACGCGCCTCCGGATCAGGTCGACGACATTCTCGTTCGCCTGGGTGGAGACGGCCATCGTCCTCGGACTCGCCCTGGCCCCGCCACCCTGGGTGATCCTGTCGACGGGCGTCGGCATCGCCTGTGTATCACTCGTCAACCGGCTGACAGCGATCAAGACGGCGTTCGGTATCTCCAAGCACACCCTCGTGGCCGGCGGCGCCACCCTAGTGATCATGCTCCTTGGCGATCGCTGGCCGCCAGACGGACTGTGGAACAACCTCGTCTTACTTGGGGTGGTCTACCTCGCCGCCGCAGTACTCGATGATCTGCTCGCCATCCCGGTAATCGCCCTGGCGTCGGGCACTCGGATCGTCCGACAGTTCCGTAACCACCTCGACCTACGGCTTGCCGGATTCGGCGTCCGGTTCGTGGTGGCCGCTCTAACCTTGATCATCCTTCAGGCGGATCAACGGCTGCTGCTCGCGGTTCCGCCCCTGGTCCTGAGCCTGCACCTGGCCTATTCCGCGCGAATCCGGGGCCGCACCGAGCAGCAGGCGTGGCAGCGGCTCGCCCGCACCACCGACGCGCTCAACGTGGTCGACCTGGACAACGTCCTCACCACCGCCGTCACCCAGGCCGCCGAGTTGTTCTCCGCTGACGAGGTCGAGATCGAGCTGCGTGACGGCGGCCGCACCGTGCGCGGTGGCACCGGCGGCATCACCTTCGACGGCCTGACCGGCACGCCCACCGACGTGGACGGCACTGTCGTCCCCGCGCCGCTGGAAGGACATGACCGGACCGTCGACGTCGGCATGCTTCGACTGCGCTTCCGCGGCCCGGTGCAGCTCTCCGAGCGGGAGCAGTACACCCTGCGCACCTTCGCCTCCGCGCTCTGCACGGCCGTCCGCAACGCCCAGGCGTACGCCGAGCTGGCCCGGGTCGCCGACGAGCACGCGTACGCGGCCTCGCACGACGCGCTGACCGGCCTGGCCAACCGCCGGCACCTCCTCGACGAGGGCACCGAGCAGTTGAGCACCCGCCACGCCGACGGGGTGACCGCGCTGGTGCTGATCGACCTCAACCACTTCAAGGAGGTCAACGACACGCTCGGGCATGCCGCCGGCGACCAGGTGCTGGTGCAGGTGGCTGACCGGTTGCGGGGTGCGGCCCAGGCCAGTGACCTGGTGGCCCGCCTCGGCGGCGACGAGTTCGCCGTACTCCTGCGGGGTCTGCCGGCCCCGGCGGTCGCCGCGCACCGGGCCGAGACGCTGCTCGCCACCCTGCACGAGCCGTTCGAGTTGGACGGCATGCGCATCAGCGTCGAGGCCAGCGGCGGGATCTCCGGCGCCCCGTCCAACGGCGGCATGGCCGAGCTGCTGCGCCGCGCCGACGTGGCCATGTACCAGGCAAAACGGGCCGGGCAACGGATCTCCACGTACGCACCGACCCGCGACACCGCGGACCTCGGTCGCCTCACGCTCGGCGGTGACCTGCCGCGCGCGGTCGCCGACCACGAGTTCGTCGTCAACTTCCAACCGATCGTCGACCTGGGCACCGGTGAGGTGACAAGCGCCGAGGCGCTGGCCCGCTGGCACCACCCCACCCACGGCCTGATCGACCCCCTGCGGTTCCTGGAGGCGGTGGAACGGTCGGGCCTGCTACCGGCCTTCGCCGAAGCGATCCTCGACCAGGCGCTGATCGCGGCGGTGAGTTGGCGCGACGCCGGCTTCGACATACCGGTCGCGGTCAACGTGTCCCCGCGCAGCCTGCTCGACGCGCGGTTCCCGGGCTCGGTGCTCGCCCGCCTCCGCGCCAACGACCTACCGCCGGACCGGCTGGTCCTGGAGTTGACCGAGACGTTGACCCTCAGCCAACTCGACGTGGTCGACCGGGTGCTCAGCCGACTACGAGACGAGGGCGTCCGGTTGGCGTTGGACGACTTCGGCACCGGCTACTCCTCCCTCTCGCTGCTCTCCCGGATCCCGGTGCACGAGCTGAAGATCGACCGGAGCTTCGTGACGACGATGGAGAGTTCGGCCGAGGCCGCCGCCGTCATCCGCTCCACCCTCGACCTGGGTCGCAGCCTCGACCTGGACGTGGTGGCCGAGGGCGTGGAGAGCGAGCCGCAGCGGCGGGCCCTCTGGGAGTTGGGCTGCGTCGCCGGCCAGGGACACCTGTTCGCCCGACCGATGCCGTCCGGCACCCTGCTCGCGGCCATGCAGCGCGGCTCGGGCGGCCGACCCGGCGCCCTCGCCGCGCCGCTGCACGACGCCGGGGCGGTGATCCGGTTGGACCAGAACCGCCGCCAGGCCGGCCGCTCCCGGCCCGACCGCCTCCCACACCTGCCCGCCTGAGCAGGCATCAGCCCACCGCACAGACAGCCCGGTCTGCCAGACTGTCGCGCGTGATCGTCGACCACCCGACCGCCCAACGCCGTCGCTGGCACTGGCGGACGCTCGACAACGCCGCCGGCGGACTCGCCCTCGACCTGGGCCTCTACGCCGTCTCGGCCACGTTCGCCGCGATCACCGCGGTCACGTCGACCCTCCTGCCGCACCGTGCCTGGGGCGCGGTCGCCGCCGTCGGCTACCTGCTCGCAACGCTGACGGTGATCGCCCAACTCCTGCTGCGTCGACGCTCACCGACCTCCCGGCTGACCGGTCTACCAGCCCGCCGGGCGGTCACCGGTCTCACCTGGGCGACCACCACACTGCTGCCTCTGGCCTGGCAGAGCATCGACCGGGCCGGCGGTCGCACCGACCGGGCCCAGGAAGAGGTGCTGGTCGTCGAGCACGCCGGCAGCCGCCTCCTGGAACACGGCACGCCCTACCTCGGACCCGACGCCATCGCCGCCCTACCACCCGGCGAGCAACTGATGGGCTACACCCCGTACCAGCCCGGCATGGCGATGTTCGGCCTGCCCAGAGCACTGCTCGACACCTGGTGGACCGACTCCCGGGTCTGGTTCGCGGCGGGCACCGCGCTGGCGCTCGCCCTGGCCGTGGCCGCCCTCCGCGGAACACCGGCCACCGCCGGCCAGGCCACCCCCGCCGCCACCCAGCGGCGGGACGCTGCCCTGCTGCGCGGCGTGCAGGCCGCCACCGTACTGCCCATCTGTGCCCTCACCCTGGCCACCGGCGGCGACGACCTACCCGTACTCGCGCTCTGCCTGCTGGCCCTCGCGTTCGCCGCCGCCGACCGACCCGGCCGGGCCGGCCTCGCGGTCGGGCTCGCCGGCGCGCTGAAGCTGTTCGCCTGGCCGGTCGCCCTGGTCCTCATCGCCTGGGGCCTGACCCGGCGCGCCGGCGCCCGAGTCGCCGCCGGCGCCATCGGTCTGCCCATCGCCGCACTACTGCCGGCGCTGCTTGTCGACCGCGACGCCCTCACCGAGAACGTGCTGCGCTTCCCCCTCGGCCACGGGCTGGTCACCAGCCCCGCGCAGTCCCCGTTCCCCGGCTACCTGATCGCCAGCGCGCTACCCGCCGGCCGGCTGATCGCCGCCGCGCTGCTGGTCGCCGCCGGAGTGGCCATCGCCGTCCGGCTCGCCCACCGCCCGCCCCGCACCGCCGTCGCCACCGCGCTCATCTGCGGGTACGGGCTACTCGCCGCCATCGCCCTGATGCCCACGACCCGCTTCGGCTACCTGCTGTACCCGCTGGCCCTGCTGACCTGGGCACCCGCGCTGCACCACCCGGTCGACACGCCGACTGCCCCGCTTCTCGACGAACGGTCCGGTAGGACCACTTCGGCGTAACTGCCGGGCAGAACGGCGCGTCAGGGCGTAGACCTGAAGGCATGACCACGTACCGCGACCGGGCCGACGCGGGCCGGGTGCTCTCCGAACGGCTCACCGCGCTCATCGGCGAACCGGACGTCGTCGTCCTCGGCCTCGTCCGTGGCGGCGTGCCGGTCGCCCGGGTCGTCGCCGAACGGCTCGGCGCGCCACTGGACGTGCTGGTCGTCCGCAAGCTCGGAATGCCGTGGGCCCGGGAGGTCGCCTTCGGCGCACTCGGGCCGGGCGGTGTCCAGGTGCTCAACGACGTGGTGGCCAGCCGGCTCAGCAGCGACGACATCGCCGAGGTTCGCCAACGCGAGCAGGTCGAGCTGGAACGCCGGGAACGGCTCTACCGGGGCGGTCGCGCACAGGTGGACCTCACCGGGCGGACCGCGGTGATCGTCGACGACGGCCTCGCCACCGGCGCGACCGCCCGCGTCGCCGTCGAGGTCGTCCGCCAACTCGGGGCACACCGGGTCGTGGTTGCGGTCCCGGTCGGCGCACAGGAGGCGTACGAGCTGCTGAGCGCCGAAGCCGACCAGGTCATCTGCGCCCAACGCCCATCCGACTTCGGCGCGGTGAGCGTCTACTACGACGACTTCCACGAAGTGTCCGACGAAGAAGTCACCGCGGCGCTCACAGCAACTGCATAGAAACACCGGGTACCGTCGGGCGATGAGTAGCCTCACCTGTCCCAAGTGTCACGGAGATATGCGCCAGTACGAGCGCAGCGGCGTCGTCATCGACCAGTGCGGGGAGTGCCGAGGCATCTTCCTGGACCGCGGCGAGCTGGAGAAGCTGTTCGAGGCGGAGGCCAACTGGAGCCGCCAACAGAGCGGCGGCGCGCCGGGGCAACCCGCGCAGCAGCCGGCCGGCTACCCGCCCCCGCCGCCCCCGGCGCACCAGCCCGGGTACGGCGCCGTCCCGCCGCCGCCCCCGCCCGCCCACGGCTACCCGCCGCAGCCGGCCTACGGCCACCAGCAGCAGCAACACCACGGCTACCACGGCCACTACCGGCAGAAGAAGCGCAAGGGCTTCCTCGACGACATGTTCGGCTGAGCCCAGGCCGACCTTCCGCCCGGGTCGATCACGCGTCGGCCCGGGCACACACCCGGGCCATTGATCGTTGGCGGGCGCGAGGCTTCATGCGAGGCTGAATCGCATGACCGCGATCCGACCGGACGAGGCGCTGGCCCAGGCGTACGACGGGATCACCGCCGTGGTCGATGGCCTGGACGACGCCGGCCTGCAACGAGCCACCCGGTGCCAGGGCTGGCTCATCGCCGACCTGCTCCTGCACGTGCTCGGCGACGCCCAGCGGGCACTTGTCACAGTGGCCAGCCCCGTCGACGGCCCCGCCGACGTCGACGACGTGAGTTACTGGCGTGACTTTCCCGGCAACGACGACGCGGCCGCCCGGCACGCCTGGTGGGTCCGCCGATCGGCCGCCGCCTTCGACCGCCCGACCGGGATCGTCGAGCTCTGGCGGGACACTGCCCCGGCAGCGGTCCGCGCCGCCGCGTCAGCCGACCCCGAGGGGTACGTGACCACGCAGGGACACGTGCTGCGCGTACCGGATTTCCTCGCCACCCTGACCACCGAGGCCGCCGTCCACCACCTGGACCTGACGCTGGAACTGCCCGATGCGCCGCCGCCCGGCCCACTGGCGGTACGCGTCGCGGTAGCGACAATGGACGGCCTGCTCAGCGACGACACCGTTCGACCCACCGCATGGGACGACCACGACTTCCTGCTGAAGGCCACCGGGCGCGTCCCGCTGACCGACCGGGACCGGCTGGAGCTTGGTGAGTCGGCGGGCTGGTTCCCACTGCTCGGCTGACAGTCAGCTCGGGGCCAACCCGTTCTGGTACGCCCATACCACGGTCTGCACCCGGTCCCGTACGCCGATCTTGGTCATAGCCCGCCCGAGGTGTGACTTGACCGTGCTGGTCTCGATGAAGAGTTCGTCGGCGATCTCGTTGTTGGACAAACCCTTGGCGAGCAACCGTACGATCTCGGCTTCGCGCGGGGTGAGCTGGCGCGCCGCTGCGGACTCGGGCGGTGCCGCCGGTCGCCGCCTGGCGAACTCCGAGATCACCCGGCGGGTCACGACCTGGTCGACGAGACCGTAGCCGTTGGCCAACCGACGGATCGCATCGATCAGGTCCTCGGGCTCGCAGTCTTTCAAGATGAAGCCACTGGCTCCGGATTCGAGTGCGCCGAAGACGTACTCGTCGAGGTCGAACGTGGTCACCACCAGGATGGCCGGCGGCGACTCGGGCGCGTCGGCGAGGATCTCGCGGGTCGCGGTGAGTCCGTCACCGCCGGGCATCCGGACATCCATGCAGATGACGTCGGGACGCAGCCGGGCGGCCACCGCCACCGCAGACGATCCGCTGGACGCCTCCGCCACCACCTCGATGTCGTCCGCCTGCTCCAGGAGCACCCGGAAGCCGGCCCGCACCACCGCCTGGTCGTCGACCAGCATCACTCGAATCGTCCCAGCATCAGCCTCAGCCGCAGTCCCAGAACCGGTCACGACGAATCACTTCCCTTTGATGTCAGCGTCACTGTGACAGACCAGCCGGCTTCGCTCGTCGGCCCGGCCGCGAATCGTGCGCCGATCAACTGCGCTCGTTCCCGCATGCCGATCAGCCCGACCCCGCTGCTGGTGCGCACCGCCGGCTCGGGACGCCGCGCTGGCGGACCATTCACCACCGCCAGCGACACCTCGCGCGGCAGGTAGCGCAGCGTGATCAGCACCCGCGCGCCCGGCGCGTGCTGCCGCGCGTTCGACAGCGACTCCTGCACCATCCGGTAGAGAGCGACGTCGGCGATCGGCGGGACCGGACGTGGCGACCCAACGCCCACGAACTCGACCGGCGTGCCCAGGTCCCGAGCGGTCCGGACCAGGTCATCGAGCACGGCCAGCCCCGGCACCGGAACGCTCCCCTCACCATCGTGGCCGGCTGTGTCGCCGCTTCCGCTGCCGTCGGCCGGGGTCCCGCGCAGCACCCCGACCACCAGCCGCAGGTTGTTCAGGGTCTCCTTGCCCTGGGACCGGATCCAGGCCACGCCGGCCTTCGCCGCCTCCGGGTCCCGGTCAACCAACCGGTGGACCGCCGCCGCCTGCACCACCATTCCGGACAGGTGGTGGGCGGCGACGTCGTGCAGTTCCCGAGCCATCTGGCTGCGTTCCGCGTCGATCGCGGCCCGCACCTTCGTCTGCTGGGCCCGGACCGCATCGGCGGCCTGCAGGCGCAACAGCTGCGTGTAGCGGCGACGGGTCGCCACGTAGTTACCGACGGCGACCGCGCCGAGATTGGACAGTGCGCTCGACCCGGCAGGGCCGACAGCCGACAGCAGAAGGTCCGGATTCATCACGGCGGCGGTGCCGAACGCCGCTGCCGCCTCGACCACCACCGCCGCGCCGACCAGCATGAACGCCGTCCGGGCCGGCAGCAGAACCCCGATGGTGTACGCGACGACGAAGGGCGCGAGTACCCGGATCGTCGCGTCTGGTGGGGACAAGGCGATCATGGCGACCTGAAGGCCGATGATCCCGGCGAGGCAGAGCAGCGGGCGGACCCGGCGCAGGCAGAGCAGCAGTGCCTGCCCGACCCCGAGGGCGACGAGCAGCCAGGCCCGCACCGGGTCGACCACGACTTCGCCCGGTGGCGTCACGACAAAGAACAGAGCCGCCATCAACGTGAACGTCACCCCGGCGACGCAGGCCGCGAGCAGACAGTCCCGGGCGAACGGCCCGGTCGCCCCGAGGTTGGCGAGCAGTACGTCAAACCGCTTCGTGAGCCGGGGCGGGCCCGCCGGATCGGTCGGCTCGGCGGTGAGCGGGCCGCCCCCGATGTGATCGTTCACCGTGTCAGCATCCTCTGCTCATAGATCGAGACGGATCGGGAGGGGTGGGGACGGGACGGTCAGTAGGAGATATTCGGCGAGAGCAGCATGAACTCGACGGCGAACCATCCCGTACCGACGAGGGCCAGCAGGACCAGGGCGCTGCCGGCGGTCCGCGACCAGCCGACCCGCCGGCGGACGTCGTCCACCAGCCGGACCGCTGCGGGGACCACCCCGAGCAGGCCGATCAGCTGGGCCACCTGGACGGTGCGCAACGAGGCGGTGGAGAGATCCTCCAGGCCGATGATGAGTACGAAGCTTCCCACCCAGCCGCCGACCGCGAGCAGGGCGCAGCCGACGCCGACGCGGCTGAGGATGCGCGCGGTGCGTCCAGCCCGATCACGCGGTGCCCGCCGCCGCAGCCGGCGTCCGATCGCCCCGATCGGCCAGGCCAGGACGGTGAGCAGGAGGATGACCACCGAGCCGACGATCACCGGGATGGCCAGGTAGGTGCTGCGTGCGGCCGCTACCGGCACCAGGGCGAACGCGGAGTCGAAATTGATCACTTCGACCCGGCCGTCTACCGCTCGCATCGCGATCGTTTCCTGCCCGCCCACCTCACGCCAGACCCAGGGCTCGATCTCCTCGTAGACGGCGGCGGAATCGGCCATCGGACGCGGTTCGAGCAGCAGCCGGCCGTCATCGCGGACGCTCACCGTGGTACGCCCGGACAGGCCGATCAGGGTCAGGAAGTTGCTCTTGATCATGCGGGAGCTTTCGTAGGTGCCGGCGGCCATCGCGGCCCGCTCGGCCGTGCCCGAGGCGTCGGTGGTCGGGGCGGCCAGCTCGGTCGCCGGCACGTTGTTCGCCGCCGCGCCGGGCACCGCCGGGAAGTAACGGTCGGCGAAGGCTTTCGTCAGCTTCTGTCGAAGCTGGTGGTTGGCCAGGCCCGACGTGCCGGTGCTGTTGAGCGAGATGAACAGGCCGGCGCCCTCGTCCGGGTAGATCTGCAGGTGGCTGTGGAAAAAGGGCGTGTCGCCGCCGTGGCCGAGGATTCGACGGCCGTTGCGGCTCTCGTCGAAAAATCCGAGGGTCATCCGGGGTGCACCCGCGAGGGTGCCGAGCGTGGTGGCGTCAAGCGCCGGCTGGTGCATCAGGTCAAGCGTCGGCTCGTCCAGAATCGGGGTGCCGCCGACCGGTTCGCCCAGGTGGGCGAGCATGAACCGGGCCATGTCCGGGGCCGAGGCGCTCATCGAGCCGGCGGGCGGGGTGCCGATGATCTCGAAGTACCCGGGTGGGGACGACGCGTTGTCGTACCCGTTCGACACTCGGCCCGCCAGGTCCGCGGGCAGCGGCTGCTCGAAGGAGGACGACGTCATGCCGAGGCGGTCGAAGACGTTACGGTCGACGTACTCCTCGAAGGGGATACCGCTGACCCGTTCGACGATGTACCCGGCGAGTGAGTTGCCGTAGTTGGAGTAGGCCGGCACCATGCCCGGCCGGTAGATCTGCTCCGGCGGGTCGGTGACCAGAGCGTCGCGTAGGTCGGCCCGGGTGCCTTCCTTGCCGATGAGGCCGGCGATCCGCTCCTCGAACCCGGCGGTGTGGGTCAGCAGGTGGCGCAGGGTGATCGGCCCGTCGAAGTTGCGGGGGATGGTGAAGTCGAGGTAGGCGGCGATGTCGGCGTCGAGGTCGACCCTGCCGTCCTGGACGAGTTGCATCGCGGCGGTGGCGGTGGCGAGCTTCGACACCGATCCGATCCGGAACAGGTGCCGCTCGGGGTCGACCGGCACCGGCTCGGTGCCCTCGCCACCGGTGTCGACGTGGCCGTACCCCCGGGTGGTGACGGTCCCACCGTCGTTGACGACGGCGACCGTTGCCCCGGCGATGTCATTGGCTTCCAACGCGGCTGGGAGCATCTCGTCGAGCCAGGCGTTCACGTCGCCGGCGTTCAGCACGTGCGGTTCGACGGCTGCTCCCGGGGCGCCGCTCGTCGGGGCCGGCTCCTGCGCGGCACCGGCACCGCAGCCGACGACGCCCGCCCCGACGACGACCGCGGTTGCCAGAGCGGCACCGAGACGCCGCAGGCGGAATGCCGGCCGGGACGGGTATGACCGGAAAGGAGTCTGCTCTGGTGCATCGTTCTGGTTCATGCCCGAGAGCCTGCTGCAGCGGCGCAGCCACGCCATCTGGCGCAGGACCACATTCGACTTACGACTTAAGTGGTAAGGCTCAGCCGACCAGCTGACGTGTCGAGGTGTAAGAAGTCGATGGCCGACCGGCCAAGATGGACGGTTCGGATCTCGGCCACGGGCGCTGACGTGCGACCCTGTCCGTTACAGGCGCCCCTGGCAGACGAAACCTCATCCGATGGCCATGTCCACAAATCTCGATAGGTGCAGCTGGGCTGCGACAGTCACGGTGTCGGTGGGCCCATTCCGATGCTTGGCAATTATGAAATCCGCCTCCCCGGCCCGCGGCGACTCCTTGTCGTAGTAGTCGTCGCGGTGCAAAAGGATGACAACGTCGGCATCTTGCTCAATTGACCCAGATTCGCGCAAATCGGACAACTGGGGTCGCTTGTCGGTGCGCTGCTCGGGGCCACGGTTCAGCTGACTGACCGCGATCACCGGGCACTCGACCTCCTTGGCCAACAGCTTGAGGCCACGGGACAGGTCCGCGACCTCCTGCTGGCGACTCTCGGTGCGCTTCGGTGAGGTCATCAGCTGGAGATAGTCGACCACGATCATCTTGAGGTCGTGCCGCTGCTTGAGCCGCCGGGCCTTGGCCCGGATCTCCATCAGGTTCATGCTCGGCGTGTCGTCGACGAAGAGCGGTGCCTCGCTGATCTCACCCATGCACCGGGCCAGCTTGGTCCAGTCGTCGTCGGAGAGCTGACCGCTGCGCAGCACGTGCAGTGGCACCCGCGCC
This sequence comes from Micromonospora sp. D93, assembly GCF_018070365.1. Classification (NCBI taxonomy): domain Bacteria; kingdom Bacillati; phylum Actinomycetota; class Actinomycetes; order Micromonosporales; family Micromonosporaceae; genus Micromonospora; species Micromonospora sp. D93. The sequence goes on along the minus strand of NZ_JAGPXW010000009.1, from coordinate 152,574 downwards.
TCGGCGGAGAGCAGCCGCATCACGATCTCGACCTTGCTCATTTCCAGCGAGAAGATGGCGGCAGCCTGGTTGGCGCGGATAGCAGCATTTCGGGCAAAGTCCATGCTAGCCGTGCTGTTGTGGGTAGGGATCATCGCCCGGCTGGCCAGGTACAGGTGTTCGTCGTTATCGACGGTCACACACCGCACCGGAACGCTGGGAACGGGCCGGACGTCGACGATGAACCGCGAGGTCGTTCGGATGTCGGAGGTGGTCCGGCGGCGTTCGGCGTGCGCATCCTGCTTGCGCTTGAGCCGGAAGGTGACGTCCGGGGTGGAGAAGTTCAACGTGTACGCGATCGACGACTCGCGGGTGTGGCCGCGCACCGGCTTCGCATTGACCGTGCAGCGGTAGCCGAGGCTGACGATGAGTTCGCGTACGTCATCAGCCAACCGCTTCGAGGTCGACGTGTACTGCAGGTTGCCGGAGGGGCCGACGGTCCCATCGGTGTCCATCAGCCCAGCCAGCAACGCCCTGCGCTGAGCCTCCGAGGCGCGCAGATAGGCGCCCGGGATGTGCTTGTTTCCCGCGACCCCAAGCTGACGCAACAGCCCGAGGAAGGAACCGTTCCGGTGACGGCAGTCGGCACACTTCCTGGTCTCTGGATTCTCACGCAACGCCCTGGTGGAAATGCCACAGTCCACGCAGACACCGTTGCCCGAAGCAGCGGACGTGGGCTGCAGCAGAATGGTGTAGACCATCGGCCCGCTGGGCCGCACGACGAAGCCGTCCGCCTCGACGTGCGTGACCATCTCCGGATCTGCCGTGGTGAAGCGGCTGGCGTCGCTGTGCCCGTCACCGAGCCACGTCCCCAGGGTGTAGGGCGGGACCAGCAGCTCACGGTCCGGGAGTTGGATGGGAGCGCAATTCCGTACGGCATGGTTGAGCCGTCGCTGGGCGGTGCCAGTACGCAGCGTGGCTGCGATCTCGGCGGTGGTGACGACGCCGTCGTGGTCGGCCCGACTGCCGGCATTGACCTCCCGCTCGGTTCGCTCAAGGAGCGCGCCCAGAAGCGGACCAGCCGGATAGCCGGGCGCGGTCCAGTTCTGCGGCTTGCCGTTGCGGACGATGGGACGGCTGATCCGGCCAACCGACCCGACCTCACGGGCGACGGTGTGCAGGACATGCCGGAACTCCGGCCCTACCTGCTCAATCGTGTCGAAGAGTGTGATCGGCTGGTTCCGCAGGGAGGTCAGCCGCTCATGTGCCGCACGTACGTTGGCGAGCGACGACTCGGGCCAGTGCCGCCTTTGCCGCGCCGGGGCCTGCCGCCGACTCGCGCGGCTGGTGGTCTTCCACAGGTGCTCCGCGTCGGCCACGATGACCGTGCCGTCGGAGAATTCCACCTCGTAGCAGGGGCGGTCGTGCATGACGTCGAAGGCGTCTGTGACCGTGGTGGGTCTGCCGTCCGCCGCCAGAAGCTGATCGCCCGCCTTGATCTCACCCATCGTGGTCCAGCCGCCCGGGGTCGGCAGTGGGGTGTCGAGCGCGAGCGCCTTTCCCAAACCAGGCCGGCCAGCCACGATGATCAATTGCCCGGCGTGCAGGCCGTTGAGCAGTCGGTCCAGGTCGCTGAAGCCGGTCGGCACGCCGGTCATCATGCCGCCGGTCGCGCCCACCGCTTCGATCTCGTCAAGCGTCGGCTGCAACATGTCGGCCAGGACGGCGAAGTCCTCGCTGACCCGGCGTTCGGTGACGTCGTAGACGGCCTGCTGGGCGAGGTCGACGACGTCGTCCACGTCGCGGCTGCCGCCGCTGGCGGTGCCGTAGCCCAGCTGCACGATCTTGGTGCCGGCCTCGACCAGCCGGCGCAGCACCGCGCGCTCGCTGACGATGCGGGCGTAGTACGCCGCGTTCGCGGCGGTTGGCACGCTGGCGATCAGAGTGTGCAGGTACGGCGCGCCACCGATGCGTACCAGATCCCCGGAGTCGGCGAGCGCCGCCGCGACGGTGATCGAGTCGGCCGGCTCACCACGGCCGTAGATGTCGAGGATGATGTCGAAGATGGTGGCGTGCACCGGCCGGTAGAAGTCGTTGGTCTTGAGGATCTCGACGACGTCGGCGATGGCGTCCTTGGACAGCAGCATGCCGCCGAGGACGCACTGCTCGGCGGCGACGTCCTGGGGCGGGGTCTTGTCGAACTGGCCATCCCGCTGCGAAGGTGGTTGGCCCCCGCCGGAGCGTGGCTCTGCCCGCATGTCGTCGGTGACGGACACGGGTCCCCCCTCCACTGCGCCGGATCCAGCCCCAGCTCTACCGCTGGGGTGTGACACTTCCGTCCGACCGGGCCGGTCGATCGGGGGCCATCGCCGGCGGTCGAGGGCCAACCATACGGACCCCGAGGTCAGAGACTCAACAACGCCGGTGGACGAGCCTCGGGACAACCTGTGGATCCCGGGGGGCAGCATGTGCGCAGCGTGTGCACAGCCTGTGGATAACCATTGGGGAATTCTCGGCCATAAGCCGTTGACCTGCGAATACATACTCCCCAGCCTGTGGAGGAGAATATTTCGGTCGGGCCTGTGACACGATCGTCCCGTACTATCTCCAGCGAACGGCTACACCTGGACAGCGGATTCCGCTTTCGGTTCAGAAGGGTCACACTCCGGCCGTGAATTACCGGGACTGGGGACGCGGCGATGGCAGCCCGCGCGAGCGCCAGCCAACCGCCTCGTGGGGTGAGCGCGCGGCGCCTGTTCCGGTTGATCCCTACGACGAGGACGGGCGCTACCGCACCTCCAGCCGACGGCGCGCGTTGGACCGCGGCCAGGACGAGCCTGTCGACGCCTACCTGCCCCGGTGGGCGTTGGAGTCAGGGGTCCGGCACGCGGACGGCGGCGGTCGCCACGCCGCACCGGACGAAGACGAGGACGAGCCCGCGCGGCCGACGTCCGGCGCGGGCCGGCGGTCCGCCGAGTCGTCGAGTGGTCGGCGTCGGGGCAGCGAGACGCGTCGCCGAGAGCAGGCAGCGATCGGCCCGGCACCCGACTCGGACCACACCCGAGAGTGGACGCTCGACCGGCCGCAGGATCAGGGGTACGCCGGCCGCCGACGGGCCGACGCCGGGGAGGACGAGCCGGTCTCTGGCGCTGTCTCGGACCGGCGTCCCCGCCGCGCGCCCGTTGGCCGTCCGCAGGTGATCTGGTCGGGTGGAGAGTTGGAGTCCGCCCCGACCGAGCAGGTTCCGGACCAGGAGCCGAGCCGTCCGAGCCGGCGTAGCCGACGTGCGGCAGAGGAGTCCTGGTCCCGTCCGGCGGCCGACCCGTGGGCCCGCGGCTCGGACGACCGGGCGGCGGAGCCCGAACCGTCGTACCCGCCCGCGGTGGACCCGTGGGACGCCTCGGGCGTGCACGCGTGGCCGCCTGTGACCGGCGCGGACGGCGGGGACCTGAGCGGGCAGTGGTCGGCGGTGGAGAGCGTTGGTGGCTGGGAGCGGTCGGACCGCACCGGCCAATGGGAGCGGTCCGCGATCGAGGATGACCAGTGGGACCGTACGCTGCCGCCGCGCTCCGATCGGGCGGTGGCGGCCGAGGGGTGGCCGAGCCGGGAAGACGGATTCTGGTCCGGCACTCGGCTGGCCGATGACGACCCGCGTTGGGCGGATCCTCAGACGTCGGCGCCACGGTCGCCGGTGGTGGGCTACACCGCTCCACGACCGCGCAGCGCGCCTGCGCCACGTGCGGGTGCGCAGCGTGCGGGTGCGGGAGCGCCCTCCCGGCGTCGGGCGGACCGGCCGGCGGTAGGAACGGCGTCGGTACGGCAGCGGGTCGGGTCGGCGGCCACGGGTGCCTGGGCGCGGCGTCTGGAGGACGACCTGCTGGACCCGGATCCGGGTGGGTCGGTCCGGCCGTTGCTGTACACGGCGGCCTGTTACCTGGTGCCGGCGATGCTGATCTTCGTCTGGCTGTTGACGTTGGACAGCCAGGCGCCGGCTGGCTGTGTGACCGACATCAGCGGGGGCGGGTGCGACTCGGCGCGGTCCCGCGCGTTGGAGTCACTCCTGGCCGGTTCGCCGCGCTTCGGACTGGCGCTGGTAAGCAGTCTGGTGGTGGCGGCGCTGCTGCGGCGGGTCGGTACGACGTGGCGCTCGGCGACCATCGCGGTTGCCGCCGCGGTGGTGGGCGGCGGCCTCTCCACGGTGCTGATCAGCGCGGTGACGGGCCAGCCCATCGGCTGACCCGTCGACGGGTCGGGGCCAGACCGGGCGGGGTCAGGGCGGGGGCGGCTCGGGGCCGCGCCGGGCGGTGCCGGTTCCGACGACGTACGCACGAGGGCCCGCACCGATCGCTCGGTGCGGGCCCTCGTGGTGGTGTTGCGGACGTCAGCCCTGAACGACGTTCAGGTTGAACGACGCGGTCACCTCGGGGTGCAGCTTGATCTTCACCGGATAGGCGCCGATCGACTTGATGTGACCGGGCACCTCCAGCCGACGCCGGTCGAGGACCGGGCCGCTGGCCGCCTTGACGGCGTCGACGATCTCGGCCGGGGTGACCGAGCCGAAGAGCCGTCCGCCGTCGCCGGCGCGGACCTTCAGGTTGACCTTGAGACCCTCGAGCTGAGCCTTGACCTCGTTGGCGTGGTCGAGGTCGCGGATCTCGCGGGCCCCACGGGCCCGCTTGATGACCGTGACCTGCTTTTCCGCGCCCTTGGTCCAGACGATCGCGAAGCCCTGCGGCAGCAGGTAGTTACGGCCGTAGCCGTTCTTGACCTCGACGATGTCGCCTGGGGCACCGAGGCCGGACACTTCCTGAGTCAGGATGATCTTCATATCGGTGCCTCCTCTCAGCGGGTGGTGGCCGTGTACGGCAGGAGCGCCATCTCACGGGCGTTCTTGACCGCACGGGCGATCTGCCGCTGCTGCTGCGAGGTAACGCCGGTCACCCGACGAGCGCGGATCTTGCCGCGATCGGAGATGAACTTACGCAGCAGCGCGGTGTCCTTGTAATCGATGTAGGCGATCCCGTCCTTGTCGAGCGGGTTCACCTTCTTCTTGGGCTTGCGCAGTGCCGCAGCCTTGGCCGTTGCACGTGCTCCTGGTTTGCGATCGCGAGCGCTAGGCGCCATTAGAACGGTGGCTCCTCGTCAAAATTGGCGCCCGAACCGGCACGCGCGGGAGAGGGAGAGGGAGAGGGAGCAGCCGAAGCCCAGGGGTCGTCGAAGTTGCCTCCGCCGCCACCCTGGTTGCCACCGCCACCGCCGCCACCGAAGCCGCCGCCACCGCCGCCGGAGCGGGACATCTTCTGCACCTTCGCCGTGGCGTAGCGCAGCGACGGGCCGATCTCGTCGACCTCAAGCTCGATGACAGTGCGCTTCTCACCCTCGCGGGTCTCGTACGACCGCTGACGCAGCCGGCCCGACACGATCACCCGGGCACCACGCTGCAGCGACTCGGCGACGTGCTCGGCGGCCTGCCGCCACACGGTGCATGCGAGGAAAAGCGGCTCGCCGTCCTTCCATTCGTTCGACGCCTTGTCCATGAAACGGGGCGTCGAAGCGACTCGGAACTTGGCGACCGCAGCCCCGGAGGGGGTGAACCGCAACTCGGGGTCATCGGTCAGATTGCCGATGACCGTGATGGTGGTGTCTCCTGCCATGACCATCTCCTCGCGCACTCAGCGTCTCGTCGTACAGGCTCCCAGAGCCGTACGACAGAGTCGCGGAGGCTGATCCGGACGAACCGGGGTTGGATGCTCTAGCGCATTTCCGGTCGGATGACCTTGGTGCGCAGCACGGACTCGTTGAGGCGCAGCTGACGGTCCAGCTCGGCCACCGCAGCAGGCGTGGCCTGCAGGTCGATGACGGCGTAGATGCCCTCAGCCTTTTTGTTGATCTCGTACGCGAGGCGCCGACGGCCCCACACGTCGGTCTTCTCAACCGAGCCACCCGCGGTCCGAATCACGTTCAGGTACGTGTCGAGCGACGGTGCGACGGTGCGCTCCTCGAGGCTGGAGTCGAGGATGACCATTAGTTCGTAGTGACGCAAGACGTGCTCACCTCCTGTGGGCTAAGCGGCCACGGTCCTTCCGTGGCAGGAGGTCTTGTGTCGCTGCCCGCACGCGCCGAGGGAACCCGGCCGGACGCGGACAACCTGACCAGGATACCCGGTCCCAACGATCATGCCCGGGGTGGTCGGGTCCGCGCCCGGACGTGCCGACGGGGGCCCACCGTCCGACCGTCAATCGGCCGGTGGTGGACCCCCGTCTACGAGGCCGCGGGGCGTCCGGTCCGCATTCCTTGGGTGGGACCTGGGGAGGAACGACCACACCGATGAGGTTGGACCGAAGACGCCCCGCGGAGCTTTATCGTGTTGTTATCTGACGATACAACAGCACTCGTACCTTGTCGGGGGGAAAAGCACAATTTTCCGAGATTCGTCTTCGCTCGGTAGCCGCTGTGCGAGGGGGTCGCCCCCGCTGCGCCGGGCCGCGCGGCGGGGGTGACCTCGCTGTCGGCCGCCGACCGCCGGTCGCCGTGTGCGACGCTCGCGCCGCTGGCGTCACCGGGTGCTGGTCGCCGGTTCTAACCCATCAACGATCGTCGGTCCCTCCGGTGACGCGACACCGCACCGGCCGTCGCCCCGGCCGTCGGGGTCGCGACGTAGGCTCGCTCGCATGCGTATCGGAGCCCATGTCGACTCGACCGACCCGCTGGCGGAGGCGGCCGCCCGGTCCGCCGACACCGTGCAGTTCTTCCTCGCCGACCCACAGGGTTGGAAGGCGCCCAAGCCTCGCGAAGATGCCGAGCGACTGCGCGCTGCCGAGGTCGACCTCTACGTGCACGCGCCGTACGTCATCAACGTGGCCACTCTCAACAACCGCATCCGGATCCCGAGCCGGAAGCTGCTCCTCGGGCACGCCAACGCCGCCGCCGCCATCGGCGCCAAGGGCCTGATCGTCCACGGCGGGCATGTCAACGCGGGCGACGACCTGGCCGTCGGCTTCGACAACTGGCGCAAGACCTTCGCGTACGCGGCGGACTCCGGCGGTTTCGGCGTACCGGTTCTGATCGAGAACACCGCCGGCGGCGACAACGCCTGCGCCCGGCGCCTGGACGCGCTCGCCCGACTCTGGGACGCCATCGGTGACCACGAGGTCGGCTTCTGCCTGGACACCTGCCACGCGTACGCGGGCGGCGAGGAGCTGCTCGGCCTGGTCGACCGGGTCAAGGCGATCACCGGGCGCATCGACCTGGTGCACGCCAACAACTCCAAGGGCGCGTTCAACTCCGGCCAGGACCGACACGACAACCTGGGCGGCGGGACGATCGACCCGGAGTTGGTGGTGGCGGTGATCCGGGCGGCCGGCGCGCCGGTGGTCGTCGAGACACCGGGCGGGGTCACCGGCCAGGCCGCCGACATCGACTTTCTGCGTGAGCAGCTCGGCGCGGAGAGCCCGGCGGCATGACGAGCGGACAGCCCGGGACCGGCAACGCCCGGCCCACCCCCACCGGCGCGGACGCCGAGAGCCGACCCGCCACCACGGCCGCGGCGGGCGCACCCACCCAGCCGGCTCGTACCTCCGACAAGTCCCCCGCCGAGACCACCGCGGGCCAATCGCCAGCGGGCGACGGTGGGGCGACCGGAGCCGCCCCGAACGGCTATCGCGAGGCCGACCCCGCGCCGAGCGGCCCCGCCAAGAAGAGCGCGGCCCGGCGCGGTGGCAAGAAGGGCACCGCCGCGAAGCAGGGCACCGCCGCCAAGCAAGGCACCGCCGAGGGCGGCACCGCAACCAGCGACAGCGCACCCAAGGACAGCACCCCGGCCAAGGACAGCGGCACGGTGGATGGCGCGGCCAAGGACGGCATCCCAGTGGGTGGCCCGACCAAGGACGGCGAACCGGCCAAGGACGCGAAGGCGGGTGACGCCGACGGCAAGGACAAGGCCGACGGCGAGGCGAAGCCGGTCGGCCCGGAGCGTTGGGAGGCGTTCGCCTCCGCGCCGGAGCCACGGCCCTCCATCTTCACTCGGGCGGGCCGGGCCGTCGGCCGGTTCCTGATCCACGAGTGGACCCTGGCCACCCTCGGCGCGTTGGCACTGGCCGTGCTGATGACCTGGCCGACGCTGCGCTATCCGCGCTACACCCTCCCGCAGGACTACTGGGACCCGAGCCTGCAGTCCTGGCAGATGGCCTGGTCCGGGCACATCCTGCTGACCGACCCGGCGCGCCTGTGGCAGTCCAACACGTTCTTCCCCGAGCTGTGGAGCTTCGCGTTCTCCGACACGCTGCTCGGGTACGCCCCGGCCGGGATGCTCGGCAGCGGTCCCGAGGACGCCGTGCTGCGCTACAACATCATGTTCGTGCTGGCGCACGCGCTCGCCACGCTCGGGGCGTACGCGCTGGCCCGACAGCTCGGGGCCGGCCGCATCGGTGCCGCTGTCGCCGGCGTGAGCTACACCTACGCGCCGTGGCTGCTGGCTCAGGCCGGGCACCTGCACGTGCTCTCCAACGGGGGAATCCCGCTGGCGTTTGCGATGTTGGCACGCGGGCACGGGTGGTCCCTCCGACACGGCTACCAGCCGGAACGCCGGCACGACGGCTGGGTCTACGCCGGTTGGTTGGTGGCGGCCTGGCAGCTCAGCCTCGGTTTCGGCATCGGGCTGCCCTTCGCGTACTTCCTGGCCGGCGCGGTGCTGGTCACTGCCGTCCTCTTCTTCGCGCGGCGGCTGCGCACCGGGCAGGCCGTTCCGTTCGGTCGCCGGTTGTTCGCCGCCGACGTGCTCGGCGGGGTGTTGTTCGCCGGTGTCGGTCTGCTGATGGCGTTCCCGTTCTTCAAGGTGACCGAGCGGCACCCGTACGCCGAGCGCACCATCGGCGACATCAGCCTCTTCTCGCCGCCGGCGTCGGGCTTCGTGACGGCGCCTGCGGAGTCGCGCATCTGGGGTGGGCTGCACGAGGGGGCACGGGCGGCGCTGCCGTGGCACCCGGAGATGACCCTGCTGCCAGGTTTCGTGCTCTACGCGCTCGCCGCGGGCGGGCTGTTGTTCTCGGTCTGGCGGCTGCGGCACCGACTGCTGCTGCTCGCGGGGGTGCTGGTGACGATGGCCTTCGCGATGGGAACCCGTTTCTTCGACGGCACCTTCACCTACGTGCCGCTCTTCGATCATCTGCCGGGCTGGAGCGGGCTGCGTACCCCCGGGCGGTTGATGCTCTGGACCACGTTGTTGCTCGCCCTGCTCGCGGCGGGCGCGGTCACCGCCCTCACCGACCGGGTCCGCGAGTTGACCGCACAACGGATTCCGTCATGGCCGGGGCCGTGGCTGCGGATGGCGACCCTGCTGCCGCTGCTGCTGGTCACCGTCGAGGGCCTGAACACCACCCCGCATCCGGTGGTGCCGACCCAACCGGCCGCGATGCGTTCGGCGGAGGGACCGCTGTTGGTGCTGCCCAGCAATCAGAGCCTGGACCAACACGTGATGCTCTGGTCGACAAGCGGGTTCCCCGACGTGGTCAACGGCGGTAGCGGCTTCACGCCGCGCCAGCTCGACGACGTCCGTCGGGTGAGCCAGTCGTTCCCGGACCAGACGAGCGTCGACTACCTGCGCACGCTCGGCGTCCGCACTGTGGTGCTGCTGCGCGGCCAGGTCGCCGGCACACCGTGGGAGATCAACATCGACGCGCCTGTCGAATCCCTCGGCATCAGCCGGCAGGAGGTCGGCGACGCCGTCGTCTACCGGCTCTGATTGGGCGGCGGGGTCTGCTCGACGGTCCGGGTGGTCACGGACGAGGATTTGTCGTCCTACTAGCTGCGCGCCATACGGCGGGTCGCCGAACGGCGCGCAGCAGACGCGCCGAACGAACCGGCGCGAACGTGATCAGCCTTGGCCGACCGCGGGTCTCAGTACTTGTCCGTCCACCAGGTCGTGGGTCCGGCGGCTGCCTCCGCCCGAGCCAACAATCCGGCGTCGTTCACCATCTGGGTGTAGAACGAGCCAGCAAAGCCGCTGTACGCCGTACGGACGCGACCGTCCGAGTAGTAGCTCCTGACCGTTGGGTAGTAGAAGTCAGAACTCACTCGAGCCCAGGCAGTCCGGCAGCGAGGGCTGTACCGCAGCTCCAGCCTGATCCCGTCCGTGTTCGTTCGAGGGCTCGTGGCATCGTCTCCGCAGTAGTGGTAGCAGCTCGTACACCCGCTGTAGTAGATCTTGAAAGTCGCCGGGTTCTTGCCGTCGCACGTGGCTCCACAGCCGGCACTGGCCAACTGCGCTTCCGAAATCATCGTCGCCGTCTTGGGGTCGAGACTCGCCGCCGTGATCGTGGCTGACGCCTGGTCTGCGGCTGGTGCGGCGGCTGCCGCCTGCGGTGCCATAACAGCTGCGGACAGCACGATCGCCACCGCCGCTCCCAGTTGAACGATCTTCATTCTCCGCATGGGACCCCTTCCAACTCTGACAAGAGCCCACAGGATCCAACTGATCGCCACCGAAATCTCACCCCATCATCACAAGGGCGCCAGAGCGGTCGGCGCCCGTGACGATTCGACGAACGTGATCCCTTGGTGGCGGAGGATTCGCAATCGATCGGGCAGGCCGACTGAGGGTCGTCCTGTCGGCTGCGCAGGCCGACGAGCCCCCTCGGTGAGCTGGCTCGCCCGCGTCTTGCCCCTGCGCAGGCTGTCGTGCCCGGGTTGTGAGCGATTGATGACGCCTCCGGCAAGGCTCGCGCCAATCGGGCCGCAGCATTGACTCGTTCAGGCCATGCGAGCCCGCCGACGAGGCAAGGGGATCGGGTTGAAGGGTTCGACAAGGACAACGGGGTGGCTGGTCACTGCCGGTCTGGCCACGGCGGCACTCGCTCTACAGCCAGTGTCAGCGGGAGCTGCGGGGAGCACCATCCAATCGGGCAGTACCTCGCGGGCAACCACTGAGGTAGGCGCGCACCGTTCGGCCGGCACCCAGGGGGCGACGGCGGCACAACGAGCACGAATGGCTGCGGAGGCACCACTCGCCCGGGCCGCGGCGCGCATTCGCGCTGCAGCGGAGGCGAAACGATCAGGCTTTGCGGGTGTGGCCCTTCGTCAAGGCGTCGTGACGGTGTACTGGAAAGGCAAGATTCCAGCCGACATGCGTCGAGTGCTTGCTCAGGAGGGTGGGCACGTTCCGTTGACGGTCGAGCCCGCCCGCCACTCAGCCGACGAACTGGCTCACGCTGCCAGCAAAGTCCGGGCCAGCACCGACCGGTCGGTGAAGTCTGTCGCTTACACCGTGCGGGGCGATGGCCTCACGGTCACTGTGTCGACCGCTGCCGGGACTCCACCCCGCCTGCCGAGCCTCGATGTACCGGTCGAGGTGCTGCGCGAGCCTGCCCTGCCCGCCAGGAGCGGCAGCGCTGGAAAGGGGAGCAGCACCCCCACCCCTGACGGATTTGCCACCGCTGCGGTCGCCTGGCCCAGCCCCAGCCGCCAGGATGACACGACTCCCGCGTGGGGAGGTGCACACCTCATCAATTCGAACGCGTCCAACAGTAACGGTGGCTGGAGTGTTCGATTGGATAGCGGCGAGGTAGTGGACGCTGACGCGAAATGGCACTGCACCTCCGGAATTCCGGTGTTGGACGAGGCGACAAATACCGAATTGATGGTGGGGCCAGCAAGCTGCGGCACGCCGAGCCAAACCTATGTCGACCCCAGCGGTGATGTGGTGAACGAGACGGCAGGCGCGAATGCGGCTTGGCACAAGCCAAGCCGCGGCGTGACCTTGATCAAGCCGAAGGGCGGTGCGGACCCAGCTATTTACGACGGCACCAGCTGGACGCAGGACGGGTGGCAGATCGACGCCTGGGAATCGCCCATAGCCGGTCAACACGTTTGCGTATCGGGGGCCGAAACCGGTACCTTCTGCGATGTCGAGATGACCGAATTCGTCGGCGGAAACACCGTGTGGATCGAGGATTACAAGGGCGACCTGGTGGAGACCAACGGGGTGTCGGTGATCCGGGCCAGCATCAATGAACCGAACAACGTGGACCCGGACAAACGGTCGTACATCTTGAAGGACGGGAGCCCTTGTAACGGTTTCGACTTCTACGAGGAGTACGACAATCTCGGGTGCCTCGTCACGGCATTCGGCTACGGAGACATGGGTGGTGCTGTCTTCACCATCCCTTCCGAAGGCCCTGGCTCAGGCATTCTCATCAAGGGACTGATCGCACGGATCCATGGTTCTGCCGACGAGAATCCGTTCAATTATGACGTCGTCGGCATCGATAAAATTGCGGCGGCATACCCCAGTATGACCGCGCTCACCGTCGACAACGACCGGCGATGAAGGGGAATGACATGACGGTTGGACCCCTCAGGAGCAGGGTTTTGGCGCGGATCGCGCTGATGACAACAGGCGCTGTGAGCCTGACCCTATTGCAAGTCCCAATGGCACAGGCCCAGCCGGGGGCAGAACCGAAGGTGGCGGCCAGCACGCCGGTCGGAGCGATTCCTGCGGCCGACCGAGACAAACTGCTCGGCAGATCGTGGCATGGTTCCAAGGACCGGGCGTGGACTACGGCGGGGGACGCCGAGGGCCTTCATGTGATGGTGGCTGATGCGGCCGACGGCTACGCCTGGCGTACCGTGGCGACTCTGCGCGAGGCCGGCTTCGACACCGATCGGTGGATCGGCAATGCCTGTGTCACCTCGTCCGGGCGCCGCGTGGTGGTCGTCTACGCACCACGCACCTTCACCAACAAAGCCGAGTTGAGCGGGCGGGGCGGTTTCACGGCTGTCGTCGACCTGCAGAACGGTGCCGTCACCAAATTGCCGGTCACCGGCAGCCTGGCGTATTTCAACCCGGGATGCGGCGAGGGTGAGTCAGCCGCGCTGACCCAGGAAGGCGACGAAGGGCTGCGCGGCACCCAACTGCTGCGGGTCGACGCCGAACGCGGCACGCTGGGATCGAAGGTCAAGGTGAACGGCCAACTCACCTCAGCGGTAACGACGCGAGACGGTTTTGTCGGCGCGCTCAGCGACCGGCTCGCCGAGGTCGGCACCGGAGGCCGGGTCACGATGTTGGCGAAAAGCCGGGGAGTTCCATTCAAGATCCGACCGGATAACGGTGGCGGGCTGACCTTCCTGGAGACGGACGGGACCGCCATGCGAGCTCGTCGGCACAAGGGCGGCAAGGTCACCACGCTGGCCGAGGGTTCGATCGGCACGTTTGGGCTGCAGCGCGGCGCGGCCGGCCGGGTGTTCCTGACGGGTGCTCCGAAAGCGATAAAGACGCTACCTGAGGGGATAAGCCGGCTGAGCGTGCCGGTGACAGCAGAGGTTTCCACAAGCGGCGGGTTGGCCTTCGAGCGGACGATGACGGCAGCGGAGACCCTGCCCGGGGCCACGGCGTCAGCCGGTGTCCCGCCAGCTCTCGAACTAGGGGCTCGGATCGTGGAGACCGGCCGCGAATTCACCTTCCAGGTGACCCCGCGGGCAACACCGCCAGCATCAGACAGCCCGATGCTCGGTGTGCCCCGTCCATCGGCGAAGGCCAGGTCGGCCGAACCTAATGCTGCGGCCGACGACGTGCTCGAGCCGTACACGCCAGAGGACCCAGACCCCTGGTGTTCGGTGCCGCGCAACGACATCGCCACACTCGCCTACCACCCACGCCCACGCCAGATCGAGTGGGCCGTCGACTACGGCATTTTTGGAGCGCTGACCCAAACCCGCCCGGCCAACTATCGGGGCTTCGGCCTGCCGGCCTACTCCCCACAAGGGATGTTCCCACCCCGGGCTCTTGCCGGCGGAGGCCACGTGGCTGCCCAAATCATGCTGGGCATTCTGGCTCAGGAATCGAACCTGTGGCAGGCGTCCCAGACCGAGTCCGGCGAGTACGGAAACCCGCTGATCGGTAACTACTACGGCCGGAAGTACTACGACTCCGACACCAGCGACGACTGGCGGATCCACTGGAACGAGGCCGACTGCGGCTACGGAGTCAGCCAAGTGACCGACGGCATGCGTAAGGCCGGGAAGGAGAAGCCGGGCGAGACCGCCAGACCAGCCACCCATCAGCGAGCAATCGCACTGGACTACGCGGCGAACATTTCGGCGGGTTTGCAAATCCTCCAGGACAAGTGGAATCAGACCTACAGCGCCGGCCTGAGAATCAACAACGCTGACCCGGCCCGGATAGAAAACTGGTTCTTCGCGGCCTGGGCGTACAACAGCGGCTTCTACCCGGACAAGGGCGACGACTCGCCGTGGGGTGTGGGTTGGGGAAACAACCCGATTAACCCGAGGTACGATCCGACGCGACACCCTTTCCTGGACGTACGGGACCCGTTTGATCCCGATGACAACGTGCCGGTATTCAGTGACGCGGCGCATCCGCAGGACTGGCCATACCAGGAGAAGGTCATAGGTTGGGCAGCCCAGTCGATCGACACGGGCGATGACGGGGTTGGCTTCCGGACCGCATACTGGAACGGCGAACCGATCGAGGCGCGGGTGCGGCGCTCACAAGCAAAGCCGAATATCTGGATGTTCTGCGATTCCACGAACGATTGCGATCAGCTTCAGCGGGTGCAACCAAACGAGCCGGGCCTGGAGGGCGAGAAGCCGGGGCCGTGCCTGCACAAGAACAGTGCCGGTCAGTACGATCTCAAGTGCTGGTACCACGAACCGGTCACCTGGAAGGGTGATTGCGAGGAGAGTTGCGGCTACGAGGGCATTCGCTACGACGTGCCAGATAACTATTCTGAGCCGGCAGATGGCACCCACAATCCACCCCAGTGCACGGCCAGTCAATTGCCGTCGAACGCGATCGTCGTCGATTATGTCCGGTCTGGGACCAGCATGCCTCGCTGTAGCGGTGTCGGGCCACGCAATGATGGTTCGTTCAAGTTCGAGTTCGGCACCGGATGGCCGAACGAGTACACTTCCAAGATCGACTTCCATCAGGTCGATACGGGCTTCGGTGGCCACCACTGGTTCACGAGAGCCCGCGGGTCGTACAAGTTCCAAGTGATCGGCACCTGGCGGCCCCCGACGTCGTACTCCGGTTGGACTGGCATCTATGCCTACATCCCCAAGACCGGGGCTCGCGTAAATGACGCGGTGTACGACGTCGCGACGGGTGACGGGCGAGTCCGCCAGGTAAGGGTGGACCAGGACTACCACAAGGGCTCGTGGGTGTGGTTGGGCAACTTCAACCTCCGCTCCGGTGCGAGTGTCAAGCTCGATTCCGTCAAGCCGGCGCCGACCGAGAAGACCCTTGGGTTCGACGCTGTGGCTTTCGTGCCCGGCGGAGGCTCCTGAGGCGCGTGCCGCATCGGGCTGCTGACGATCCTGCAGCCCGATGCGGCACGGGGCGCGTACCCCCGGGCGGTTGATGGTCTGGACCACGTTGTTGCTCGCCCTGCTCGCGGCGGGCGCGGTCACCGCGCTCACCGACCGGGTCCGCGAGTTGACCGCGCAACGGATTCCGGCGTCACCGGGGAGCCGCGATCATCCACCGGTGGCGTGGCGATGTGATGCCCGTTTGATGGCCTCATTGCCTACCGTCACTGGCTCAGCCGGTTCACGTCGGCCCCTCGATCGGTTGACCGTTCGACGAAGGAGACAGATGACAAAGACAGAGGTGTCTCAGCCAGGCCGCCGCCCGTGGCAATCCCGGCTCGTGCTGGTGCTGGCGATGGGCATCGCGATGGTCATGGGGTTCCAAGCCCCGGCGATGGCCGCCACATCGGGGTGTGGCTCGGTCTGTGATGGCAAGGACCCCGACACATACTTCGCGACGGTCGACGGAAAAATCATGAGGTGTAACTACGTCGACGTCATCACCCCGCACAGCGCGACCAACGTCGAGCTGCGGTACAGCCCTTTCTGCCGTACCGCGTGGGCGCGGCAGACCGGCAGCTTTGGCTGGCTCTCTGGCGTGCTGGTCCAGAGCTACAACTCGAACGGGACGCTGCGTCGGACCGTTGACGACACGTCCACCTCGGGAACCTGGTCGGCCATGGTCAACGACAAGGGCCTGACCGCGCGGGCTTGCTTCTACCAGTACGACACCGAGTGGGACTACGAGGCCGGCAACCGCCGCATTCTCTACTGCACGGCACGCTACTGACGCTGGCCGCAAGTCGGCAACCACCGGTGGCCGGAGCGCGACACTCCGGCCACCGTAGTGTCTACCGCGTTTGACCCAGGACCGTCGTCGGCTCGACGGGGACAGCTGGTCGAGGTCGCCAGCGGTCTATCCAGGGGGCGTCTGGTGCGCCGTCCAGGACGCCGCCGTCCGGGTCGTCCGGATAGGTGGCCCGCACCGCGTCCCGCTCGGGGTGCAGGATCTCCTTCACGACGAACACGCAGAGCACCACCACAGTGACCAGCCGCAGCGTCGAGGCCAGCACGAACACGCCCTCCGGGAAGACCGGACGGCTGGTTGCCGCGCCGAGCAACTCCCCGTAGAAGGCGACGAAGTAGCAGACCTCGGCGATCTGCCAGGCCAGGAACGCGCCCCACTTCGGTCGGGCCAGCACCACCAGCGGGAGCAGCCAGAGCACGAACTGCTGCGACCAGACCTTGCTGAAGATGAGGAACGCGGCGACCACCAGGAAGGCGAGCTGAGCCAGCCGCGGTCGGCGCGGCGCCCGCAGCGCCAGCACGGCGACGCCGAGGCAGGCCAGCCCGAACAGCGCGTACGAGATGGTGTTGAGGGTGGGGATGTTGGCGTTGAGCCACTCGAACGGGCCGAGATTGGCGGGGTCGTTGCCGACCTTGCCGTCCAGGTAGCGCCCGATGTACCAGAGCGTGCCCCAGTCGATCGGTCGGGTGGTGTTCAGCTCGAAGAACCGGTCCCAGTTCTCCGGGTACGCCCGCGCGGCCGGCAGGTTCACCAGCACCACCGCCGCGATCGCCGTCCCGATGGCGATGAGCGCCGCACGTATCCGGTCGGCTCGCAGCGCGAGGATGAGGATCGGCCCGAGCAGGAACAACGGCCAGAGCTTCGCCGCGCCGGCGAGCCCGAGCAGCACGCCGGCCGCCGCCGGTCGTTTTCGGGCCCAGGCCAGGAGGCCGAAGGCGGCCAGCCCGATGGCGAGCAGGTCCCAGTTGACGGTGGCGGTGAGCACCAACGCCGGGGCAAGTGCGAACAGCGCCGCGTCCCAGGGCCGCCGGCGGCGCAACGCCAGGATCACCCCCACCGTGGCCACCGCGAGCGCACCCAGCACCAGCGCGTTGAGGTTGTAGAACCACTGGCCCTGGTTGATGCTCGGGTCACCCTCACCGATGGCATGCACCGGCAGGCCCAGCGCGCCCATGAAATACCCGGTCAGCACCGGGTACTCGACCGGGTGGTCGCGGTAGGGCACCTTGCCCTCGTTGAGCCCTTCGGCGTAGTAGAGGGCAAGGACGTCGGTGTAGCAGAACCGGGTGTACTGGACGTTGTTCTGCCAGGCGCCGTTCTGGCAGGGCGATTTCTGCACCCAGTGCAGCGCGAGCGTGAGGCACACCAGCGCCAGCACGATCCGCACGGCGGTCCAGAAGCGACGCTCCCCACCGGCCGGCCGGTACAGCGCGGTCGCGTGGTCGCCCAACGGGCCGCCGATGACGCTGGAGATACCGCGGACGAACCCGTCGGAGCGGGACGGGTGATCAGTGGTGCCGGCGTCGTCGATGCCGGGCGTCGACTGGGTGCTCATGAAGAGGCATCCTGCCGTACTCGCAGTAGCACGTCATGTAGACCGTGCCGCGGAGTCGGGCGGCGGCTCAACGGAATCGATCGTCAGCGGCGGCTACCGGTTGGCAAGCAGAGAGAGCTGACGCGGAGTGACGGCGGTCAGTGTCATGGCTGCTGTCTCCAAATCAGCGGCCGGCACGTCACCGACGGAACTCAACAACACCACCGTCTCGCTCCGGCGAACGAGGTGGACTTCGCCCACCGGTTCGATACGCGTCCAGTGGTCGGGGCCAACTTGTCGACAGCCCGGGGCGGCGGCCAGCACCTGACCGGGTCGACGAGCTGCGACGTCGGCGACGGTCGGACCACAACGATCTGGCGGGGCGAATCCGTCCGGCAGGTCGGTCACCTGCACGCTGATCCAGCTTCGGCCATGGGTCATCGTCACCGACAGAAGCCGCCGGTCTTGGTCGGCACGTGCCTCCGCGATCTGGTAACTCGGGACCTGAGGGATCAACAGCGGAAGCCCGAGCTTCGTGAACGCCTCCTGATCGACGGATCGGTCGGTCTGACGGCGTAGGAGCGGAAACGCAGCGAACGGCGCCAACAGCACCATTGCCAGTCCCACCCGGATGACAGCCGGCATCGCAACGGTGACGACGGCAACACCGGCCGCGAACCCAGCGGCTGCCAGCAGGACCGCCATCCAGACCGGGGGTGGCGTCCAGCCTGGATGTCCCGCCTGCTGCAACAAAGCGGCACCGCCGGTTGCGGTGGCGCCAAGGGCCGCTGCCCAGGTCGGAGATGCCACGCCCACGGCCCGCAGCACCAGCCACACTGCCGCCGTCGTCACCAGCGGTCCAACAAGAAGGATCGGGAAGCCGAAACCGAGACAGGCGCCGATCGTTTCCGACTCACAGTCGGCCACGAAGCGCACCTGCTGCTGCCACAACGCGGTGAGCAAGCCCGCGCCCACACTGCCTGGAAGGGCCGCTGCTGCTGCCCGATATAGCAGGTTCATTGACGGCTCCACGGGGTGCCGGGCCTGGCCGGCGGTCCGACCAGGCCCGCGACGGGTTATTGCCAGGTGTAGTTGTAGAGAGCCATGTAGTCGTTGAGAACCCGCGCGTACGCGAGGTTGCCATCTTTGTTGGGATGGAATGATTCCATACTCAGCAGCTGATGCGGGTCTCCGTCGTCGTTCTCGGTCACGTCGCCAGCCTTCGGACCGTTCAGGTAGTAGTCACTCCCGCAGAACGTGTGCCCCGCAAACATGCCGCGGGCGTCCATTCCATGAACCCGGTTGGCCGCGTCGGAGGGCAGTGCCTCGTTGGCCAGCATGTCGGACATCTCGTTCAGGAAGATCGTCTCATCCCACGAAAAGCCCACCGTGATTCCCGGAAGAACCACTCCCATCTCACAGTTGGGCTCGAAGAGGTGGGGGTATCCCATGACGAAGATCCGTGCCTTCGGCGCTCGTATCCGGACTTGTTTGACCACCTCCTGAAGTGCCTGCTTCACTTCCCCCGTGATGAGCCGCTGTTGGGTCACTCGTAACGGGTCGGCGTCACCCTCCATGCGATAGTCGGCAGCGCTGCAATCGGTGCCAGACGCACAGGAGTTGGCTACCTTGGTGAAGCGAGCGTCGTTTCCGCCGATCGAGAACATCACCGCCGTGGTGTTCCCGTTCAGCGATCCTTGATCAATCTGGCTGATCTCCCCGTACTGCCCCGCGACATCTCGGTCATGCCAGCTGGGCTCGGGCAGCAGATCGGGGCTCAGGACGTTGTGCACGCGGGCCCCACTGCAGGCGACGAACTGCGCGTCGATGGCCGGGTTGAAGGACGCAGCGAGGCTGGCGATGTTGGCGGGCGCTCCGGGAATGACAGCTTGCTGCGACCAGGCGTTCGGGCTGCGCCGGCAGGAGTTCCTTTGGAGTTCGTCATCGTCACCGTACTGGTCGCTGACCCGGGTGTAGTCACCGCTTCCTTCCCCGGAGGAGAACGAGTCGCCGAGCGCGACCACGAAGTGCTGCGGCTTGCGAGGCAGTGGCTGGACCGCCAGGGCATCCCAGGCGACGTCATGGACCCCCACGCCGTCCAGCGTGAAATTGCTCAGTTCCACCTTGGGCGAGCCCGAGCCCGTGAAGTCGAAGACGCCGAGATTGACCCAGCGGTTTGACTCCCACTGGGTGGGGATGATTCGTTGTTCGGTACCCCCGCTGGGCAGATGAATCTCGTATTTCGCCTGCCGCGTGTGTGCACCGGTGTCCGGCATGTGCACCCAGACCCGGGTCCAGGCGTTCGTAGGGTCGATGGTCCACGTACCAGTGGTCTTGTATGTCGGATGCTCGGCCTTCTTGTACGTGTGGCTGAACCAGAAGTGCCCGCCGAACCCGGCCCCAATTTGATGGAGATCGACTTTTCCTGGCGTGACGACGTCACCGCTCGCCTGGGTGTGGGTGGCGAACTTCATCGCGAAGGTGCCGCCCTTGGTGAACGTGGGAGTGCAGCCCTCGGCGCCCAGCGGCACCGTCGTCGAGATGTCGTCGATGATCCGCACACCGGTCGCAGGCAGGCCGGACACCTTGCACGACCCGTCGCCGTTGACCGGGGTGGGGTGGATGTTGTCTCCGGGTTGAGCGTAGGGCCGCGGCTCGACTGAGGTGTACCGGCGGTTCTCCAACCCGCAGTTGATGGCGCAGTCGGTCCACGTCACCGGGCCATGCCACCAGCACATCAAGTCGTCGCGCTGGCAGGCACCGGCCTTTGTTCCGGGGTAGTCGCCGGGAAACTTTGGCGGCAGCGTCTCGTCGCAGTCATTTGTCGCCGGTTCACAGAACGTGTATCGGTCGGCCCGGGCGGTGTCGGGCTGGCGCGCCTGGGCAGTGGCGTACGTCGGCTTGTACGCCTGGGCCTTGTAGTCGTAGCGAACCAGCGAGGTGTATGCGAAGCCCGTCACCCGCTCCGGATACGACCAGTGGTTCGGGTGCTTGGCGTTGTCGTAGCCGACCTGGTCGTCGATGGGCGGATCTGCCTCCGGCACATCCAGAGGCGCAGTCAGGAAACGCTGTCGGTCAGCCGGGTAGTCGGTGTTCGCGGGGTTGTTCGCCCAGCCGACGCCCCACGGAGCGGACGGATTCTGCGGGTTCTGCGCATAGAAGCCCGTGTTGTAGGCCCAGATGGCGAACCACCAATTCTCGATGTACCTCGGATCGCCGTTGTTGGCGATGAGACCGGCGTCGCGGGTCTGGTTCCACTTGTCCTGAAGGATTCGCAGCCCGGCAGAGACGTTGGTTGCGTAGTCGAGGGCCACGGCCTTCTGCTTGTCGTACGTCCACGTCACGCCCGCGATGACTTGGTTCGTGTCGGACTTCTTCATCCCGGACGTCACCTGACCAGCGCCGTAGCCGCAATCGGTGTGGGCCCAGTCAATCTTGTTCAAGTCCGGATTCGCGAGGTCCAGGCCGTAGTAGCCGAGGCTGGTCAACGGATTGCCGGTTGACGCGTCGACAGCGTGGTAGCTGGCCTGCCAGAGGTTCGACTCCTGGGCGAGGATGCCGAGGAAGACCTGGGCAGGGACGTTGCCGCCGCCAGAGAGGGCCAGCGACGGGAACATGCCCTGTGGCGAGTACGCCGCCATCCCGTTGTTGTTCCAGTTCGCGGGTCGCTGAAAGGTGAGCTGGCCGCGTACGGCCAGATCGGCTGCCCACTCCATCTGGGCGACGGTCGGCTGGTACACCTGGAGTGTGGGGTCGTTGCGGGAGACGGCGCAGGACCGGTCCGGGTCGTCAGTGACGTTCGGGTTGCCAGTCGACGCGGCGGCCCGCTTACCCGTCGACCCGACTCCCGCACCCTCTGACCGAGCGCTGGCGCTACTGACCGGCACCTGCGGCTGGACCGTGAACTCCAGCTGCGTGTCGGTCGCGGTTCGGTGCGCGACGATGTCCACCCGGTCGGGTCGACCATTCGAGGGGCGGTTGGTCAGCCGACCGGCTGCCTCACGTCCGGTGGTCGCCTGCAGCACGACCAGTGCGCCAGTACTGGAGACGTCACTGTCGGGCAGCCCCTTCAAGGCTCGCCAGGTTTTGGGCAAACGACCACCAAGCCGCGCTTCCGCCTCAGCGCCGACCGCGAAGATCCGGCCGGCTGTACCGGGGCGCAGCTTGACCTCACCAACCGGTGCTGAACCGTGGGTGGTGACTTTGCCTGCGGCGAAGCGCTTGAACTCGGTCCTGCCTTCTCGAACGACCTGGAACGCTACGCCGTCGCGACCGTCGGCCAGGAGCCGAAACGGCGTTCCATCGTTGGCGGCCAGGGGGGTCAACGCACCCTTGGCGCCAATCTCCACCAGGCTTGCTCCCTTGACGCCGATCAAGCGCTTTCCGATCGGCAGGACCGAGCTGACCTGGCCGCGGGTCCGCGTCGCGCGGACCGCGTCCGTCGGACGGTTGGTGTTCACGGTGCCCAGCCAGGTACGCGCCACGTCGCCCGAACCGGTCGGCTGCTCCAATCGGGAGAGGACGACGTCCTCGCCGGCTCCGCAGCCCGGGTTGTGGTACGCGAGCGAGACTCGCTCGCGTAGCTTCGTCACCGCGCCGGTCTTCAGGTCGACGACCGCCGCGAAGGCTCCCCGCTGCATCAGCATGTCCTTGTTGCTGAAGGCGCGCGGCGCGTAGACCACTACCGCGTGGCGGCCTGACCCGGTGACGCAGGTTTGCCCGACCCACTGATCCGTGTCCAGACCAGGCTCGGCGAGAGTGGCAGCGGTACGCCACCTGTAGGCCTGCGCCTCGTCGGCAACGAGCAAGTGCAAGCCTGTGCTGTCACTGGAGGTGGTTACGGCGCGATCGGACGAGCGTCGCCAGTTTTCGCCAAGGCGCACGTCGGGATCTGGAACCCGGTCGGGATGCGGCGCGCCTTTGCGGTCCGGCGAACCGGCCGAGGGTGTCGGCCCCGGTTGTATCGCGGCGGCCGGTGCCGGGGGTTTCGCTTTCGCCGGCATCGGCGACAGCAGGGTAGAGACAACAAGCAGTGCCCCTACCGTGGTCAAGATGCGTTTCATCGCCACCTCACGCAGTCGGAGAGTTTGCGTGGACGATGGGCTACCGCGTCATCAACCGGTCATCTTCGCGCCACGACTTCAACGACAGCGACTCAGTGGAGGACGGCACTGCGCGGCAGGCCGATCACCAGGGTGACGCTCGGGTCCGGCCGGCCAACGTCACCCTTTGTGGACGGCGGCGACCTAGCTGTGCCTTGCCCTAAAACACCAGGCCACTGAAGTTCACGCGGCCGATCTCCAGCGTCTTGACGGACATCCAGGTATAGCTATGCTGAGCCACGGCGCGCAATCGCCTATGCACAGAGCGCATCACGGGGGCTTCACATGGAATTGTCGTTTTTAGGACCAATAACGATCAGATCGGACATCACGGAACTACCCCTCTCGGGGGATCGGAATCGCAGCCTTCTCGCAGCTCTCCTGCTCGACGCCAATCGTCCAGTGCCGATGGATCGCTTCATTGACGTGCTGTGGGGTGAGCAGCCGCCCCGCACAGCGCGCCAGCAGGTGCAGAATCGGCTCGGCAAGCTCCGATCTCTGCTGGGGCAGACGCGAGCTCCGCAGATCAGTCGCGTCGGCGGCGGCTACGCCCTCGAAGTGGGCGAGCATCAGGTCGATGGGCTCAGGTTCCGAGAGCTCTGCGCGCAAGCCGAGCATGCTCATCAACTCGGGCAACTGGATCGCGCAGCCGGTTACCTCCACACTGCCCTCGGTCTCTGGCGGGGCACAGCCCTGCAGGGCATCGATTCACCCGCGCTGCGCTGCGACGCTGTGCGGTGGGAAGAGTCCCGGCTCAAGGCCATCGAGACGCTGGTCGAGTTGGAGTTCAGTCGTGGCCGGCACGGTGCCATCACGGCCGATCTTCACACCTGGCTCCGGGGCTACCCCTACCACGAGGGCCTGCACTGCCGGCTCGCCGAAGCGCTGCACCTGGGTTCGCGCACGGGCGAGGCAATAATGCTCCTACATCAATTGAAGATGCGACTTGCTGGCGAACTCGGCATCAGCCCGGGTGCTGCCGTGCAAGAAATGCATCTCCGGTTGGTCGGCGCATCGACGGAGCCCGACACGCCCCGGCAATCCAAGCAAGCAGTCGAAGCACTCCGTCGGGCATTGACCGAGACGACACAGTCACTCATGGTGCTAAGCAGCGCCTTGGAACTCCTGAGCAAATAAACTTGGCACACCTCTTCCGGCAGCCTCAACAACGACGCTACAGGTAAGCGACCCGTTCGGCGACGGAGCGGGCACGCCAACCGGCGCGCCCGCTCACAATCTCCACACCGTCAGACTCACCACCAGCCGGTGCAGGTCCACCCCTCGCCCGGGCCCGTCGGATCGAAGCATGCCTGCGCTTCTAGCCCCGCGTCGTTGACCATATTGGTGTATCCGTCCGGTCCGTACGCGCTCATCGACGTCCGGTAGTTGCCATTCGTATAGCGGCTGACCACCTTGAACACGACGTCGCTGGCGGCGGTCTTGGCCCACGCCGTGCGGCACCGCGGGCTGTAGCGCAGCTCGACGCTACCGCTTGAATTCTTCACGCCGTAGATGGTTTGCGCGTCGTCCGAGCACTTGTAGTAGCTGTTGCCGTTGTAGTAGATCTTGAAGTAGGGATCTTTTCCGTCGCACGAGGAGCCGCAGCCACTCGCGGCGAGGGTCCGCGCGTCGATCCGGATGCCCTCCCCTGCTGCGACCACCGCATCAACGTCGGCGGTACTGGCGGCCCCGGGCGGCGCGGCCTGGGCCGGGACGGGCCCCGCAAGAATGCTCAGAGCAAGGGCACCGAGGGTGAGGCCAGAGGTGAGGAGCAGTCGCTTCACGTCTTCTTCTCCTAAGAGGCGGAACGGATAGCGGCAGCTTGACAACAGCCATCATCACCACGCCACCGACAACTCATCGGCGCCAAACCAGTTGGAGACGCCGCCGCGGCGGCTCGCCCGGGGTACGAAAACGCCGCCGCCGGCCGGGACAGGTTGTCCGGCCGGCGGCGGCGTCGTGTGCTGGTCTGGGTCAGTCCCGGTTGGGTGGCAGGCTGGGCAGCAGCCCGCCGCCGCCACCACCGTTTCCGCCGCCGCCGGGATTGCCACCGGGATTGCCGCCAGGGTTACCGCCGGGATTGCCCCCAGGGTTGCCGCCCCCGTTGTTGCCCCCGTTGTTGCAGAACAAGTCGATCAGCGGGTTACAGAGGGGGCCCTGGCCGGGCTGACCGCCCGGGTTGGTCGGTGGTGGTGGCGGCGCCGGCTCTTTGCCGTTGCCCTTCGTGACGTCACCCTCGCCGGTGATGCTGGGCAGGGAGATCTCCTCCTGGCCCTTGAGGGCGGTGTTCATGTACTTCTCCCAGATCGGGCCGGGGAGCGTCGAACCGCCGATGTCCTTACCGCTGGCGAGCTTGATCTGCGGCTTACTCGGGTCCCGGCTGCCCACCCACACCGCAGTGGCGATCTGCGGGGTATAGCCGACCGTCCAGGCGTGCGCGTTGTCCTTGCTGTTGTACTCCCAGGTGCCGGTCTTGGCGGCGGCCTGGCGGCCGTCTTCCAGGGAGATGTTGTTGGGGCGGGGGATCTGCTTCAGGACGCCGGTGACCTCGTCGGTGACCTTCTTGGGGATCCGCTGCTCCGGCTTGATGCGCTCGCTGCCGACCACCTTCCACTTGCCGCTGTCCTTGTCCTGCTGCTCGATCTTGATGACGAAGTGCGCCTTGATGTACTTGCCGTCGTTGGCGAACGTGGCCATGCCGTTTGCGTGGTCGAACACCGTCAACGGGTACTTCCCGAAACCCGTGTAGTTGTCGAACGGGTTCGGCCCCTTCTTCGACAGGTCGAAGGCCTTCGGCGGGTTGACGTCCCACATGGTCGTCACGCCCGCCTTCTGGGCCATGTCGACGACCTTCTCGGCACCGATCGTGTCGGTAACCCAGTAGAAGGGCACGTTGTACGACTGGACCGTCGACTCTTCGAGGGTGCAGTACTTGCCGCACTTGAGGTTGGTGCGGTTGGCGTTGCCGATCGGGTCCTTGGAGCCTTCGGGCTTGTACGGCGTGGGGTCCCAGTGCGACTTGACGGAGATGCCCGCCTCGATCGCGGCCGCCAAGGTGTACACCTTCATCGACGAGCCCGGCGGATGGCCACCCGTCAGGTCGCCATTCTTGTCGATGTTCTTGCCGGCGTAGTCGAAGTCGGCACCGCTGTCACCGCCGTAGTAGGCAAGCACACGACCCTTCTTCGGATCGATCGATACCACTGCCGCCATCAGGTTCTTCGGCTGGTCGTTGAGCTCCGAACCCTTCTTCGACTGCATTGCGGTGTTCTCCGCGGCGGCCTGGAGCTTCGGGTCGAGGGTGGTGGTGATCCGGTAGCCGCCATCCCGCAGCGCGTCGACGCAGCTCGTCTTGCCCTCCGCGCCGGTGTCGGAGCAGAGGCCCATCTCGTCCATCTCTTGCCGGACGTAGTTGATGACGTTGCCGCGCGGGCTGTCGACGCCGAAGCCGACGCCGTCCTTCTTCGGCGGCAGCACCTTCGGGTACTCGGTGGGCGACGCGGGGTGGTTGGGGGAGTCCAGCCAGCCCTCCTTCTTCATGCCGCCGATCACGTAGTCCCATCGCGACCTGGCATCGGTCGGGTTGACCGCCGGGTCGAACCCCTGGTGGGTGTCGCTCGCCACCGGCTGCTTGATCAGCGCGGCCAGAACCGCACCCTGCGCGACGGTGAGCTTGTTTGCCGGCACGGCGAAGTAGGTCTGCGCCGCCGCCTCGATGCCGTACGCGCCGCGACCGAAGTAGATGACGTTCAGGTAGTGCTGCATGATCGTCGGCTTGTCGTACTTGTCGTTCAGCTTGGAGGCGAGGATCGCCTCCTTCACCTTCCGGCCGTACGTGTCGTCCTTGAGGTTCTCGAACGCGTTGCGGGCGTACTGCTGGGTGATCGTCGAGGCACCCTGCTTGTCGCCGTTGGAGACGTTGTTCCATGCGGCCCGGACGATGCCCTTGTAGTCGACGCCGGAGTGCCGGTAGAAGTTCCGGTCCTCCGCTGCGGCGACCGCGTCCTGCACGTGCTGCGGGATCTGCTGGATGGTCACGAAGGTGCGGTTCTCGCTGCCCAGCTTGGCGAGCTGCGTCTTGCCGTCCTTGGCGTACACCGTGGTGGACAGCGGCAGCGGCATCTCGTTCGGCATGACCACGTTTGTCGAGTAGTAGGTGAACCCGACCACGCCGATGCCGGCGAGCATGATGAAGACGGCGAACCCGGCGATCAGCAGGTTCATCCGCTTGCGCTTCTTGGCCCGCGCCGCGCCCGAGTCACCCGGACCACGGCCGCCCCGACCGGGACCGCCCGGCCCACCCGGCCCGTTGGGCCCACCGGGGCCGCCCGGCCCACCGGAGACCGGTGAGACGCTCGCCCGGGCGACCGCCGCGCGGCCACCGACCGATGCGGAGCCGACGCTGGCCCGGCCGGCCGAGGCGGTGCCGACAGTGGCCCGACCCGCCGGCGCGCCCGGCGCCGGGGAGACGGGCACCGAGGCCCGGCCGGCGCCGGCGCGGCCAGCGGCCACGCCCGGTGCCGGCGACACCGGCACCGAGGCTCGACCGGCCCGGCCGGCCGCTGCCGAACCCACCGAGGCGGACCCGGCGGCCGCACCACTGCGCGGCGGAACCGAGGCGGAGCCGCCGACCGTGGCACGACCACCGGCGGCCCGCGGCGTCACCGAGGCGCGGCCCGGGGTTGCCGCGCCGCCCTCCGAGGCTGACCAGCCGCTCCCGCCGGAGCCACCGCCGGGTCGGCGGTACGCGTCGTCCGCGCCCGGTCCGGGGTCACCGTCTGGACCCGAGTACTGGGTCCGTCCGCGCGCAGAACTGGGATCGCCGTACGAGTTCATTCCTCACACCCTGCCGGTCGCGGTGGGGCGCAGCTGCGCCGCCACCGGGTTGCCGTGAGTTGCTTCACCCGGCGCGCCGGCACGGGGGTGCCAGCCGACCGGGGTCATTGCCGTATCAATCGGGCCAATCGGACCAACAAGCGGTCGACCGTCCCGGGTTTTGCCTGCGGCCCCGGGGCCGGTACAACCAGCTGAGATCACCGTTGCGCCTCTCGCCTCCGCCGGCCGGTGCCTTCGGCGCCCGCCGCGTCCTGTTCGCTTGTGCCGTCGCTGTCGCCGGTCAGCCCGTCCCGGCCGAGCAGGTACTGCTCGACGAGATGGTTCCAGTCACAACCGAGGCACACCTCCACCACGAAGACCTGGAACTCACGCAGTGTCATCGCCAGCACGGGCAACTCGGTAAGTGTCCGGGCCTGCCCGGCGGACTGCTTGAGTTCGTCACCGTAAATGTAGTGGACGAGGGTCAGGTTTTCGCTCCGGCAGATCGGGCAGCGCCGGTCGGTCGGCTCGCCGTGGAACCGAGCGGCGTTCTTCAGGTACGGCGACGCGTCGCAGACGTCGTACGTGCCGACTCGGCCGGCCAGGAGCTCACGCAGCACTGCTCGCTTCTGAAGCGAGTAGTCGACGACCTGGCGCTGCGTACGCATGCGGAGAAGGGTACGCGGTCCGGCCCGAGCAGGCGACCACGCTCACAATCCGTGACGACAGCATCTCGGAATGGGGGTTTGCCCTGGCCCGCGTGAGCCGCTAACGTGCGATGTATCGGTCCGATACATCGCGGCGGTTACCACTCCACGCCGGAGGGTAAAGAGAGGGTGGCCAGTGCTTGAGTTCGCCATCCTCGGCCTCCTGCAGGAGTCTCCGATGCACGGCTATGAGCTGCGCAAGGAGCTGACCGCCAAACTCGGCGCGATCCGGGCGGCGATCAGCTACGGCTCGCTCTATCCCACGCTACGCAGGCTCCAGGCGGCGGGATGGATCACCGAAGCTGCTGAGACACCCGCCACTGCCGAGGAGGTTCCCGCGCTGACCAGCCGACGAGGTCGGGTGGTGTACAAAATCACCGCGGAAGGCAAGGAACGCTTCGCCCAGCTGATCGCACAGGCCGGGCCCGAGACGTACGACGACACGGGCTTCGGGGTGCACTTCGCGTTCTTCGCCCGGACCGACCAGGCGACCCGACTGCGCATTCTGGAGGGTCGCCGCCGCAAGATCGAGGAGCGTCGCGAAGGGCTTCGTGACGTGCTGGGCCGGGCGGCCGAGCGCCTCGACGCTTACACGCTGGAACTGCAGCGCCACGGCCTTGATGCCTGTGAGCGCGAGGTCCGCTGGCTGGAGGAGCTCATCGCCAACGAGCGCTCCGGCCGAGCCCCGACGGTCCCGAACATCGGGACAGCCGGCGGCCGACGAGAAGACAACAGCCCGCCTCCGCCTGGAGAGACCAGGAATGAGCGGCCGTGACAGAAAAGAAGGAGGCAGACGCTATGGGCTCCGTCCGCGTCGCCATCGTCGGTGTGGGTAACTGCGCCTCGTCCCTGGTTCAGGGCGTCGAGTACTACCGGAACGCCAACCCGAACGACCGCGTCCCGGGTCTCATGCACGTCGCCTTCGGCGACTACCACGTCAACGCCGTGGAGTTCGTCGCGGCATTCGACGTGGACGCCAAGAAGGTGGGCATGGACCTCGCGGAGGCGATCGTCGCCAGCGAGAACAACACCATCAAGCTCTGCGACGTGCCGCCGACCGGCGTCAGCGTGCAGCGCGGTCCGACCTTCGACGGTCTGGGCCAGTACTACCGCGAGATCGTCGAGGAGTCGGACGCCACCCCGGTCGACGTGACGCAGGCGCTGCGCGACGCGCAGGTCGACGTCGTCGTCTGCTACCTGCCGGTCGGCTCCGAGCAGGCCGCCAAGTTCTACGCCCAGGCGGCCATCGACGCCGGCTGCGCGTTCGTCAACGCCCTGCCGGTCTTCATCGCCTCCGACCCCGAGTGGGCCAAGAAGTTCGAGGACGCGGGCCTGCCGATCGTCGGTGACGACATCAAGAGCCAGGTCGGCGCCACCATCGTGCACCGCGCCCTCGCGAAGCTCTTCGAGGACCGCGGCGTCGAGCTGCTGCGCACGTACCAGCTCAACTTCGGCGGCAACATGGACTTCATGAACATGCTGGAGCGCAAGCGCCTGGTCTCGAAGAAGATCTCGAAGACCCAGTCGGTCACCTCGCAGATCCCGCACGAGATGAGCAAGAGCGACGTGCACATCGGCCCGTCGGACCACGTGCCGTGGCTGGACGACCGCAAGTGGGCGTACATCCGCCTGGAGGGCCGCTCGTTCGGTGACACCCCGCTCAACGCCGAGCTCAAGCTCGAGGTGTGGGACTCTCCGAACTCGGCCGGCGTCATCATCGACGCGGTCCGGGCCGCGAAGATCGCCCTGGACCGGAAGATCGGCGGCCCGATCCTGTCGGCCTCGTCGTACTTCATGAAGTCCCCGCCGGTGCAGTACGCCGACCACGACGCCCACCAGGCCGTCGAGGAGTTCATCGCCGGTGAGGTCACGCGCTGACGCGCTGAGTCACCAAGCTTGCCGAAGGGCCGGGTCCGCATGGACCCGGCCCTTCGCCGCGTTCAGCTCGACATCTCCAGGTACGGCGACAGCCGCAACGCCAACTCGTCGACCGAATCGACTTCACCACTGGCCAACGCGTCGGTGAGCGCCATCCGCTCCTTGGCCGGCATGTGTAGCGCCACCCCGCAACGGATCAGGAAGATCCGCATCGCCGCCCAGGCGAGGCCCGCGTTCCACATATCGAGTGGCCGCCAAATCATCAAGCCGTGCATCAACGCCGCCGCCCTGTCCAGCACGGTGGGGTAGACGGCACGTCCCGGGATCCGGGCGTGCGGGCGGGCCGCCGCAGCGACGAGGATGCCGCCGTCCCTGACGCGACCGTGCTGACCTGTGTGTTCGGATAAGAGGATCAACAGGTCCTCCGGCTCGGGCCACGGTTGAGTCACCGATCCCCCAACATCTCGAAGAATTCGGCGTCTTCCTCCAGGACCCGTCGGGCGGCCTGGCGGGTCCACTCGTTGCGCTCCTGACGCTCGAGGTATTCCTGGATCGCCACCTCGACGGTCTTGTGCATCGAACGGTGTTCCGCCTCGGCCAGCTCCCGAAGGCGCTGCTCGACCTCGGGCTTGAGCGTCAGAGTGAAGGCCATACCGTTTTTGTATAGCTCTTCCGGGGGTACGTCAACCAGGCTCGGCATTCGCTCTTTCCTCCAACTCGGCCGCCAGCACGTTCGCGTCTCGACCAACGCCGGTGCGCAGACCCAGGTACGGAGGCACATGCCTCGAAATGTGTAGCGATTATCACGTGTTCATCTCCGGCGAGCCGGCCTAGGCCAGGCGTGACGGCAATGATGGCTGGTCAGGACCAGGCGTGCCGCAGGGCGACCCCGGCCTCCAACTCCAGCAGCTTGACCTTGCGGGGCAGGCCCCCACCGAAGCCGACCAGCTTGCCGCCCGCGCCGACGATCCGGTGACACGGCACGATCACCGGGACCGGGTTGCGGTTGCAGGCCACACCCACCGCCCGCGCCGCTCCGGGATCGCCGACCAGGCGCGCCACCTCGCCGTACGTCAGCGTCTCCCCGTACGGGATCCGCGTCATCTCCCGCCACACGGCGCGCTCGAAGTCGGAGCCCCGGGGCATCGACACCGGGGCGCCGAACGCGGTCAGCTCACCGGCGAAGTACGCCCGCAGCTCGGTCACCGCCTGCCGGGACAGCGCGTCGCCGGGCTCGTCGACAGCTGCGTCGACTCGACCGAAGGCGGCGCCGCACACGCTCGTGCCGTCGGTGGCGACGGAGAACTCACCGATGGGCGAGTCGAGCACGGTCCAGCGCATCCACCCATTCTCCCTCTCTGTTGCGGACTCGTTCGCCGGCCCGGCTACCAGCGTTCGTCGTTGCGCGGCGTCGATACCGTCAAGGTCGTGGCAACGGGGACGCTCATCTTTCTGATCATCGGCGGAGCGGGCATCGGCGTGCTCGCGCTCGCCCTGCTCGGCACCGAGCTGTTCCAGTTCGGGCACGCCGACGTGGACGGGCCGATCTCGGTCGAGACGGTCGCCGGCTTCGCCGGGGCGTTCGGGTTCGGCGCGGCCATCGTCAACGAACTACTCGGTGCGCGTACACCCGGTTTGGTCGTCGGGGCGGTGGCCGGCGGCGTGCTCGCGGCCGTGCCCACCGGCTGGTTGGCCTCCCGGCTGAGCAGGGCGGCGCGGAACATGCGCACCGACCCCACCCCCACCCGTGACGACCTGGTCGGCGCGCTCGGCCTGGTCGTCACCCCGGTGCCGGCCAACGGGTACGGCGAGGTCCGCATTCGCCTCGCCGGCCAACCGGTCAAGCTCAGCGCCCGTGCGGACCAGCCGATCCCCCTCGGCGCCCAGGTCTTCGTCGTGCAGGCGCTCAGCGAGACCAGCGTGCAGGTAGAGACCTACTGATTTCCCCCTCGTAGACGGGACTCCTCATATGGCCCTACTCATCGCCATCGGTGGCGCAATCCTCCTCGCGCTCATCCTGGTGTTCTTCGTGCTCTCCCGGATCAAGGTGGCCGGCCCGAACGAGGCGTTCATCGTCACCGGACGCAAGGGCCGCACCACGCAGACCGCCGACGGTGGGCGGTCCACCGACAACTCCGGGCAGAAGGTCGTGCTTGGCGCCTCGGTGTTCGTCCTGCCGGTGGTGCAGAAGCTCCAGTCGCTCGACCTGTCCAGCCGGCGGATCGACGTCGGCATCCGGGGCGCCGTGAGCAAGCAGGGCATCCGCGCCGACCTGCACGGCGTGGCGATCGTCAAGGTCGGCGGCACCGAGGACGCGATCCGGGCCGCCGCACAACGGTTCCTGCACCAGCAGGACGAGATCGACAACTTCACCCGGGAGGTGTTGGCTGGCGCGCTGCGCTCGATCGTCGGCCGGCTCACCGTCGAGGAGGTCATCCGGGACCGGGCGGCATTCGCCAGCGCGGTCGCCGAGGAGGCCGAACACTCGATGACCAACCAGGGTCTGGTGCTGGACACCTTCCAGCTCCAGGACATCCTCGCCGAAGGCTCCTACCTTCAGGACCTTGGCCGACCCGAGGCCGCCCGGGTGCTCAAGGACGCGGCGATCGCCGAGGCGCGGGCCCGGCAGCAGGCCGAGCAGGAGCGGCTGCTCGCCGAGGAGGCCATCGCCGAGGCGAACCGCAACCTGGCCCTGAAGCAGGCCGGCATCCAGGCCGAGATCGACGCGGCGAAGGCGAAGTCCGCGGCGGCCGGACCGCTCGCCCAGGCCGAGCGGGACCAGGCGATCCTCTCCGAGCAGCAGAAGGTCGCCGAGCGCAACGCGGAACTCAAGCAACGCCAACTCGACACCGAGGTTCGCAAGCCGGCCGACGCGGCCCGGTACAAGGTGGAGCAGGAGGCCGAGGCGGCCCGCGCCGCGGCGGTGCTGCACGCGGACGCACAGCGCCAGTCCGTCATCGCCGCCGCGCAGGCGTCCGCCGAGCAGGCCCGCCTCACCGGTGAGGGCGAGCGGGCCCGACGGGCCGCGCTCGCCGAGGCCAACGCCATCGAGGGTGCCAAGGAGGGTGAGGCCGAGCAGCGGCGACGCTCCGCCATCGCCGAGGCCGTGGAGCGGGAAGGCCAGGCCGAGGCCGCGGCCATCCTCGCCAAGGGTGAGGCCGAGGCCGACGCGATGGCGCGCAAGGCCGAGGCGTTCGCCGCGTACGGAGAGGCGGCCGTGCTGGACCTGCTGGTCAAGGTGCTGCCGCAGGTCGTCGAGGCGGCCAGCGCGCCGATCGGAGCGATCGACAAGATGACGGTCATCTCCACCGACGGCGCGTCGTCGTTGACGAAGTCGGTCGCCGGCAACGTGGCGCAGGGCCTCCAACTCGGCAGCGACCTCACCGGGATCGACCTGCCCGGCCTGCTGGCGCGACTCGCCGCCGGCCGGACCGACGCCGCCACGCCGGCGAGCAGCGCCAACACGGTCGACGGAAACGCCGTCGCGCACTGATCTGACGAAGGACGCGTAACGAGCGGCGCCCGCCGGCACCTTTCCCGAAGGAGAGGTGCCGGCGGGCGCCGGGGGTTGCGAACCGGGTCAGGCGGGGTCGACGACGAACTGCTCGCCGACGCCGAGGCCCAGGGTCTCGCTCGCCCAGTCGATCGTCCGGTTGGGGATCAGCTGAGCAAGGCCCTGACTGCCAGCACTGACCGCCTGCCCGTCAACGTAGGCGCGCAGGTAGATCGATCCGTTGGCGTTGTAGTCGAGGAAGTCGAAGACCTCCCAGGTGCCGATCGACGGACCGCTGGCCCGCATCGGCGAACTGCCGGCGCCCTCCGCCGAGACGTACTTGCCGTTGACAAGCGCGCGGAAGCCGACGAACCCGTCCTCCAGGTTGACGACCTCGAACTTCTCCCACGTGCTGACCGAGGTGGCAATCGGGGACAGCGGGTCCCTGCCGGCACCGTTCGCGGAGACGTACTTACCACTCGCCACCGACTTGATGCTGACCACCGGTGCCGGTGCATCGGCGGAGAACTTCTCCCAGGTGCTGATCGACGCCGCGCTCGCGGTCAACGCCGCACCGCTGCTCGGTGCCGAGACGTACTTGCCGTTGACCTTCGCCTTGAGGCTCACCGAGCCATCGGTGTTGTTGATCAGCTGGAACTGCTCCCAGGTGCTGACCGACGGGCCCTCGGCCACCAAAGGCTTGGTACCCGCGGCGGTGGCGGAGACGTACTTGCCGTTGACCTTGGCGCGAAGCGCGACCAGGCCGCTGCCGGCGTCGACGATGTCGTACTTCTCCCAGCCCCCGAGGGCCGGGCCGACGGCGGCCAGGGGCTTGCTGCCCGCGCCGTCGGCAGAGACGTACTTGCCGTTGGAGCGAGCCCGCAGGCCGTGCGAAGCGCGCGCCGGGGAGGTGCTGCGGACGTTGAGCAGCCGATCGGTCGACCCGGCCGGGTCGTGCACCGCGCCGGCGATACCGCTGGTGACGATCTGGTCGCGGACCTGCTGCGGCGTCCACTTCGGGTTGGTCTGGAGCAGCAGCGCCGCGGCACCCGCCACGTGCGGCGAGGCCATCGACGTGCCGCTGATCGACAGCGTGCCGTTGCTGGTGCCGGCAGCAGCGGAGACGATGCTCACGCCAGGAGCGAAGGTGTCGACGCAGCTGCCGTAGTTCGAGAACCAGGCCCGGAAGTCGATCTTGTCGGTGGCGCCCACGGTGATCGCGGCCGGCACACTGGCCGGCGAGACGTCACAGGCGTTCTGCATGCTGTTGCCCGAGGCCACGGCGTAGGTGATACCGGTGCCGATCGACCGGTTGATCGCGTCGTTGACGGCCTGGTTGTTGCCTCCGAACCCGAGGCTCATGTTGGCCACGGCGGGCTTCACCGCGTTGGCCGTGACCCAGTCGATGCCCGAGAGGACCTGCTCGGTGGTGCCGCTGCCCGCGCAGTCCAGGACACGGACGGCGACGAGCTGGACGGCCTTCGCCACGCCGAAGGTGGTGCCGCCCACGGTGCCGGCGACGTGCGTGCCGTGCCCGTCGCAGTCCTGGGCGACCTCATCCTGGTCGACAGCGTCCCACCCGTATCGAGCTCGCCCACCGAAGTCGGTGTGCGCGATGTCGATGCCAGTGTCCACGACGTAGGCGGTGACACCACTGCCGGTCGTCGGGTACGTGTAGCTGTTGTCGCGCTTCGGACCGCTCTGGTCGATACGGTCGAGGCCCCAGGACGGGGGGTTGGTCTGGGTGCCGGTGGCCGAGGCGACCTGGACCTGCTCCACGTAGGACACGGCCGGGTCGGCGGCCAGCCGCTCGGCCTGCCGCCGGTTCATGGCCGCCGAGTATCCGTTCAGGGCGCTGCTGAAGACCCGACGAACGGTGCCCCCGTTGGCCGCCGCGAGCGCGGATGCCTTTGCCTTGACCTCTTTGGGACTGGCCTTCTTGTCCTTCAGGACAACGATGTACCGGTCAGGCACTGTTTGCTGGATGCTGGCGCCGCGCACCTCCGGTCGCTGAGTGGAGGGCCGGTCAGCCGGTGCGGCAACAGCGGTGCCGGCGCTGACGATGACGGTCGCGGAGGCGAGAGCGAGGCTCGCCACCGCCGAGCGGCGTATAACGCCACGACGATTCACTTGATGATCTCCCCGTTGGTCGTCGCCCGTCCGACCCGAATGTCGGGCGGGCGGAAATTCGGCGGCGATGGTGGTCACCGCATGCCGACGGACGTCTGGACATCATGGATGAATGTCGAAGCGGCTTACCTCAACCGTTCGGTCGATACGAGCCCGTCTCGTCGCCAGAATGACACACCGAGACGAAAGCGCCTGTCAATCGATGAGGCCCTCGGCACGCGCCCAACGCAGCAGCTCCGCCTCGGCGGCGTCCCGGTCCAGCGGGCCGTGCTCGAGGCGCTGCTCCTTGAGGTGCTTCCACGCCCGCCCGACCACTGGCCCCGGCGGCACGCCGAGCAGCTCCATGATCGCGTTGCCGTCCAGGTCGGGTCGAACCCGCGCCAGGTCCTCCTCGGCGGCGATCCGGGCGATCCGATCCTCCAGCGCGTCGTAGTCTGCCGCGAGCTGGGCCGCCTTGCGCCGGTTACGGGTGGTGCAGTCCGAGCGGGTCAGCTTGTGCAGTCGGGGCAGCAGGTCACCGGCATCGGCGACGTAGCGTCGCACCGCCGAGTCGGTCCACTCGCCCCGCCCGTACCCGTAGAAGCGCAGGTGCAACGCGACAAGCGCCGTCACCTTCGCGGTGACCTCCTTCGGGTACCGCATCGCCTTCATCCGGGCCTTGGTCAGGCGGGCGCCGACCACCTCGTGGTGGTGGAAGCTGACCCGACCGTCGGACCCGACCGCCTTCGTCGCCGGCTTGCCCACGTCGTGCAGGAGGGCAGCCATCCGCAGGATGAAGTCACAGCCCTCCTCCTCGTAGGAAACCGCGTTCTCGACGACCGTCAACGTGTGCTCGTAGACGTCCTTGTGCTGGGCGTGCTCGTCGATCTCCAGCTTCAGCCCGGTCAGCTCCGGTAGGAACCGCTCGGCCAGCCCGGTGTCGACCAGCAGCCGCAGCCCGGTGATCGGGTCCGCACCGCAGAGCAGCTTGGTGAACTCGTCGCGGATCCGCTCGGCGGTGATCCGGTCCAGGTCGGCGGCCATCTCGGTCATCGCCACGTGCACGTCCGGGTGCACGGCGAAACGCAGCTGGGCGGCGAACCGGGCGGCCCGCAACATCCGCAGCGGGTCGTCACCGAACGACTCACCAGGCGTGCTCGGGGTACGGATCACCTTGGCCGAGAGGTCGGCCAGCCCACCGTGCGGGTCGGTGAACCGGTGCTCCGGCAGGCTGACCGCCATCGCGTTGATCGTGAAGTCGCGCCGCTTCAGGTCCTCGTCGAGGCTGGTGCCGTACACCACCACCGGGTTGCGGGTGACCTGGTCGTACGACTCCGCGCGGAAGGTGGTGATCTCCAGCCGGAGACCGTCGCGCTGAGCGCCGATGGTGCCGAACTCGCGACCGGTCTCCCAGATCGACTCGGCCCAGCCCTTGATGATCCGCAGGGTCTCGTCGGGGTGCGCGTCGGTGCAGAAGTCGAGGTCGTCGCCGAGCCGACTGAGCAGGGCATCCCGCACCGAACCGCCCACCAGGTGCAACTCGTGACCGGCGCGGACGAAGCGGCGGCCCAACTCGTCGGCGACCGGGGACACCCGGAGCAATTCGGCGACGGCGTTGCGCTGCGCGGCGGTGAGTTCGCGGCGGTCGGCGGCGTGAGGAGCGGAGGCTTCGGACATGGGATCGCCAGCTTATCGGGCCGGGGTGTGATCCGATCCGCCGGGCGCGGGTAACGGGTGGGGGTTGACTATGGTCTGTGGCGTGCGGGTCGGTGTCCGACTCGACGTATCCCTGGGAGGCTGGAGATGAGCGGCGGGCTCTACCGCAGCGCCAACGCCGCGAACGATGGCGGCGCCGACGTCCGTCCCGGGGACGGCGCCACGTTCATCTCCGCCGAGCCGCTGAACCAGCCGGCCATGGAGTCGACCGCGCCGCCTCAGGAGCAGGTCGGCGAGGCGAGCGCTGCGACCAACAGCGCGGTGATGGCGATCGGCAGCCTGGTCAGCCGGGGCACCGGCTTCCTGCGCACGTTGGCATTGACCGCCGCGCTGGGTGGGGCGCTGGTGGGTGACGCGTACACCACTGCGCAGATCCTGCCCGGCATGGTCTACGAGTTCCTGCTCGGCGGCATCCTCACCAGCGTGTTGATCCCGGTGCTGGTCCGTCGGCGCCGAGTCGACACCGACGGCGGTCAGGCGTACGCCCAGCGGCTCTTGACCCTCGCGGTGCTGACCCTGGCGGGAGCAGCTCTGCTGGCCGTGCTGTCGGCCGGCCTGCTGACCAAGCTCTACGCCGGCGACAACACGGGCGACGATTTCCGGGACCTGGTCAAGGCACTGTCGTACCTGATGTTGCCGATGATCTTCTTCACCGGCCTCAGCGCGCTGATCAGCGCCGTGCTGAACACCCGGGGGCACTTCGCCGCGCCGATGTGGGCGCCGATCCTGAACAACATCGTGGTGATCGCCACCGCGGGTCTGTACATCGCGATCTTCGGCGCGAAGATCGTCAAGCCGGAGGACATGACCACCGGCCGGATTCTGCTGATCGGTGGCGGCACCCTGGTCGGCGTCGCGATCCAGGCCGCCGGGCTGCTGCCGGCGCTGCGCAAGGTCGGCTTCCGCTGGAAGCTGCGCTTCGACTTCCGCGCCCTCGGGCTGCGCGAGCTGGGGCGTCTCGGCGGCTGGATGTTCTGTTACGTCGCGGTGAGCCAGGTCGGCCTGATCGTGCTGTTCAACCTGCTGAACCGGGCAGGTAAGGAGAACGCGGCCGGTCCGTTGATCTACAACAACGTGTTCCTGCTGCTGATGATGGCGCACGGCATCATCGCCGTTTCGATCATCACGGCGCTCATGCCGCGGATGAGCGCGGCCGCCGCCGACGGCCGGTACGCCGACGTCGCCGCCGACCTGTCCCGGGGCACGCGCACCGTCTCGGCGGTGCTCGCCCCGATCGCGGTCTGCTACGCGGTACTGGCGACTCCGCTGGCCGTGACGCTGTTCCGCTACGGCGCGTTCACCGACGAGAACGCGGCGGACACCTCGCTGGTGTTGCTCCTGGCGGCGCTGGCGTTGGTGCCGTTCGCGATCAGCCAGCTCTTCACCTTCGCCTTCTACGCCCTGCCGGACACCCGCACCCCGGCGCTGATCAACATTCCTGTGGTGGCCTTGCGGATCGGCGTGCAGGTGGTGCTCTACGTCGCCTTCGCCGCCCACTTCGCCGCAGCCGGGATGATGATCGGCAACGCCGTGTCCTACCTGGCGGCGGCCTTCGCCTCCGCCTGGTTGCTGCGGCCTCGCGTGGGCCGGATCGGGATGGGCGCCATCCTGCGCACCCTCGGCCGGGTGGCGGTCGCCGCGTTGGGGGCCGCCCTGGTCGGCCTCCTCGTCGTGAGCCTTCTGCCCGGCGGCGACCGGCCAAGTTGGATGCAGGCTGTCGTGCAACTCGTGATCGGTGGCGCGGTGATCGGCGGGACCTACCTGGGCCTGGCCATGCTGCTGCGGATCGGGGAGATCACCGAGGTGGTCGGAATGGTTCGCCGCCGCCTCGGTCGCTGAACGCCAGCTTCTGATTACAACAAGTTGACACGCATACGGACCGTCACCGCGCTTCACCAGGCTGGGGACGCTCCTGTGGATAACTCCGCGATTCGCCGGTCAGCTACCGCTTCAGCCTGTGGATAACCAACCGTACGGCTGAGGGTGGCGACCCGATCGGTGGGAACGTACGAGGCAGCGCGAGCGCCACGCCAGCCCAGCCCCGGCGTCGGTCACTTGCGGTGA
Source organism: Micromonospora sp. D93 (assembly GCF_018070365.1). Lineage (NCBI taxonomy): Bacteria > Bacillati > Actinomycetota > Actinomycetes > Micromonosporales > Micromonosporaceae > Micromonospora > Micromonospora sp. D93. The sequence continues at coordinate 113,048 of NZ_JAGPXW010000009.1, read as the reverse complement.
AGCCGTAGATTAGCTAGTACATGTGCCAGCAACGTGGCTGACAACGGTCGTAACCGGACGAGTTCACCGACTGCCGGAACCCCGCCAGGTACGGCGGGAAGATGACATGTCGGAGAGACGGGCAACCCGGGTAAGGTCGCTCTCGACGGGTACGGCAGGGGCCGACGCTGGGCGTCGACACCGGTCGGCCGGTTCCTTCAACGGCAGAGCGGGAAGCCACATGCCCAGCAGTTCGGGTTCATCGATCGACACGATCACCGAGGGAGGACGGGTGACCCAGGTCGGCGAGGGTCAGGAGGCGGACGAAAGCGCTCCTCCGGTAATGACCTTCGGTGCTCCCACGGCCGGTGAAGTCCTCGCCGAGCGGTACGAGCTGGTTGAGCACATCAACAACGACAGTGCGGGTCGGCTGGTCTGGCGCGGGGTTGACGTCATCCTGCGCCGTCCCGTTGCCGTGGTGCTGCGTTACCCGGGTGGCGACTCCGCCACCGAGATGCTTCAGGCCGCCGTCGCGGCCAGCCGGGTCATCCACCCCAACCTGGTGGGAGTCTACGACGCGATCGACGAGGCCGACCGGGCGTACGTGGTGCGCGAGTGGGTCGACGGGCAGTCCCTGCGGGACCTGGCGGCCGACGGCCCCCTGGACCCGGCTCGGGCCACCGCCATCGGCAACGCCGTCGCGAGCGCGCTCGCCGCGGTACACGCCACAGGCATGGTGCACGGCAACGTCCACCCCGGCACCGTCATGATCAGTGACGAGGGTCGCGTGGTCCTGGCCGACGCCCGCACCGACGGCGCCGACAGCCAGGAGAACGACATCCGGGCAGTGGGCGGTGTCCTCTACTTCGCGCTGACCGGTTCCTGGCCGCACGCCGAGGCACCGCTTCGCGGTGCCACCGCCGGCCACGGCCGCGCCGCCATCCCGGACGCTGTTCGGGACGCCGGGGGCGCCATCGCTGCGCCCCGCCAGGTTCGGGCGGGCGTTCCGGCGTACCTGGACGACCTGACCATGGATCTGCTCGACGCCGAGATCGCGCCGCCGTCCTCCGACGTGCTCGCCGCCGAGTTGGCGCGGCTGGACGTGCCGGCCGAGGACGAGCACTACCTCGACAACAGCGGCCCGCTGCGGTTCGCCGCCGAAACCGGGGAAGAGCCGTCGCCGCTGGCCGCGGCCGGGGGTCGCAAGGTCGCCGTCGGCATCGCTGGTCTGCTGGCCGTCGCCCTGGTCGGTCTGCTGATCGGGATCATCGCGCTGGGCGGCGACGACAAGGACCCGCAGTCCAACCAGGTCGCCGCGCCGACCCCCAGCGCCCCGGCCGGTGATGCCACCCCGGCCGCCACTACGGCCCGCAAGCTGACGATCAAGAACGTCCGGATCATCGACCCGGACAGCAAGAACCGCACTGAGCTCGACGGCGCCGAGAAGGTCATCGACGGTGACGAGGACAAGGGCTGGGAGACCGAGACCTACCGGGATCGGCCCAACTTCGGCAACCTGAAGAAGGGCATGGGCGTCTGGATCGACCTCGGCGAGCCGCACACCGTCAAGTCGGTGCAGGCAGTGCTGTCGGCCACCAACGCGTCCGCCCAACTGCTCGCCGGCACGACCAACCCGGCGTCCAGCTCCAACGGCGACAAGCAGTTGGTCGCGAGCTACAAGACCGCCATCGGTCAGCCGTTCGAGGACCACGACGGCACCACCATGACGTTCAACGGCTTCGACGCCGACCAGAAATACCAGTACCTGCTGTTCTGGATCACCGAGTTGGCTCCGGCCGAGGGCGGGTTCAAGCTGGGGGTGCAGGAGATTACGGTCCAGGGGTCGTGAGCCGGGCACCACGATCCGGGCGCCGCATTCGCTGGACGCGGTGATGGACGGGCGCGCCGCCGCACGAGATCTGGAGCTGCTACGCGCACACGTAGCCGGAGACCGGGACGCCTTCGCCGAGTTGTTCCACAGGCACCGCGACCGGTTGTGGGCGGTGGCCCTACGGACGCTCGGCGACCGCGAGGAGGCAGCCGACGCACTCCAGGACGCCCTGCTGTCGGCTCATCGGGCGGCGGCCCGGTTCCGCGGTGACTCCGCCGTCACGACCTGGCTGCACCGGATCGTGGTCAACGCCTGCCTGGACCGGATCCGACGCCGGCAGGCGCACCCCACCGTGCCACTGCCGGACGGCAACCGGGGCGAGGACGGATCGGGCACCGGCGGGCTGGAGCCGGTGGCACCGGCAACGGACCACGACACCGTGCTGGTGGTCCGCGAGGCGCTCGCCGCGCTGCCCCTTGAGCAACGCGCCGCGCTGGTGCTGGTCGACGTGCAGGGCTATCCGGTCGCCGAGGTCGCCCGCATCCTCGGCGTCGCCGAGGGGACGGTGAAGAGCCGGTGCGCCCGAGGTCGGGCGCGGCTGGCCGTGCTGCTCGGGCATCTCCGCCCCACTGCCGTCGCGACGCCTTCGACCCGAGCGGCCCCTGCCGCCCCGATCACGGGCGTGCCCGGCGTCACGCCAGGGAACCCCGGCCAGGTGGAGGGCGTCGGATCGGGGTCGGGCCGGTATCGGCGGGACGCCAACCAGGAGGACACGTGACGACCGAGGGGTTCCGGGAGGTCGACTCCGACCTCCTCGCTGACTACCTCGGCGGGGCGTTGGACGGCACCCCGCAGCAGGACGAGGTCGCCCGGTTGGTCTCCGCGGACCCGTCCTGGGCCGAGGCGTACGCGCTGTTGGCCCCCGCCGTGACCGAGGTCCGGACGGACCTGACCCGCTGGGCCGAGCCGTCCCCGGAGATGCCGTCGGCGATCACCGACCGTCTCCTGGCGGCGCTGGCCTCCGCGGAGCCGTCGAACGACACCTCGACCGAGGACGCGCCCAGCGTCGATCCGAACGGCGACGCGGCGACGTCGTTGGTCGTACCGGCGCAGGGCGGGGCCGGTCACCGGCCGGTCGTCCGCACGCCCGCCGGGTCGGGGCGCGGGGCATCCACCGGTCCGGGCCGCCGCCAGCGCGGCTGGGCCCGCCGTGGCGCACCCGTGGCCGCCGCCGCGATCGCCGTGATCGCCGTCGCGCTGGGCCTCAACCAGCTGTCGATGCGCGCGTCGGACGACTCCGGCGCCACCAATGCCATGAATCGGCCGGCCAGCGCGCCCGAGGGCGTCGCGGGGGCCGAGACGGTCCGCACCACCGGACCGGCACTGCGCAGTGGTACGAACTACACCCCACAGACCCTCGGCAACGGCTACGGCCCGGGCGCTCAGAGCGCACCGGCTGCCAGCCGGGCGACCGGCAACACCCCCGGCGAGCAGCCGAAGGTGGATGCCGAGGGCGGGCGCCGTCCCTCCCCCGACGGGTCGGACCAACTGGCCCGGCTGACCGACGAGAACGCGTTGACCACCTGCCTGGCCAGCATCGCGGCGGAGCACGGATCCGCCCCACTGGTGGTCGAGGTGGTGGACTACGCGCGGTTCCGGGGCGACCAGGCGCTGGTCATTCACTTCACCGATGCGACCGGAGCCCGGTGGGCCTGGGTGAGCGGCCCGGAGTGCGGAGTGCCCGGGTCCGGCTCGGACAGCCGGTATTCGGCGCGGGTAGGGTGAATCCACGGTCAACGGCACGATGACCGCCCACGTGACCTGACCCACCGGATGCCCGGCTCGGGAATCCCCGGTTCGTACGATGACGTTCTGGAAGTCAGCTGCCGACCCCACCCAGGCGTCGGCGACTCGGATCAGCATCGGTGCTCGCGCCGACGCCGAACACACACAACTCGGGAGACGGCAGTGGACGAGGTCCGCAACCTGATCATCATCGGCTCCGGGCCGGCCGGCTACACAGCGGCGGTCTACGCCGCACGTGCCAACCTGAAGCCGCTGATCATTGAGGGCGTGCAGTCCGGTGGCGCGCTGATGACCACGACCGAGGTGGAAAACTTCCCCGGCTTCGCGGACGGCATCCTCGGCCCCGAGCTGATGGACAACATGCGCAAGCAGGCCGAACGGTTCGGCGCGGAGTTCCTCACCGACGACGTGACCCGGGTCGAGCTGGTGGACACCGGCGACGCCGGCTCCGGCGCGGTGAGCACCGTCTGGGTTGGCGAGACCGCCTACCGGGCGCGATCCATCATCCTCTCCACCGGTTCGGCCTGGCGTCCGCTGGGCGTGCCCGGCGAGCAGGAGTTCCTCGGCCACGGCGTCTCCTCCTGCGCCACCTGCGACGGCTTCTTCTTCCGCAATCAGCACATCGTGGTCGTCGGCGGCGGCGATTCGGCGATGGAGGAGGCCAGCTTCCTCACCCGCTTCGCGGAGTCGGTGACCATCATCCACCGCCGCGACTCGTTCCGGGCCAGCAAGATCATGGCCGACCGGGCGCTGAGCAACGAGAAGATCAAGGTCGAGTGGAACAGCGCCGTCGAGGAGATCCTGGGCGACGACGGCAAGGTCACCGGCGTACGGGTCCGCAACGTGCACACCGGTGACACCAAGGTGTTGGACGTGACGGGCGTCTTCGTCGCCATCGGTCACGACCCCCGCAGCGAGCTCTTCCGTGGTCAGGTCGAGATGGACGACGAGGGCTACGTGAAGGTCCAGGCCCCCGGCACCCGCACCAACGTGCCAGGTGTCTTCGCCGCAGGTGACCTGGTCGACCACACCTACCGTCAGGCGATCACCGCGGCCGGCACCGGTTGTGCCGCCGCGCTCGACGCCGAGCGGTTCATCGCGACGCTCAGCTGAAACAAGAAACACATCCCGGAGGAGGGGCATAGTGGGAACAACCAAGGCGGTCACCGACAAGAGCTTCGTCGCTGACGTGCTGCAGGCCGACAAGCCGGTGCTTGTGGACTTCTGGGCGGAGTGGTGCGGGCCGTGCCGCAAGGTGTCGCCGCTGCTCGAGGAGATCGCCCGGGAGATGGGTGACCAGGTCACCATCGTCAAGCTCAACATCGACGAGAACCCGGAGACCGCTCGGGCCTACCGGGTGATGTCGGTGCCGACGCTCACCGTCTTCAAGAATGGCCAGCCGGTGCAGTCGATCGCCGGCGCCAAGCCGAAGGGCGAGCTGGTCCGGCTCATCGAATCGGCCCTCTGACCAGCAGAAACATCAACCGAGCCCCGTACCCGCTCGTCGGGTGCGGGGTTCGGCGTCTTCTCCGCCGCACCGTCGACGTATTTCTCGGCCCCAGCCACCTCGCCGCCCCGGAGCGCATAGCCTCAAGCCTGGGCCGCCCGGCCAGCCAGCGTCGTGCAGAGGGGGTCGTGCGTGCGTCCAATCCGACCCGGTGACCGGGGACCCGCGGTCACGGAGATCCGTACCATCCTGACCGGCCTCGACCTGCTCGCCGCCGCGGGCCCGCAGACCGACGAGTTCGACCTCGACACCGAGCGGGCGGTCCGCGCGTTCCAGCAGTCGCGAGGGCTCAGCGTGGACGGCCGGGTCGGCGCGGAGACCTGGCGCGCCCTGGATGCCGCCCGCTGGCGGCTCGGCGCCCGCACCCTCTACCACGCGGTCCCCGAGCCGCTCACCGGCGAGGACGTCCGGTCACTGCAGGAGCGCCTGCTGGAGATGGGGTACGACGTGGGCCGCGCCGACGCCATCTACGGTGTCCGGACGTCCAGGGCGGTAGCCCAGTTCCAGCGCGAGGTCGGGCTCACCCCGGACGGTTCCTGCGGCCCACACACGATGAACGCGCTCCGACGGATCGGCCGCAAGGTGGTCGGCGGCCGCCCCCAGTGGCTCCGCGAGTCCGACGCGATCCGGCAGTCCGGGCCGGCGCTGGTCGGCAAGACCGTCGTCATCGACCCGGGGCACGGGGGCACCGACCCCGGGATGGTGGTGCCCGACGGCCCACTGCGCTGGACCGAGGCGGACCTGGTGCACGACCTGGCCAGCCGACTGGAGGGGCGGCTCGCCGCCTCCGGGGTGCGGGTACAGCTCACCCGGGGCCCGTCGCCCGACAGCTGCCTGCCGGACACCGACCGCGCCCTGCTCGCCAACTCGCTCGGCGCCGACGTGTTCATCTCGCTGCACCTGGACGGCCACGCCAACCCGGATGCGGACGGCGTCGCGACCTACCACTACGGCACCGACAACGGGGTGACCTCGGCTACCGGCGAACGACTGGCCGGGCTGGTACAGCGGGAGATCGTCGCCCGCACCGGGCTGCGGGACTGCCGTACCCACGCCAAGACGTGGGAGCTGCTGCGACTCACACGGATGCCCGCCGTCCGGGTCGAGGTCGGCTATCTCACCTCGCCGACCGACCGCGCCCAACTCGTCGACCCCCGGTTCCGGGACCGGGTGGTGGAGGCGATCGTGGCCGCGGTGCAGCGGATGTACTACCCGATCGAACGAGACGTCCCGACCGGCTCGCTCGACGTCAGCGAACTGCGCGCCGTCGTGACCGCCGGCACTGTGGTCGACTGATCCGCCGACGCGTCAGCCGTTGGTGGAGCGGGTGGCCGGGGCGGGACGGACCGGCCGAAGCAGGGTCTCCGGGCTCATCGACCCGAGCAGCTTCTCCAGCGCGTACTCGACGTCGGACTTCCAGCTCAACGCCGTACGCAGCTCAAGGCGCAACCGAGGGAACCGCGGATGCGGCCGGACGGTCTTGAAGCCCACGGAGAGGAAGAAGTCGACAGGGGCCACGCAACCGCCGGCGGGGTCGTCCGCGTCGCCGAACTTCGCGTCGCCGAACGCCTCGATGGCCTTGATCCCGCGCTTGGTCAGATCCCGGGCGACACCCTGCACCAGCATCCGGCCCAACCCGCCGCCGGCGAACGCGGCGACCACGTTGGCGGTCATCAACAGTGCCGCGTCCGCCGAGACCGGTGAGGTCGGGAACGCCATCGAACGGGGCACGTAGGCGGGCGGGGCGTACATCACGAAGCCGGCCGGCATGCCGTCGACGTACGCGAGTTTGCCGCAGGAACCCCACTCCAGCAGCGTCTGCGAGACCCACGCCTCCTTTTCCAGGCCCGGATCGCCGGCGGCACAGGCCCGGTCCGCGGAAACCGGATCGAGCTCCCAGTAGACGCATTGCCGGCACGGGCGCGGGACGTCTTCCAACGTGTCGAGGGTCAGGCTGACCAGACGTCGCGACATATGGCGCATCCCCACAATAGGCTCGGTGGTGAGACCGGCATGGAACGACAGCGCCGCCTTCCTGCCCCCGACGAGCGATCGTACGCCGCCGATCGGCGATACGGGAGGGGACGCGCAAATGCCCACCGCAGCGGGGGACGCCGAGGACGGTCCGCCATGTGGTCGATCTGCCTCGGCGCGGCAGCAGCACGGGTCTGGCGGACTACGATCGACAATCGGTGTGCCCGCCGCCATGGTCAGCGGTGTGCGGGGTACCCGGGGCGGGAGCCACCCGAGCAGCGATCGAGGTGAGGTCATGACCGGCACGACACTCGACGACTACACCGACCGGTACGCCCGGCGGGTACGCGGGATGACCGCCTCCGAGATCCGAGCATTGTTCGCGGTGGCCAGTCGCCCGGAGGTCGTCTCGCTCGCCGGCGGCGCACCGTACATCGCCGCCCTTCCGCTGGACGCGGTCGGTGAGATGCTCGGCCGGCTCGGTTCCGAGCACGGCGTGACCACCCTTCAGTACGGCATCGGGCAGGGCACCCTCGAGCTGCGCGAGCGGATCTGCGAGGTGATGTCGCTCTCCGGGATCGACGCCGCGTGCGGCGCCTCCCCGGAGGACGTCGTGGTCACCGTCGGCGGGCAGCAGGCACTGGACCTGGTGGCCCGGCTCTTCCTCGACCCCGGTGACGTCGTGCTCGCCGAAGGTCCGACGTACGTCGGCGCGCTCGGCGTGTTCCAGGCCGCCCAGGCGCAGGTCGTCCACGTACCGATGGATGCGGACGGGCTGATCCCGGAGGCGCTGGAGACGGCCATCGCCGACCTGGCCCGCGCCGGCCAGCGGGTGAAGTTCCTCTACACGATCCCCACCTACCAGAACCCGACCGGCGTGACGCTCAGCGAGGAGCGCCGGGAACGGGTGCTCGACATCTGCGAGCGCGCCGGTCTGCTCGTCGTCGAGGACGACCCGTACGGTCAGCTGGGGTTCGAGGGTGAGGCCCCGGCCCCCTTGCGGGCCCGCCGCCGCGACGGCGTCTTCTACCTCAGCACGTTCTCCAAAACCTTCGCCCCCGGGCTGCGGGTCGGCTGGATCCTGGCGCCGCACGCGGTCCGCGACAAACTGGTCATCGCCAGCGAGGCGCAGATCCTCTGCCCCAGCGGTTTCGCCCAGGCCGCGGTGGCCACCTACCTGAGCACGATGCCCTGGCGGCAGCAGCTCAAGGTCTACCGCGAGGTCTACCGGGAACGCCGCGACGCCCTGCTCGACGCGATGGCCGACCTGATGCCCGAGGGCACCAGCTGGACGACACCGGCCGGCGGTCTCTTCGTGTGGGCGAGCCTGCCCGACGGGCTCGACTCGAAGGCCATGATGCCGCGAGCGGTCGCCGCCCGGGTCGCCTACGTCCCTGGCACGGGCTTCTACGCCGACGGCACCGGCACCGACGCCATGCGGCTCAACTTCAGCTTCCCGCCGCCGGAGCGGATCCGCGAGGGAGTCCGCCGGCTGGCCGGTGTGATGGAGCAGGAGATCGCGACGCGCAGGGTCTTCGGTGCCGTGGGTGGCGCCGCCGGCCGACGCGGCCGGGCCGGCTCCGACGTGCCCGGGCCCGACTTGGCATGATGCCGGCATGGCTACGACCGCCGAGCACCTCCTCGTGAACGATTCCGCCGTCTCGGCCGACCTGCGCGTCGTGGTGCTCGCGGGCGGGCTCTCCTACGAACGGGACGTGTCGTTGCGTTCCGGTCGTCGGGTGCTCGACGCGCTGCGCGCCGTCGGGGTGGAGGCCGAGCTGCGAGACGCGGACGTGGCCCTGCTACCGGCGCTCGCGGCCGACCCGCCGGACGCGGTGGTGATCGCGCTGCACGGCGCGACCGGCGAGGACGGCTCACTGCGCGGGGTGCTGGATCTGTGCGACATCCCGTACGTCGGCTGCGACGCTCGGGCCTCCCGGGTCGCCTGGGACAAGCCCTCGGCCAAGGCGGTGCTCCGCGAGGCCGGCATCCCCACCCCCGACTGGGTGGCGCTCCCGCACGACCGCTTCTCCGAGCTTGGCGCTGTCGCCGTCCTGGACCGGATCGTCGACCGTCTGGGCGTACCCCTGATGGTCAAGCCGGCGCAGGGCGGGTCCGGGCTGGGCGGGGCTGTGGTCCGGGACGCCGCCGCGCTGCCCGCCGCGATGGTCGGCTGCTTCGCGTACTACTCCACGGCGCTGGTGGAGCGGTACGTGCCGGGGATGGACGTGGCGGTCTCCGTCGTCGACCTCGGCGACGGCCCGCAGGCGCTGCCGCCGGTCGAGATCGTGCCGCGCAACGGCGTGTACGACTACGCCGCCCGCTACACCGCGGGGCGGACCACCTGGCACGCCCCGGCCCGGCTGGACCCGGAGGTGGCCGCCACGGTCGCTGACGTGGCCCTCGCCGCGCACACCGCGCTCGGTCTACGGGATCTCTCGCGCGTCGACGTGATCGTGGACTCCGCCGGCCAGCCGCACGTGCTGGAGGTCAACGTCTCGCCGGGCATGACGGAAACCTCACTGCTACCGCTCGCCGTGCAGGCGGCCGGGCTGGACTTCGGCCGGCTCCTCGGCACCCTGGTCGCCCGAGCAGCGGCCCGCCTCACCACTCACTGACCCACCCGCCAAACCCGTCGGCCGAGCGGCACCGCCGCGGGGGTCGAACCATGAGGTTGGCATGTCGGAGCCAACCTCATGGTCGGTTCCAGATCAGCGGCTCGCGCGTACGTCGGGTGCGTCGTTGCCGTTGGTGGGCGCGGCTGCGCCCAGAGTGGTGCTGCCTCCGACGCCGCTCTCGGGGGCGTTCTTCCTGACGGCCTCCCCGGCGGCGTCTCCATCGTCGGTGGCGGAGGCAGCCGGGTCGGCGGGACCCGAGGGAGCATCGTCGGCGATTCCGCCCGCCTGATCGACGTGAGGCTCGTCGGGAGGCGTTCCTGCCGCGCTGACGCTGCCGTTGGGCTCCTCCGCCGTGGTCGCTGCGCTGGCGGACACTGCGCTGGCGGACACTGCGCTGCCGGATGCGACGGTGGTGGAGTCCCGGGCGGTGGAGCCCGGGGTGCCGACGGTCGGGGTGCCGGCCAGGTTGGTGGCGGATGCCGTCCGGGCAGGCTCAGTCGCCGGACCGGTGACCGTCGCCGTCCGAGCAGGTTCAGGCGTCCGGTCGGCGACGGTGGTCGCCGTCGAGTCGGCGTCCGTGTCCGGGACCGGTGCGGCCTCGGGCGCGCCGTCGACGACTGTCTGATCGGAAGTGGAGTCGAGCGCCGGCTCCGGGATCTCCTCCGCCGCCTCGATGACCGAGACTGCCTCCACCCCGGCTGCTGCCGCTGAGGCAGCCTCCGCTGCGGCGGCGGCATCCGCGGCGGCGGACTGCGCCAGCAGACTGGACGGCGCCTGCCACTGGATGCGGGGCGGCTCGGCGAGCGGACGGCCACCGAACTCGGCCAGCCAGGCGGCGACCAGCGCCAGGTTCTCCCGCCACTGCGCCTCGGAGATCGGCGGCAGGATCGAGTCCCACAGGGACAGGAACGTGCCCCGCAGCTGGAGGCGGCCGTACGGACGGGCGAGGAACCACATGTGCAGATGAGCCGAGCCGTCGCCCCAGCGATTGACGTGCACCCGCGCCACGCCGTCGAGCGACCGGATGGCCCGCTCCAGACGTACGGTCATCACCCCCAGCTCGGCGGCCAGCAGGTTCGGCAGGTCACCGAGGTCGAGGTGGGTCCGTGATTCCAGGATGAGCACCATGGGCAGGCCGGTGGGCCGGTCCATGGCGCGGACCCGCCATCGCTCGCCCACCCAGATGTAGGCGTCGTCGGGTGCGTTGCAGGCGGTGCATTCCCGGAGACCCTCGCCCTTCCGGGGCGGTTCGACCGGGACCGGATCATCGAGTTGCTTCACGTGGAGGTCACCCTCGAAGGGAAATGACGGCCACTGGGTGAAGTCCGGGACTGAGGGAGGGGTGTCGTGCACGACGCTGACCCTAACCGAGTCTGGCACCGCTGTCCCTACCTGTTTGAACGGTCCCGGGCCACCGGATCGGCACTCGCCGTCGGCCGGGCCAGCGTGGTCACGCGGGCACCGAGAGGCGATATCCACAGACTGCCGAGATCCTGAACACAGGCCGTCATCCACAGGCTCACACCCGCTCCCACGCGCTGTTTCACGTGAAACGGGGGGTGCCTGTGGACAACCGGTGTGGATAACTTTTTGGCCGGTCGGTCGTTGTCCGCGAACCGGCAAACCGGCGAGATCGATGGCCACCGGGGAGGGCGCCGACGGGCGCGCGCGCCGATCGCATCGCATGGCCTCCAGCCGCCCTGGCAGACCACCCGCCGACCGACCACTCGCTGCCTCACCGGGCACGCGTCGGCGTTGCCGGCTGGCCCGCTCGCCAAGCTGCGTCAGCGCGGATCCTCGCCCCGCGCTCCATGGATGTCCGGACGCTCTGGACGCCCGAGGGCGGAAGGTCGAACCACCAGCACCACCGTCCCCTGTCCGCAGCAGCGACTTCGCTTGACCGCCCGCGGGTTCGATCGGCGACAGGCAGCCGGCACCTCTGTTTCACGTGAAACCGGGCACCCGGGCGGCGACGCCGGGCGGGCGAAACGGCCGACGTCGCAGGGTTGGCTCTGACGCTCGGGCCGCTCCGTCCTGACGGACCCCACAGCATGTCTCCGGCGAGCCCGAGGCAGGACAGCGAAGGCGCGTTGGGGGCCACTCAGCGGCTCGCTGGCGCTTCGGCCGACGCAGGGGGTGGTTGCGGTCGAGTGGACCATTCCGGGGCCTTCTGCGACGCGCGTGGGGGCTTCCTCCAGCCGCGCACCGCCCGCGCTCGTCTCCAGTCACCCGCGAGCGCGCCCGCCGCGCCCGCCGCGCACCGCCTGCGCTCGTCCCCAGTCACACCCGCGAGCGCGCCCGCTGCGCCCGCCGCGCACCGCCTGCGCTCGTCCCAGTCACCCGCGACCACACCCGCCGGCCCGCGGTTCACGGCCGCCTGCGTTCGTCTCCAGTCACCCGCGACCGCACCCGCCGGCCCGCCGTTCACCGCCCGCATTCACCGCCGTCGCCCGCCACCGAGCCCCACCGCTCACCGCCCGCGCCCACCTCGCCGCCGGCCCGCCGTCTGCCACCCCGCCCATCCGCCGTCCGCCGTCCGCCATTCGCCATCCGCTACCCGCCGTCCGCTACCGGCGTGCCTGCACGCGCCTGCGGATCGCGCTTCCGGACGTGCCGGCGGCAGCGCGGGCTGGCCGCCCCCGCACTCTGGCGGTCCGCATCCTTGCGGTCACGATGACGCCGGGCTGGCCGAGCGAGTCGAGGAGGACGCCGTTCAGTCGGGCACGCCGATTCCGCTGATGCCGTGACAGTCGCCTGTTTCACGTGAAACAGGCGACGACCGGGAATGCAGAACGGCCGCGCCCCCTCTGGGTGCGCGGCCGTAGGCGAGAGGACGGGGCTCAGTCCCCGCTCTCCTCCTGCTGCACGCCGATGATCCCGACGATCCGTTCGAGGTCGTCCACAGTCGCGAATTCGATCGTGATCTTGCCTTTGCTCCGGCCGATGTCCACCTTCACTCGGGTGTCGAACCGGTCGGACAGCCGATCGGCGAGATCGGTCAGGGCCGGCGCGTGCGCCTTGGGTCGCCGCTTCGCGGCCTGACCCTTCGCCGGTCCGTCGTTCAGGGCCAAGGCCACGATCTCCTCGGTCGCCCGAACCGACAGCCCCTCGGCCACGATCCGCAGGGCCAGCTGTTCCTGCGCCTCCGCCTCGTCGAGGCTCAGCAGAGCGCGGGCGTGTCCCGCCGACAGGATGCCGGCGGCGACCCGGCGCTGCACCTGTGCGGGCAGATTCAGCAGTCGGATCGTGTTGGAGATCTGCGGGCGACTCCGGCCGATCCGGCGGGCCAACTCCTCGTGGGTGGCTCCGAACTCCTCCAGCAGTTGCTGGTAGGCGGCGGCCTCTTCCAGAGGGTTGAGGTTGGCCCGGTGGATGTTCTCCAGCAGCGCGTCGCGGAGCATGGCGTCGTCGCGGGTGTCCCGAACGATCGCCGGGATGCTCTCCCGCCCCACCGCCTGGGCGGCCCGCCAGCGCCGCTCGCCCATCACCAGTTCGTACTTCTCGTCGTCGAGTTGCCGAACGACGATGGGTTGCAGGAAGCCGACCTCCTGGATCGAGGTCTTCAGCTCCTCCAGTGCCTCCTCATCGAAGACCTGGCGGGGCTGCTTGGGGTTGGGCATGATCGCGTCGACCGGGATCTCGGCGAATCGAGCACCGGGCACCGGGCTCAGCACGGGCTCCGGCTCGCGGGCTGGCGCTCCGGCGGGCACCGCAGCGACGGCGTCGGTGCCGCCGTCGTCCAGGTGCTCGTTCTCCGGCTCGGCCGTGGCGGTGCCAGCGGCAGCCGGCGCCGGCCCGGTCGGGATCAGCGCCCCCAGGCCCCTACCCAGACCGCCCCGAGGACGGTTCTTCATGCCACGCCTCCCAGCGACTTGTCCGCACTACGCATTCCGGCCCACCGGCTCCTTGACGCCCCGCTCGGCGATCTCCTGGGCGGCCTCGAAGTAACTCGTGGCGCCCCGCGAACCGGGATCGTAGGTCATCACCGACTGGCCGTAGCTCGGCGCCTCGGAGACCCGGACGTTGCGGGGGATGACCGCCTGGAGAACCTTGTCGCCGAAGTGGTTCCGGACGTCCTGCTCGACGGCGTCGGCCAACCGGGTGCGACGGTCGTACATGGTCAGCAGGATGGTGGAGACGTCGAGCTTCGGGTTGAGGTGTTGGCGTACCAGGTTGATGTTGTTGATCAGCTGGTTGAGCCCTTCCAGCGCGTAGTACTCGCACTGGATCGGGATCAGCACCTCCTGCGCGGCAACCAGGGCGTTGACCGTGAGCAGACCGAGTGAGGGCGGGCAGTCGATGAAGACGTAGTCGAACTCGCCCGGGTAGGCGGCGATCGCCCGGTCCAGACGCGACTCCCGTGCCACCACCGACACCAGCTCGATCTCCGCGCCGGCCAGGTCGATGGTCGCGGGTACGCACCAGAGGTTGGGGATGCCCTCGACCGCCTGTGCCACCTCGGCCAGCGGCACGCTGTTGATCAAGCAGTCGTACACGTCGGGGATGCCGGCGTGGTGCGGGACGTTGAGCCCGGTCGAGGCATTGCCCTGCGGGTCGAGGTCCACCACGAGCACCCGGTTGCCGTGCAGGGCGAGCGCCACCGCAAGGTTGACGGTGGTCGTGGTCTTACCCACGCCGCCCTTCTGGTTGGCGACGGACATAACCCGGGTCCGGTCCGGTCGAGGCATGGTCACCTCGCCACTGGGATTCAGGATCTGCACGGCGCGCATCGCCTCCATAGCCAACGGTGGGTCATCCTCTTCGCGCGTCGGGGTTTCACGTGAAACGTACGTGGGGTCGGCCGCCACGGCAGCCAACGACTCGGTCGAAGCGACAGGCGCGTCGGCGACCACCGGCGCGGCGTCCCGAACGACGGCCGCGGTGGGTTGGTGCGGAACCGCCGGCTCGAAGCGAACCGCAGCGGCGGTGTTGCGGCGAGCCGAGGTCGATCGCACCTCGGCGGCGTTGACCGGTCGACTCGACGCCTCCGGCGGCCGACGAACACTCGCCGGCTCCGGAGTGGCCGAGTCCTCCGGCCGCCCGGAGCCCAACGCCGGGTCGAGCCCTGCCGGTGGATCGCTGTCGTTAGGTCGGGTCGATGGCCCGGTCGCGCCGGGCGACCAGCTCGGGTAGTCGGTTTCACGTGAAACGGGATCGCTTGTCGACCCGGTCACGCGTGGATCGTCGTACCTGCCGTCGTCATGCACCTGTCATCCCTGCCCGCTTCGGATGGTCGGTCCGCGCCCCGGTCAACTTGGCCACATCCACGTCCGCAACCCGGAGCGTACGGCCCACGGGAGCGGTCGGAGACCCGCGACGTCCGTCACCCCGCTCCACACTATCGACGCGCGGTCAGCCTACGGCGGACGGGCGCGGCCGGTCCACGTCGGGTTCTCATCCCCTCGTCCATCCGTACCGGTACAACGAGGCAACCCACCGGCCGGAAGCCCGATGGCGCGAAGTGTCACCCTCGGCGGGAGCGTCCGCCCCGAGCGCGCTTCTTCGCCGCCGGGCGGGCGGGGCCGACCATCCGCTCGCGCACGATCTCCACGACGGTGGTGGGTGGATCGAGCACCCCGACGCCGCAGAGCTGCACCGCCGGCTCCCCGCCGCCGAGTCGCGCCACCACCTCGGCGTGCTCCTCGATCTCGGCGGCGGCGGACGACCCCTTGAGCGCCAGCAGACGGCCACCGCGAACCGCCAGCGGAAGGCTCCAGCCCGCGAGCCGGTCCAGGGGCGCGACCGCGCGTGCGGTCACCACGTCTCCGCTGATCGGCTCTCGGCCGCTCGATCCGCTGGCTGCCTCGTCGGCCCGGCCGCGGAACACCCGCACCGACTTGGCCAGGCCGAGCCGCTCGACGACCTCGATCAGGAAAGACGTCCGTCGGGCCAGCGGCTCGATCAGGGTGACCGTGAGGTCGGGGCGGGCGATGGCCAGGACGAGACCCGGCAGACCGGCGCCGGAGCCGACGTCGAGGACCGTCGCGCCGGACGGGATCCGCTCCGCGACCGCGGCACAGTTGAGCAGGTGCCGATCCCAGATGCGGGGGGCCTCCCGGGGGCCGATCAAGCCGCGGACCACGCCGTCGGTGGCCAGCAGTTCGGCGTACGCGGCGGCCAGATCGAGACGATTGCCGAAGAGTGTGAGCGCGGCCGGAGCCAGCTCGGGCGGCAACGCCGCGTCGGCCGGTGACGGGGCGGTGTCGCGTCCGGCCGCATCGGCATCGGTATCGGTATCGGTAGTGGCGGGCCGGACACGGCGTCGGCCGTGATGTCGTCGTGGGTCACCCGGTCAGTCCGCCGGCCGGACGATGATGCGCCGGTTCGGCTCCACACCCTCGGACTCGCTCGCCACGCCGGACATGGCGTTGACGACGTCGTGCACGCACTTGCGCTCGAACGCGGACATCGCCTCCAGGCGAACAGGCTCGCCGTACTCCTTGACCTTCTCGACGGCGTTCTTGGCGACCGCGGCGAGTTCCTTGCGGCGGTTCGCCCGGTAGCCGCCGACGTCGAGCAGCAGACGGCTCGGCGTACCGGTCTGCCGGAAGACGGCGAGGCGGGTCAGCTCCTGGAGCGCCTCCAGGGTGGCCCCGCGCTGACCGACCAGATTCTGCAGCCGCTCGCCGACCACCTCGACCATCGGACGGCCGGCGGCGACCAGTTCGTCGATGTCGCCGTCGTAGTCGAGGATGTCGAGCAGGCCCTCGACGTAGTCGGCGGCGATCTCGCTCTGCCGGAACAGGTCGCCCTCGCCCACAGCCTTCTTCACCCGGGTGCCAGCGGCGGAGTCGGTGTCGTCGTCCGCCTCGGTGTCATCGGCTTCGGTGTCGTCGCCGTCCACCGCGAGCGTGGTGGTTTCCTCCTCGTCCAGGGACTGCTCGACGCGGGGGATGCTGGTCTCGGTCACGGTCTCATCTCCGTACTCGCTCGGCCGGACCGTCGGGTCCGACTGGTTTCCCGGGGCCGGCGGGAGGTCGCCGGTGCCCACGGGCACGTCTGTACGGGCAGTGTCGCCCGTGGCCGCGCGGTGCGCGGTCGGTTCTCCACCCGGCGCCGGCCGTACGGCGGCTGCGCGGTGCGGAACGGGCCGCCGCCGGTGATCCGGCGGCGGCCCTCGCAGGTCAGCCCTGCCGCTTGGCGGGGCGGCTCTTCTTCGGGTTGTTCGTCGGCTTGGCACCCGGCTTCGGCCCGGCCACCTTGGGCGCGGCGGCCTTCACCGGTGCCGGCGGGGCCGTCTTACCACGGCCGAACAGGCCACCGGACTTGGCGGGCTGCACGGGGTTACGGGTGGCGGCGGGGGCGACGGCCTTCTTGGCGGTAACCGGCGGCGGGAACTTCCGCAGCACCCACTGCTGCTGGCCGAGGGTGAAGAGGTTGTTGGTGACCCAGTAGATGATGACGCCGATCGGGAAGATCGCGCCGGAGATCAGCAGCGACGCGGGGATGCCGTAGAGCATCAGTCGCTGGATCATCCGCTGCTGCGGGTCTTCCGCCCAGCCGGTCTTCAGGATCATCTGACGGCTGGTCAGGTACGTGGTCGCGATCATCACCAGCACCAGGACACCAGCAATGATCTTCACGGTGTTGCCGTTGGCGCCGAGGCTGGCCAACTCGTCGGCCGTGGAGCCGAACTTGCCGGCGATCGGGGCGGTGAAGAGCTTCGCCTGCGAGGCGCTCTGGAACTGGTCGGCGGTCCAGCCGTAGAGGGTCTGGTTCGGCTTGTCCGGGTCGAGCCGGCGCAGCACGTGGAAGAGGCCCAGGAAGACCGGGATCTGAAGGAACATCGGAAGGCAACCCATCAACGGGTTGGCCTTCTCCTTCTTGTACAGCTCCATCATTTCTTTCTGGAGCGTCTCCCGGTCACCCTTGTGCTTCTCCTGAAGCTCCTTGACCTTGGGCTGGAGCGCCTGCATCGCCCGCTGAGACTTGATCTGCTTGACGAAGACCGGGAACAGGATCACCCGGACGGTGACCACCAGGAAGATGATGGACAGGATCCAGGCGAAGTTGGTGCCGATCACCGCGCCGACGGGCACTCCGATGGCGTCCCAGGCAGAGTGCCAGGTCAGCAGGATCCACGAAATCGCGTAGTAGATCCAGTCGAGACTCAGACTCAATTCGGGGCTCCAGTCACATCAGCACGGCGGCGGCCGCCCGGCTCCGGAACCGGGTCATATCCACCAGGGTGAAAGGGGTGGCAGCGCAACAACCGCCGGACCGCCAGCACGGCTCCCCGGGGCGCGCCGTGTCGAGCGATCGCCTCCTGGGCGTACGCACTGCACGACGGGTAGAACCGGCAGCGTGCCGGCAGTGCCGGACTTATCCACCGACGGTACGCGATGATGGGCGCGATCAGCACCTTGGCACCGGTTGTCGACGGGCGTGGGCTGCTCTGCTCGGTGCCGCTCATCGGGACCGCCGCTCGCGGGGCGATCTGGCGACCGCGATGGCGGCGTCCAGGTCGGTGGCGAGCCGGGGGTACGACGCCTGCGCCGCGGCGGGGAGCGCCCGGACGACAAGGGTGCTGCCGGCGGGCAGGGCGGTCAGTCGTTCCCGGACCAGCGCCCGCAGTCGACGCCGGACCCGGTTACGGGTCACCGCGTTGCCGACCGCCTTGGACACGACGAAGCCGGCACGGGACGGCACGGACGACTGCTCCGCACTGTTGTCCCGTACCGGCTCCGGCGAGGTCGGTGTGCTGGGGTCGACGGTCACCGGCACGGCCAGGTGGACCACGACGGCGCCACGTCCGGCGCGTCGGCCACCACGAACCGCTGCGGCGAAGTCAGTGCTGCGCCGCAGTCGCTGTGCGGCGGCCAGCACGACTGCTCACGTCCCCTGGACCGGCCCGGTCGGCTCAGGCCGACAGGGTGGTGCGACCCTTGGCACGACGGCTCGACAGGATGGCACGGCCGGCACGGGTGCGCATGCGCAGCCGGAAGCCGTGGGTCTTCGCGCGCCGGCGGTTGTTCGGCTGGTAGGTGCGCTTGCTCACGTCAGGCTCTCCGTTTTCGTACGCGCCCCGCGCGACGGGATCGCCGGGGTCGTGTGGTGGTCCAGGCCACCTCGAGGGTGGCCCACGATCGGTGCTGCCCGGCGGAACGGGACCTCGGCGATGCGGGGATGCGACCGCGGACAGCAAGCACCCATCACCCTAGCAGAGGGCGAGAAAGCAGCCGTTCCAGCCTACGCAGGGGGGCAATGACCGTCAAACACCCCGAGCAGCGAACAACAGGACGCGCCCGAGGCCGGAGGGCGGTTTTCGCTGATGCCGACAGAGGCGCCGCCGCGTCGCCGGTTGATGGCGCAGGGACAACGCTGTTACCGTGCCCGATTGCGGTGAGCGTCGGAAGCTCCGGTCGTCGCGCAGGCAAGACCGGACAAGGCAGTGAATCGTTCGGCACGGTGAACCCGCTTCGGCGCCCGTTCAGGCAGGGGCAGGTGCCACCCGCGTCCGGCGGCGGCCACAATCGGTCGGTACACAGGCTGTGGATAACTTGTGGATGACCACCGGTCGACCGTCCGGGTGGGTGTTGTTCCACCCGCGAACGCGGCGGGCCCGGGACGGCCGGCTGGCAGACAGCGGCGGCCGGGAGCAGAGGCGAGGGGGTGGCACGACGGTGGCCGGTACAACCGACCTTGCCGCAGTGTGGTTAGCGGCGACCGACGAGCTCGCCGACGAGATCATCTCCGCCCAGCAGCGTGCCTATCTCCGACTGACCCGGCTGCGAGCGATCGTCGAGGACACCGCACTGCTCTCCGTCCCGGACGCGTTCACCCGCGACGTGATCGAGTCACGGCTACGCCCGGCGATCACCGAGGCGCTCACCCGCCGGCTGGGCCGACCGATCCAGGTCGCGGTCACCGTTCGGGTTGCCGAGGACGCGACCGGCCGACCGGCCGGCACCGTCTACCGCAGCGCCCCGGAGACCGGGCAGCTGGACATCGACGGCCCGGGCGTCGCGCCGTTCGACGACGGCCAGGGTGCTCGACCGTCGGGCGACGCGATGATCCCTGAGCAGTCACCCGCTCCGCATACCCCTGATCCGGTGGCGCCGCCCGCGCCGGCGGGTCCGCCGCTCGCGCCGACCGCCGACGGGCACCGCTCGGGGCTGATTCCGGCCAGCAGGGACGGGCAGGAGGCGTTGTTCAGCGCCTCCTTCGCGGAGCCCATGCGGCCGCCCCGTCCGGGCCCGGACCGGCGCGGCTACGACGAGCAGGCCGCGCGACTGGACGCACCCGGCCCGGACACCCGGCCCTACGAGCCCCGCTACCGCGAAGACTCGGCGTCACCGCGCGACCAGCACGTGATCCGCTCGCTCCCCCGGGACAGCGGAACGGACAGCGGCCCGGGCCGCAGCGCGGTGGACCATCGGCCCGGTGGCCGCGACGACCGCCGGTTGCCCGGTGCCGACACCGGTGGCAACCGGCTCAACCCGAAGTACATGTTTGAGACGTTCGTCATCGGCTCGTCCAACCGCTTCGCCCACGCGGCGAGCGTGGCGGTGGCGGAGTCGCCGGCGAAGGCGTACAACCCGCTGTTCATCTACGGGCACTCCGGGTTGGGCAAGACCCACCTGTTGCACGCCATCGGGCACTACGCCACGACGCTCGGCAATGCCCGCTCGGTCCGGTACGTCTCGACCGAGGAATTCACAAACGACTTCATCAACTCGCTCCGGGACGACAAGACCAGCGCGTTCCAGCGGCGCTACCGCGACGTCGACATCCTGTTGATCGACGACATCCAGTTCCTGGAGAACCGCGAGCGCACCCAGGAGGAGTTCTTCCACACCTTCAACACCCTGCACAACGCCAACAAGCAGATCGTGATCACCTCTGACCGGTCGCCGCGTCAGCTCGCCACCCTCGAGGACCGGATGCGAACCCGGTTCGAGTGGGGGCTGCTGGCCGACATCCAGCCGCCGGATCTGGAGACCCGGATCGCGATCCTGCAGAAGAAGGCGGCGCAGGAGCGGATGTACGCCCCGCCGGACGTGTTGGAGTTCATCGCCTCCCGGGTGTCGAACTCGATCCGGGAGTTGGAGGGCGCGCTGATCCGGGTGACCGCGTTCGCCAGCCTGACCCGGTCGACGGTCGAGCTGTCGCTGGCCGAGGAGGTCCTTCGGGACTTCATGCCCGACGGCGCCGGTCCGGAGATCAACGCCGACCAGATCATGGCCTCGACCGCTGACTACTTCGGGGTGAGCCTGGAGGATCTGCGCGGCCAGTCCAGGTCCCGGGTGCTGGTCAACGCCCGCCAGGTGGCCATGTACCTGTGCCGGGAGTTGACCGAGCTGTCGCTGCCCCGGATCGGGCAGGCGTTCGGTGGCCGGGACCACACCACTGTGATGCACGCCGACCGCAAGATTCGTCAGCAGATGGCGGAGCGCCGCTCGCTGTACAACCAGATCGCCGAGCTGACCAACCGGATCAAGCAGAACAGCTGAGGCGTACGACCGCCGCGCGGCGGCGCACAGCCCGGGACACGCCCGGCCGGATCTCTCCGGCCGGGCGTTCTTTTTGGTCCTCCAGCTGGACTCTCGACATGGTGTAGACCACAGCATCGAGGCCGTGACCGCCTCGATCCCCACTCGTTGTCCACAGCTCGTTATCCACAGTCGGTGGATAACTACGGTCCGTCCTCCGCCAGTTACCCACAGGCTGTGGAGAAACCCTGTGGACGAGGCTGTGGACGCCTGGGGACGACCGTCACGTTATCCACCGATCATCATCAACCTGTGTACGAGCTGTTGAAGGTTCTGGGGATGACGGCAATGGTGATCTTCCCCGCGATCCACAGGCTTGGGGAGAAAGTCGGTGGATTACCGGTGGACAACCGGTGGACAACTGTGGACAACCGGCCGCCGGAGCTGGGCTGTGGACACGCAAGCCGGTTGTACCCCCGGTTCTCCACAGCTAAATCACCGGTGGATAACCTGTCTGAGCTGCGCAGACGCCGGTTTTCCACAGTTTGCACAGGTGCGATGAAGACGATGAGTTATCTCTTCTAAGAGAACAAAAACCAATCATCACCGTTGGGCTTTCTGTGGATCGGGCCGAACGCTGCCGGATCAGCCGGTCAGCATCGACACGAACCATGGGGTCGGGCGCACAGCCGATGTCCCCGCGCCCTAAGGTGCGATGGGTACCCGCACGGTCGGGCGGGACGGTAGGCAGCGGTCGGCATGAGAGAGTTGTCGCTGACGTCGACGCGGAGGCATTGATGAAGTTCCGAGTGGAGCGCGACGCGCTCGCCGAGGCTGTGGCGTGGACCGCGAAAAGCCTGCCCAACCGGCCATCCGTACCGGTGCTCGCCGGGGTGATGCTCCGCGTCACCGACGGCAACCTGCGGGTCTCCGGGTTCGACTACGAGGTCTCCAGTCAGGTGACCGTCGAGGTGCAGGGCGACGCCGACGGCGCCGCGCTCGTCTCCGGCCGCCTGCTCGCCGAGATCACCAAGGCTCTGCCGGCCAAGCCGGTCGACATCGCCGCGGTCGGCGCGCACCTGGAGTTGGTCTGCGGCAGCGCCCGGTTCACCCTGCCCACCATGCCGGTGGAGGATTACCCAGCGCTGCCCGAGATGCCGCAGAGCGCCGGCACTGTCGACGCCGCCGCGTTCGCCACCGCGGTGTCCCAGGTGGCCATCGCGGCCGGTCGTGACGAGACACTGCCGATGATGACCGGCGTCCGCGTCGAGCTGTCCGGCGACACGCTGTCGATGCTCGCCACCGACCGTTACCGGTTGGCGCTACGCGAGATCCAGTGGCGGCCGGACGACCCCGAGGTGAGCATCAACGCCCTGGTGCCGGCCCGCACCCTGAACGACACCGCCAAGGCTCTCGGCCCGCTGGGCGGCGAGGTCACCCTCGCCCTGGCCCAGGGCGCCGCGGGAGAGGGCATGGTCGGTCTCGCGGGCGGCACCCGACGCACCACCAGCCGTCTGCTCGACGGCGCCAACTACCCGCCGGTGCGCTCGCTCTTCCCGGCCACGCACAACGCCGCGGCCCGGGTGCCGGTCAGCACGCTGATCGAGGTGGTCAAGCGGGTCGCGCTGGTCGCCGAACGGACCACCCCGGTGCTGCTCAGCTTCAGCGCCGACGGCCTGGTGGTCGAGGCCGGCGGTTCCGAGGAGGCACGGGCCAGCGAGGCGATGGAGGCCACCTTCACCGGTGACCCGCTGACCATCGGCTTCAACCCGCAGTACCTCATCGACGGTCTGGCAAACCTGGGCGCCCAGACGGCCGTGCTCTCATTCGTCGACGCCTTCAAACCCGCGGTGATCTCACCCGCTGGCGAGGATGGCGAGGTCATTCCGGGGTACCGGTACCTCATCATGCCGATCCGCGTCTCGCGCTGATCGCGCCCAGCAACACCAGATCCACGGAGGTAGAAAGACATGCAGCTCGGCCTGGTAGGACTCGGCCGTATGGGCGGCAACATGCGGGAGCGGTTGCGTTCGGCCGGGCACGAGGTGGTCGGCTTGGACCACAACGCGCAGATCAGCGACGTCACGACCGTCGCGGGCCTGGCAGAGAAGCTTGAGTCCCCGCGCGTGGTCTGGGTCATGGTGCCCGCCGGTGTCACCGACGCGACCATCGACGAGCTCGCCGAGGTGCTCGGCGAGGGCGACATCATCATCGACGGCGGCAACTCGCGCTTCAGCGACGACGCCCCCCGCGCCGAGCGGCTCAACAAGCGGGGCATCGGCTACGTGGACGTCGGGGTCTCCGGCGGCGTCTGGGGCCGGCAGAACGGCTACGGGCTGATGGTCGGCGGCGCCCAGGAGCACGTGGACCGCCTGATGCCGATCTTCAACGCGCTCAAGCCGGAGGGCGAGTTCGGGTTCGTGCACGCCGGCCCGGTCGGTGCCGGGCACTACTCGAAGATGGTGCACAACGGCATCGAGTACGGGCTGATGCACGCCTACGCCGAGGGCTACGAGCTGATGGCCGCCTCGGAGCTGGTGACCAACGTGCCGGGTGTCATCAAGTCCTGGCGGGAGGGCACAGTCGTCCGTTCGTGGTTGCTCGACCTACTGGACCGGGCGCTCGACGAGGACCCGGAGCTGGCCGACCTGAGCGGCTACACGGAGGACACCGGCGAGGGCCGGTGGACGGTCGACGAGGCGGTCCGGCTGGCCGTGCCGCTGAACGTCATCACCGCGTCGCTGTTCGCCCGGTTCGCCTCGCGGCAGGACGACTCGCCCGCCATGAAGGCCGTCTCCGCGCTGCGTCAGCAGTTCGGTGGCCACGCCGTCCACAAGTCCTGAGCGGTATCCACAACCTGTGTATGTTCACCGGCTGGAACTTGTCGACTTCCGCTCGTACGAGCGGGTGGCCGTCGACCTCCAGCCGGGGGCGAACGTCCTGATCGGCGCCAACGGCGTCGGCAAGACCAACCTCGTCGAGGCGCTGGGCTACGTGGCGACCCTGGACTCACACCGGGTCGCCACGGACGCACCTCTGGTCCGGATGGGCGCCACCTCCGCGGTGATTCGCTGCGCGGTGGTGCACGACGGCCGCGAACTCCTGGTCGAGCTGGAGATCGTGCCCGGCAAGGCCAACCGGGCCCGACTGGGCCGCTCACCGGCGCGGCGGGCTCGGGACGTGCTCGGGGCGCTCCGGCTGGTGCTCTTCGCCCCGGAAGATCTTGAGCTGGTCCGGGGCGACCCGTCCGAGCGCCGGCGCTACCTGGACGACCTCCTGGTCAACCGACAGCCTCGGTACGCGGGTGTGCGGGCCGACTACGAGCGGGTCGTCAAGCAACGCAACGCCCTGCTGCGCACCGCGTACCTGGCCCGCAAGACCGGTGGGTCGCGGGGCGGTGACCTCGGCACGCTCGCGGTCTGGGACACCCACCTGGCCCAGCACGGCGCGGAGCTGCTCGCCGGCCGCCTGGAGCTGGTGGCCGCGCTCACCCCGCACGTGGCCAAGGCGTACGACGCGGTGGCCGCCGGTCGGGGTGCGGCGAGCATCGCCTACCGACCTTCGATCGAGCTGGCCGAGCCGACCACCGACCGGGCCGCGCTGGCCGAGGCGCTGACGGCGGCCCTGGCCGCGTCCCGTTCCGCCGAGATCGAGCGGGGCACCACCCTGGTCGGCCCACACCGCGACGAGTTGGCCCTGAGTCTCGGCCCGCTGCCGGCGAAGGGGTACGCCAGCCACGGCGAGTCGTGGTCGTTCGCTCTCGCGCTGCGGCTGGCCGGGTACGACCTGTTGCGCGCCGACGGCATCGAGCCGGTGCTGGTGCTCGACGACGTCTTCGCGGAGTTGGACACCGGCCGCCGCGAGCGGTTGGCGGAGCTGGTGGGCGGTGCGAGTCAGCTGCTGGTCACCTGCGCGGTGGACGACGACGTGCCGGCCGCTCTGCGCGGCATCCGCTACCAGGTCGGCGAAGGGACGGTACGCCGTGTCGGATGAGCCAGGCACCAAACGGCCGGCGACAGGTGACGGCCCGGCTGCGCGTACCCCGAAGGCGACGGAGGGATCGGCGGGCGGTGAGCCGGCGGCGGCCGCCAGCGGGCCGGAGCTGGCCCGGGCGGTGCTCGACGCGGCGCTGTCCCGGCGGCAGGCGGCGGCCCGCGCGCGGCGTGCCCCCGGCGGCGGCGACGCTGCCGGCGGCTCGGGGCGGCGGCTGCGCGGCTACTCCGGCCCCGGCCCCGACCCGCGTGATCCGCAGCCACTCAGTGCCGTGCTCAACCGGCTGGTGAAAGCGCGTGGCTGGCAGCAGCCGGCGGCCGAGGCCACCGTTTTCGGCGCCTGGGAGCGGGTCGTCGGCGCGGAGGTCGCGCAGAACAGCCGCCCGGTGAAGCTGGAGAACGGCGAGCTGACCGTGGAGGCGCGCTCGACCGCCTGGGCCACGCAGCTGCGGCTGCTGGCCGGCTCGCTGCTCAAGCAGATCGCCAGCGAGGTCGGCCACAACGTGGTGCGCAAGCTGCACATTCACGGCCCGGCCGCGCCCTCCTGGGGGAAGGGCCCGCGCCGGGTACGTGGGCGGGGCCCCCGCGACACGTACGGCTGAGCCGACCCCTCAGCCGCGCCGGTCGGCCTCGCGGGCTGCCCGCTTGCGTTCCCGCTGCTCCCGGGTGAAGCGCTTGCGCTCGGCCAGGTCGCGTTTCCACGCCTCGCGGGCCTCGGCCGAGCCGCCCTGGACCGCGCCCTGCACACCCTCGGCCGGGCCGGCGAGGTGCCGGAAGGCCCAGCGCATCAGTCGGCCACCCTCGCCCTGGGCCCTGGTGACCGCGCTGTCCTCGCTCATCTGCCGCCCTCTTCCCCGCGTCGCCTCGCCGGGTCTCGCCCGTCGCACGAGCGAGACCGTTGGGGCACCAATGGTTGGTGTACCAATGATCGGTACGATAGTCATCGTGCGGAGAGAGGGCAACCGATGAGCGAACGACCGGACGGCGTCGACCCGCTGGCCCTGGAGCAGCAGGTCTGCTTCGCCCTCTCGGTCGCCGCGCGCAGCGTGGTGGCCGTCTACCGCCCGCTCCTGGAACCGATGGGGCTGACCCACCCGCAGTACCTGGTGATGTTGGCGCTCTGGCAGCACGCGCCGTTGTCCGGCCGCGACCTCAGTCGCCTGCTCCAGCTCGACCCGGGCACGCTGTCACCGCTGCTCAAGCGGCTGGAGGCGGCCGGCTACCTGCGCCGGGAACGCGACAGGAGTGACGAGCGCAGCCTCGCCGTCACCCTCACCGCCAGCGGCGCGGCGCTGCGGAGTCAGGCAGAGCTGATCCCGGCCGCGATCGTGCAGCGACTCGGACTGCCCGTCGAGGACCTGCAACACCTGCACGCGGTGCTCACGCAGCTGATCTCGGCCGCCAACCGACCGGCCGCCTCGGAGGCCGACACGGCGGCTCAGGCGTCGGCGTAGACGGCGAACCCGCGCTCGGCGCAGCGCCGGTAGAACGCCGCCAGCACGCCCAGCTCGGCGCAGGTGAAGTTCCACTGCGGCGGGTCACCGCTCTCGTCGCGCAGCGCGTCGAGCCGGCTCTCCAGCCAGCGCAGCTGCTGCTCGGCCAACCGACCGTCGCCGAGCAGCGAGCGCAGCACGGTGCTCACCGACTCGAAGGTGACCGCCTCGCCGTTCGCTCGGTGCGCGGCCACGAACCTCTCGATCCCGCTCGCGATCCACGAGCAGCCGTCCGGATCGATCACCGGGTCCTCGTCCTCGGCGGCGGCGTCTGTGGCGTACAACACACCTTCGAGGCCGAGCAGCAGATCCACCAACTCGGTGTACGCGGTCGCCCGGATGGTGCCGGTCTTCGCGATCAGCTCGGCCAGCGCCGCGGTCGGCGCGGAAATGCGCGGCAGGTCGACGATCTCGCCGAAGTCGACGAACTCGGCCGGCGCGACCGGATCGTAGAAGCGGCCGGTACGCGGCCAGTGCACCGCGACGTTGTCCAGCCCCATCTGTCACCTCTTAAAGAGCACGTGTCGGGTCGATCGGGTCGATCGTCCCGGTTCCAACCGGTAAAGATCAAGGTTGGTTCCGGGGCGCCGCAAACGTACGGCACGGACGCTTTGGCCGCGACCCCCGACCCGCCCGACCGCGGGTCAACCCGTTCCGGGACGGCGCGTGCGATGGGACCCTGGCGTGTGGGGGGAGTCGTGGGGGACGTGGTTCTGCCGGCTATGGACTTCTCAGCCGCCTCTCTGAGGGTGCCGAGTGGTGGTTCTGTCCTCCGCGCACAGTAGGATTGACAGCGAGACGAAGACCCGGTGCGGGAGTGGGACGGGGCCGGTGGCCCAGATTCATTCTCCACGTCGGGTCGAGCCGATCGCGATCCGCGGGCAACCGCGGCGACCGGCGCGTTCGACCCGCTGTCCGGAGGTCTCCGGCGCCGGTCCGCGCGCCGACGTCGCGTCCTGTCCGCCGAACCCGCGCCCGACGCGCCCCTACCGGCGCGGCTGACGCGAGAAAGTGGCCGAGGGTGGCAGCGCAGGACAAGCAGGAGTACGGCGCAGAGTCGATCACCGTTCTCGAGGGGCTGGAGGCGGTTCGCAAGCGGCCCGGTATGTACATCGGGTCCACCGGCGAGCGCGGTCTGCACCACCTCGTCTGGGAGGTCGTCGACAACGCGGTCGACGAGGCGCTGGCCGGTTACTGCGACACCATCGACGTGGTGCTGCTCGCCGACGGTGGCGTCCGGGTCACCGACAACGGCCGTGGTTTCCCGGTCGACCTCCACCCGAAGCTCAAGAAGCCGGGTGTCGAGGTCGCGCTCACCATCCTGCACGCGGGTGGCAAGTTCGACGGCAAGGCGTACGCGGTCTCCGGCGGCCTGCACGGCGTCGGCGTCTCCGTGGTGAACGCGCTCTCCACCAAGATGTTCGTCGAGATCCACAAGTCCGGCTCCGTGTGGCGGCAGCACTACACCAACTCCAAGCCGGGCCCGCTGGAGAAGGGCGAGACCACCGACCGCACCGGCTCGGCCGTCTCCTTCTGGCCCGACCCCGACGTCTTCGAGACCGTCGACTTCGACTTCCAGACCATCTACCGGCGCCTGCAGGAGATGGCCTTCCTCAACCGCGCCCTCCGCATCCACCTGCTCGACGAGCGGGTGGCCGAGGAGGAGGACGGCCGGCAACGCGAGGTCACCTTCTACTACGAGGGCGGCATCGCGGACTTCGTCCGACACCTCAACGCCTCGAAGAGCCCGATCCACAAGACCGTGGTCGAGTTCGAGGCCGAGGAGGAGGGCATGTCACTCGAGATCGCCATGCAGTGGAACGAGTCGTACGGCGAGTCGGTCTACACCTTCGCCAACACGATCAACACCCACGAGGGCGGCACCCACGAGGAGGGCTTCCGGTCCGCGCTGACCAGCGTGGTCAACCGGTACGGCACCGACAAGAAGCTGCTCAAGGGCGACGAGAAGCTCTCCGGCGAGGACATCCGCGAAGGGCTCGCGGCGATCATCTCGGTCAAGCTGGCCAACCCGCAGTTCGAGGGCCAGACCAAGACCAAGCTGGGCAACACCCCGGTGAAGAGCTTCGTGCAGCGCGTCTGCAACGACCGGCTGGTCGACTGGTTCGACCGCAACCCGGCCGAGGCCAAGATGATCATCACGAAGGCATCCCAGGCGGCCCGGGCCCGGATCGCCGCGCAGCAGGCGCGCAAGCTGGCCCGGCGCAAGTCGCTGCTGGAGTCCGGCTCGATGCCGGGCAAGTTGGCCGACTGCCAGTCGACCGACCCCCGCGAGTCCGAGGTGTTCATCGTCGAGGGTGACTCGGCCGGTGGCTCGGCCAAGCAGGGTCGCGACCCACGGACCCAGGCGATCCTGCCGATCCGCGGCAAGATCCTCAACGTGGAGAAGGCCCGGATCGACCGGGTTCTGAAGAACAACGAGGTCCAGGCGCTGATCACCGCGCTGGGCACCGGCATCCACGACGACTTCGACATGGAGAAGCTGCGGTACCACAAGGTCGTGCTGATGGCCGACGCGGACGTCGACGGCCAGCACATCCAGACGCTGCTGCTCACCCTGCTGTTCCGCTTCATGCGTCCGCTTGTCGAGATGGGCAACGTCTACCTGGCAGCCCCGCCGCTCTACAAGATCAAGTGGAACAAGAAGGGCGACGACGCCCAGTACGCGTACTCCGACCGCGAGCGGGACGGTCTGATCTTGCTGCGCCAGCAGAAGAAGCCGAACGCCAAGCCGGACGACATCCAGCGCTTCAAGGGCCTCGGCGAGATGAACTATCCCGAGCTGTGGGAAACCACTATGAACCCGGCGACGCGTACCCTGCGTCAGGTCACTCTCGACGACGCGGCGACCGCCGACGAGTTGTTCAGTGTGCTGATGGGTGAGGACGTCGAGGCGCGCCGGTCGTTCATTCAGCGCAACGCCAAGGACGTGCGGTTCCTGGACATCTGACGGACTGCTGCGGATCGGTCGGGCACTGCCCGACCGATCCGTCGGTCCACAGAGTTATCCACAGCTTGGCCGGTATCCACAGCGGTTATCCACAGCACGAAAACGACTCTGCGTCTGATAAGGGTATACAGTGACCGATTCTCCCGAGTCCACACCGAACGAGCCCGAGGTCCCCGCCGAGGCCATCGCCGCGGTGGTCGCGCACGACCGGATCGAACCGGTCGGGCTCGAGGTGGAGATGCAGCGCTCCTACCTCGACTACGCGATGAGCGTCATCGTCGGTCGCGCGCTGCCGGACGTCCGGGACGGCCTCAAGCCGGTCCACCGCAAGATCCTCTACGCGATGTTCGACTCCGGCTACCGTCCGGACCGCGGCTACGTGAAGTGCTCCCGTGTCGTCGGTGACGTGATGGGTCAGTTCCACCCGCACGGCGACTCGGCGATCTACGACGCGCTGGTCCGGATGGCGCAGTCCTGGTCGCTGCGCTACCCGCTGGTCGACGGCAACGGCAACTTCGGCTCGCCCGGTAATGATCCGGCTGCCGCGATGCGATACTGCGTCACGGCAGATGTCCGGATTCGTACCGCTGAGGGCAGTGTCCGGGTCGGCGACATCGTGCCCGGCGCGGCGCCGTCCAGCGAGACCGACATCGACCTCAAGGTCCGCGACCGCAACGGCGACCTGGTCCGCGCCTCCAAGTTCTTCCACTCCGGCGAGCACCCCACGCTGCGGCTGCGCACCCGTGAGGGGTACGAGCTGACCGGCACCCACAACCACCCGGTGCTCTGCCTGGTGGACGTCGCCGGCGTGCCGACCCTGCTGTGGAAGCTGCTCGCCGAGATCTCCCCGGGCGACCGGGTCGTTCTCCAGCGCTCGGTGCCGGACGAGATCGGCTACCCGATGCTGGAGCACGTCGAGGCGGCCGTCCTCGCGGGTGCTTACGTCAGCGAGGGTTGGACCTCCGCCGATCGGGTTGGGTTTGACAATTGCGACCGGGAGTTCTTTGTCCGAGTCCTGGCTGCCTACGACCTTGCCGTGGGCGGTCGACGCTGGGTCGGCACCGAGACGACGGTCACCGGTAAGACGCTGCACAAGCTGCGGGGCTGGACCTCCGATTTCACTGGCTCGATTCTCGGTGACCTGGTGGGGGCGCGTAGCGCCGCGAAGTTCGTTCCCGAGTTCGTCTGGCAGGGGCCGGCCGCGGTCAAGCGCGCGTTCCTCCAGGCGCTCTTCGAGGGCGACGGTTCGTCATCGCTGCTGCCGCGCAGCACCATCCAGGTCTCGTACTCGACACGTAGTGAGCGGTTGGCCCGCGAGGTCCAGCAGTTGCTGTTGGAGTTCGGCGTGATCAGCCGGCAGACCCGCTACGACAATGGCGAGATCAAGGTCGTGGTGACCAACCGCCGCGACGCCCGCATCTTCGCCGCGCAGGTCGGCTTCCTCGGCCGGAAGCAGGCCAAGCTGGACGCCGAGCTGGCCCAGGTGCCGGCGAGCAGCACCGCGCTCTCCAGCGACCACGTGCCGCTGGTCGGTGAGTTCATCCGCGAGCACGGCGCGCAGCGCTGGACCGAGCGGGACTGGCTGCGCCGGCACAACGTGGACCGGGTGGAGCGGTGGGAGCGGGACCGCGACGAGATCGCCGCCCGGATCACCAACACCGAGGTGCTCGACGTGGTCGAGCCGCTGGTCGACGGGCGCTTTTACTACGCCGAGGTGGCGCAGATCACCGACGCTGGCGTCCAGGCGGTCTACAGCGTCCGGGTCGACACCGACGACCACTCGTTCGTCTCCGACGGCTTCGTCAGCCACAACACCGAGTGCAAGCTCGACCCGCTCGCCATGGAGATGCTGCGGGACATCGACGAGGACACCGTCGACCTGCAGGACAACTACGACGGCCGGGCCAAGGAGCCCACCATCCTGCCGTCGCGGATCCCCAACCTCCTGGTGAACGGCTCCGAGGGCATCGCTGTCGGCATGGCCACCAAGATCCCGCCGCACAACCTGCGGGAGATCGGCGCGGCGGTGCAGTGGTGCCTGGAGCACCCGGAGGAGGACGAGGAGACCACCCTCGAAGCCCTGCTCGGCATCGTCAAGGGCCCGGACTTCCCGACCCACGGCCTGATCGTCGGCACCACCGCGATCCAGGACGCGTACCGCACCGGTCGCGGCTCGATCCGGATGCGGGCAGTGGTGGAGGTCGAGGAGGACAAGCGGGGCCGCCCGTGCCTGGTCGTCAGCGAGCTGCCCTACCAGGTCAACCCGGACAACCTCGCCGAGCGGATCGCCGAGCTGATCAAGGAGGGCAAGCTCGCCGGGATCGCCGACATCCGCGACGAGTCCTCCGGTCGTACCGGCATGCGGATCGTCCTGGTGCTCAAGCGCGACGCGGTCGCGAAGGTCGTGCTGAACAACCTCTACAAGCACACCCAGCTCCAGGAGACCTTCGGCGCCAACATGCTGGCCCTCGTCGACGGGGTGCCGCGCACGCTCAACCTGGCCCAGTTCCTCCGCTACTACGTCGAGCACCAGATCGACGTGATCCGCCGGCGGACCGCGTTCCGGCTGCGCAAGGCCGAGGAGCGGGCACACATCCTGCGCGGCCTGGGCAAGGCGCTGGACGCGTTGGACGAGGTGATCGCCCTGATCCGGCGTTCGCCGACCGTGGACGACGCCCGGCAGGGCCTGATCCGGCTGCTGGAGATCGACGAGATCCAGGCGACCGCGATCCTGGACATGCAGCTGCGCCGGCTCGCCGCTCTGGAGCGGCAGCGGATCGTGGACGACCTGGCCAAGCTCGAGATCGAGATCGCCGACCTCAAGGACATCCTCGCCAAGCCGGAGCGGCAGCGGCGGATCGTCTCGGAGGAGCTGGGCGAGATCGTCACCAAGTGGGGCGACGAACGGCGGACGCAGATCATCCCGTTCGACGGCGAGGTCTCGATGGAGGACCTCATCGCCCGCGAGGACGTGGTCGTCACGATCACCCGCACCGGGTACGCCAAGCGGACCAAGGTCGACCTGTACCGCTCGCAGCGGCGCGGCGGTAAGGGCGTCAGTGGCGCCACGCTGCGGCAGGACGACATCGTCAGCCACTTCTTCGTCTGCTCGACCCACGACTGGATCTTGTTCCTCACGAACAAGGGCCGTGTCTACCGGGCCAAGGCGTACGAGTTGCCGGAGGCCAGTAGGGTAGCCAAGGGCCAACACGTGGCCAATCTGCTCGCCTTCCTACCCGACGAGCAGATAGCGCAGATCATTGAGATCCCGAACTACCAGGTAGCCCCCTATCTGGTACTGGCCACGAAGAACGGCCTGGTGAAGAAGACGCGGCTCGAGGAGTTCGACTCCAACCGTTCCGGCGGCATCATCGCGATCAACCTGCGCGATGAGGACGAGCTGGTCGGTGCTGCGCTGGTTGCGCCGGAGAACGATCTGCTGCTGGTCTCGAAGAAGGCACAGGCGATCCGGTTCAACGCCTCGGACGAGGCGTTGCGGCCGATGGGCCGGGCCACCTCGGGCGTGATCGGCATGCGCTTCACGGACGACGACGTCCTGCTCGCCATGGAAGTCGTGCGGGAAGGTTTGGACGTGCTGGTGGCCACGAACGGGGGATACGCGAAGCGGACCCCGATCGAGGAATACCCGGTGCAGGGCCGGGGAGGTAAGGGCGTGTTGACTGCAAAGATCACCGAACGGCGCGGTGGTCTGGTTGGCGCGGTGGTGATCGATCCGGACGACGAGCTGTTCGCGATCACCAGCAACGGTGGTGTCATTCGGACTCCGGTGAAGCCTGTACGCCGTACGCGTGACCGGAACACAATGGGGGTCAAGCTGATGGACCTCCCGGACGGCGTGACTATCGTGGCGATTGCTCGCAATGCCGACGAGCCTGACGAACAGGACTAGTTGAATGACGGAGACACAGGCGAAGTCGGGGAACTCGGGGACCTCGGCCAACCCGGTCGACGAGGAGGCCGCCAAGGGCGGCACACCAGCGACCGGCCGCGCGGCCGTAGGCCGGGCGACGGTCCCCGCCGACGCGCCTGCCCCGAAGTTCACCAGGGCTCCGGGTATGACACCGCCGCCGGAGCAGCCTGGCGAGGACGGGGGGTCGGGCGACAAGGCCGAGGCGTCCAGCGCCGAGACGCCGACGTCGTCGGTCGCCGCCAACCCTCCGGGGCCGGCGGCGGCACCCTCGGCCCGTCCGGCCACCACCCAGCCGATCGGTGTCCGGCCCGGTCCGGCGGCGTCGACCGGGTCCACCGGCACCCAGCCGCGGATCACACCGGGCATGACCCAGCCGCAGCCGGACTCGGCGCGTACCGCTGCGGCTGCCGGCCGTCCGGCCAGCGGCGGTGGCCTGCCGCCGGGGATCGGTAACGCGTCCGCCGTCGGAGCCGCCCGCGTCGGTGACGCGGTGCGTGCGGCGCGTACGTCGGTCAGTTCGGCCGCCTCCCGCGGACCGCGCCGGGCCCGGCTGAACCTGAAGCGGATCGACCCGTGGTCCGTGATGAAGTTCGCATTCGCGGTGTCGGTGGTGCTGTTCATCGTCGTGGTGGTCGCCACCTCGGTGCTGTACCTGGCGCTGGACGCGATGGGTGTGTTCCAGAGCGTCAACGAGAGCCTGAGTGACCTGGTCAACGCCGGCGGTGGGCAGAGCACCAGCGGCTTCCAGATCACCGCCAAGGGCGTGATCCTCAGCTCGGCGCTGATCGGCCTGGTCAACGTGGTGTTGTTCACCGCGCTGGCCACGCTCGGCGCGTTCGTCTACAACGTCTGCGCTGACCTGGTCGGTGGGATCGAGCTGACCCTCGCCGAGCGGGACTGAGCCACCGGGACGCCGGAGCACCGCTGAATGCGGTCGCTCCGGCGTCTCGTACTCCTGTAGGTTTTGCAGGTGGCGACGGGCCCGGCTCGTAGGCCCGGACCCCGATTTGGGGCTGGCAGAGCGGATGGGTTAATCTTGCTCGTCGCAACGCGGGGCTATAGCTCAGTCGGTTAGAGCGCAGAGCTGATAACTCTGAGGTCGATGGTTCGATTCCATCTAGCCCCACCGCAAGTCGTCCGACGGTAGTCGAGCGCGAGGGGTCGCCCCATGTTCAAGAAGCTGCTGATTCTGGCTGGCGTCGTCGGTGTAGCCGCCGTCGTGTTCAACAAGATCAAGGCGTCGAACGACGAGCGTGCCCTGTGGCACGAGGCGACCACCGCGCCCGATCTGCGCTGACGTCGGGCCCGGCGACGAGCGATCGTCGCCGCAGCCACTCAAGGGGCCCTAGCTCAACTGGCAGAGCACTGCCTTTGCAAGGCAGGGGTTAGGGGTTCGAGTCCCCTGGGCTCCACCAAGCTCCGGCGCAGGTCACCGGGCTCTTCTCCCTCCTGATTCTGAATTGTCGGCGGCTGCGTCGATCGTTTGGGCGAGGGCCGTCAGAGTGGGTCGAGGCGGCGCCTGAGTAGGCAGAATTCGTTGCCTTCTGGATCGGCGAGGACGTGCCAGGACGCATCCGCAGGCTGACCGATGTCGACGAGTTTGGCCCCGGCGGCCAGGAGGCGCTCGAGTTCGGCGTCCTGATCGCGGTCGGTGGGGTTGACGTCGATGTGCAGCCGGGCATGCCCGTTCTTCGGCTCGTCGTCGCGGATGAGGAAGATCGTCGGCTGTGGGCCGCCGAACCCTTCGCGCGGGCCTATCTCGATGTAAACCCCCTCTTCGCGATCGAGCTCTCTGAAGTCGAGGATCTCGCACCAGAACCGCGCCAGCACCTCGGGATCGCGGCACTTGAGCACGATCTCACCGATACGGCATGCCATTGACGAAACCTACTCTCAGCATGGGAACTGCCGGGGCGGCCGCATGCGGATCTCATGGGCTTCCCGCAGTGCGAACGAGGTCGCGATCGTATCGGGCGGGGCGAGTCAGGGGTTCGAGTCCCCTGGGCTCCACCAACACTCACTGTTGGCTCGGCGCTCACCGCGTCGCACGTGTGCGTCGCGCGGCGACGTAGCGGCGGATCTTCTCGGTAGTTCCGCAGTCGTCCATGCTGCACCAGCGGCGACTGCGGTTCTTGCTCTCGTCGATAAAGATGAAGCGGCAGCCTCCGCATCCCTTGATCCGGTCCAGCGGCCCGCCGGTGAGTAGTTGGACCGCTGCGTGCGCCACTGGCCGTAGCGGCCGGACCAGCGTCCGGTCATCCCGCCAGGCCCACCCGAACGTGCTTCCACGCTCGAGTTGTGCGTGGGCGAGCGCGTCGGCTTCGTCGTTCCTCAGTTGGGCCAGTGCGCGCGCGTTCGGGCTCTCTCCGGCGGCCAGCGGTCGGAATATCTCGTCGAGATTGTCGCGGGTGCGCTGCGCTCGCGCGAAGGCAGCGTGGGCGCCGTCTGGATCGGTGTGAGACAGCCGGCGCATCGCTGCGGCCTCGGTCTCGGTGAGGGCGCCCGCGTACACGCCCCAGTCGACCAACCCTGGGTAGCCGGTGAGCACGTCGTCGTCCGCGGGCCCGACGGGTGGACCGGTGCGGGTGTTGATGAAGTCCAGGGCGAGGTTGCCGCCCACCAGGTGCATCCGCCTGACGCCCTCATCTGTTTCCATCAAAGCCGACTTTACCAGTTGACCCTGCGCCGAGGCATCACTAGCTTGTTTCTGGCATACATCTTTTAGCCGGTAACAGTGGGAGCGTCGGATGGACCGCAGACGGGCAGTGGGCGCGCTGATCGGCCTCGCCGGGGGGACGTTCCTCTACACCACCGCCGAGGCGCTGCCGATCGGCCTGCTGCTCCCGATGGCCACGGACCTGGCCGTCTCACCGTCGCAAGTGGGCATGCTCGTCACCGCGTACGGCGCGGTGGTCGTCGTCGCATCGATCCCGTTGACGGTGCTGGCCAGGAAGGTCCCTCGGCGGCGACTCCTGTCGGTGCTCCTGGCCGGCTTCGTCGTCAGCACCGCGACGACGGTGTTCGCGAGCACGTTCCCGCTGCTGCTGGCGACCAGGATGGCAACCGCGGCGACCCATGCGTTGTTCTGGGCGGTGGTGGTTCCGGCCGCGGCTGAGCTGTTCCGACCCGCACTGCGCGGGCGGGTGGTCGCGATCGTGTTCGCCGGCGGCAACGTCGCCCTGCTCCTGGGAGTGCCCGTGGGCACCTGGCTGGGCGAACGGGCCGGCTGGCGCATGTCGTTCCTGGCGGTGGCCGGGCTCGGCGCGGTTGTGCTCGTCGTGGTCGCCTCGCTGCTGCCCTCGACTCCGCCCGACCAGGGACATGCCGCTCGGGGCGCGACGCCCGACATCTACCGCTTCTGGCTGCTGGTCGCGGTGGCTGTCCTGGCGACCGCCGGCGCCATCGCCGCCTACACCTACGTCGCTCTCTTCGTGACCGAGGTCAGCGGGTTCGCCGCCTCGTCGGTCGGGGCCATCCTGCTGGCGCGAGGTGTCGCCAGCGTGCTCGGGATCCTCGCCGTCGGAGCGGTGGTGGACCGCAGCCCCTGGCTCGCCCTGGTCACGACAGTCGCGTTGCAGTCGGTGGCGCTGCTCGGGTTGTACGCGCTCGGCCACCGGCCGTACGTGGCCGTCGGCCTACTCGCTCTGGCCGGGCTGGCGTTCGCGGCGTTCACCGCAGCGCTCGGAGGCGTCGTGTTGCAGGTGGCGCCCGGGCGCTCCGACATCGCAGCCGCCACCGTCTCTGCCGCTGTCAACGTCGGCATCACCGGTGGCGCCCTGGTCGCCGGGTTCGCGCTACCGAGCCACGGTGTGCACAGCACGGTGCTGATCGGAGCCCTGCTCGGCATCGTCGCTCTGATGATCGCCGCCGCCGGGGTGGTGACGGGGTGGGTTCAGGGGTCGGAGCGCGCGATCCGGACGGCGATGCCGTCGAGGATCAACTCCAGCCCGAGTGTGAAGTCCGCGTCGGCGATCGCCTCGTCGGGGGTGTCGGACGGTGGCGACTCGAACAGCGTCGAGGAGAACAGCCGGGCCGTCTCGGGGAAGCGGTCGGGATTGACCAGTCGCGCCAGCGCCCGGCCGTAGTCGCGTTCGGCGTCGGCCTGGCCCTGGCCTTCGGCTCTGCCCTCGGCGAGTTCGCCGTACTGCCGTACCGACTGCACCACGTAGCCGCTGATCAGGGACATCGCACCGATCTTGTGCGCCCAGTCCAGGAGAGTGCCGGACATGATCGCCAGCGCGGCCTCCATCCAGGCGATCTGATGCGGCCCGGAGGGCGGTCCGGCGGCGGGCACGCGCGTCAGCCACGGCCGACGCTGAAGCACCGCACGGTGCGCGAATGCCCAGCTGCGCAGCCCTTCCCGCCAGTCGGTGGTGTCGATGTCCGGGGGTGGGCCGAGTGCGGCGTCGGCCATGAGGGTGAGCAGCTCGTCCTTGGAACCGACGTGCCGGTAGAGCGACATGCTCGTGAAGCCGAGGCTCTTGGCGACCTTGGGAAGCGTCACGCCGTCGAGCCCGTCGCGGTCGGCGATCCCTACGGCCGCGGCGACGACCACGTTGACGTCGAGGGACGCGGGCCGCCCGAGACGCGACGACTCCGACATTCCCCACAGCCGGCGTAGTGGCGCCGGAACGAAATCGTCGCTGGTCATGGGCTCCCACGTTCGCCCGGAAAGGTTACGTCCACATCATGACAGACAGCATTAGTGTACGCGTGATACTTTCTCTCTGAAGCTAAAGGCGAGTCACGGGGAGACGACCATGAGCATTGACACCGCACCGCAGACATCGAGAGGGCCGGTGCTGCGCGCCGAGCGGGCTCTCGCGCCCGACCTGGCCCGGGGAGCAATGCTGCTGATCATCGCGCTGGCCAACGTCGCCGGAGTCGTCTTCGCCGGCGAGCCGGGCCTCGACGCCACGCCGGAAGGCGTCGACCGCGGCCTCAACTTCCTGCTCTTCGAACTCGTCCACGCCCGCGGCTATCC
Organism: Micromonospora sp. D93; assembly: GCF_018070365.1. Taxonomy (NCBI): domain Bacteria; kingdom Bacillati; phylum Actinomycetota; class Actinomycetes; order Micromonosporales; family Micromonosporaceae; genus Micromonospora; species Micromonospora sp. D93. Next base: position 74,533 of record NZ_JAGPXW010000009.1, on the reverse strand, counting down.
GGTCTTCGCCGTCATGTTCGGCTACGGGCTCGTCCAGCTCGCCCGCCGCCAGGACGCCTCCGGTGCCACCCCGAAGCAGGTCCGCTCCGTACTGTTGCGTCGTAACCTTTGGCTCGTCGTGTTCGGGTTCGCGCACGCCGCGCTGCTGTACTACGGCGACTTCCTCGGCGCGTACGGGATCGTCGGGATCGCGATGACCCTGTTTCTGCTCCGCCGGAGCGACAGGTTCCACCGCATCGTGCTGGTGCTCTGGGCGCTGTCGGCGGTCGAGATACTGGTCATCGGCGCCATGGTGGTGAGCGGCATCCTCGGCGGGTCGGGCGGGTCGGCCCCACTGCCGTCGGGCCACGTCGACTCGCTCGCCGCGTCCGGCTACGTCGCGTCCATGCTGGATCGCCTCGGCGAATGGCCGGTGCACACGCTGACCGTCCTGCCCTTCATCATGATCGCCTGGCTGGGCATGTGGGCCGCTCGCCGCCGTGTCCTCGAAGAGCCGGCCCGGCACCGGACCCTGCTCACGTGGACCGCCGCCCTCGGCCTCGGCGTCGCAGTCGCCGGCGGCCTCCCGGCAGCCCTGGTCAGTGCCGGATGGCTGCACGTCGACGAGTCGGCCGCCAGTCTGATGCTGCTGCTTCACGGGGCCAGCGGCATGTTCGCCGGACCGGGTTACGTGGCCGTCTTCGGCCTGATCGCCATGCGAGCCAACCGATCCGGTCCCGTCGTCGGTGCTCTCTCCGCACTGGGTCAGCGTTCCCTGTCGGGATACCTGTTCCACTCCGTGGCCTGGCTCGTCCTCCTGGCGCCCTTCACGCTCGCCCTCGGCGACCGGTTCGGCAGCCCCACGGTGACCGGTCTGATCATCGCGGTGGCCGTCTGGCTCACCACCGTCCTGATCGCCCGTCAGCTCGACGAGCGCAAGCAGCCCGGCCCCGCCGAGATCGTCCTGCGCCGCCTGACCTACCGGCCACGGACCTGATCGCCGCCGCATGAAACCGCCTCGGTGCTGGTGGGTCGGTGGACCACCAGCATCGAGGAATCGGCTTTCCACGGCACGCCGTTGGCGCGTCCGGTCAGTCGGCGGAACCACCGTCCGCCGCAGGCTCGGCACCGGATCCGGTCCGGTTATGGCGGGCCTCCGGGAGGCGTTCCACCAACTTCGTGAGCGCGCCGTTGGCGAAGGTCGCGCCGAGCGCCGAACCGGCCCCGATGGTCCAGCCCACCGGCCCGAGCGGGGTGCAGCCGAAGAACTGGCTCACCCCGGGTGTCTGCACCACCACGACGAGCACGCCCAGTGACGCCGCCGTGGAGGCCAGCACGGCCGGGCTGGTGCCGCCGGCCAGGATGGTCTGCCCGAGTTGGGTGCCGACCAGGGACACCAGGGCGACAGTGCCGGCCCGCTGGCGGCGCCCGGTGTAGCGGGCCAACGTCCAGCCCGCGGTCGCGCCCAGCGTGGTGGCCGCCGCCCGAAGCCCGATCTCTCTGGTGAGGCTCTCGCCGAGCGCCGTGTCCGGGCCTTCCCGGAGCAGCGCGTCGGTGCGGTCCGACGCGGGTGGCCGGACCGCGATGGCCAGCGCCGGCGCCAGGTCGGTGAGCAGGTTGACCAGCAGCAGTTGTCGTCCGGTGAGCGCGGACCGGCCGGTCGCCGCGGCGGTGAGCACGCTGAACGCGATCTCGCCGAGGTTGCCGCCGACCAGGATGCTGAGCGCGTGCCGCACCGACGACCACATCGCCCGCCCTTCGATCAGGGTCGCGATGATGGTTTCCAGCCGGTCGTCGGTGACCACCAGGTCGGCTGCGGCGCGGGCGGCCGGGGTGCCCCGTTGGCCGAGGGCGATGCCGACGTCGGCCAGCCGGATCGCCGGGGCGTCGTTGGCGCCGTCGCCGGTCATCGCCACGGTCCGCCCGCACTTCTGCAACGCCTGGATGATCCGCACCTTGTGGGCCGGGGTGCACCGGGCCACCACGTCGGTGTTGGCCAACCGCTCGGCGAGCGCGTCGTCGTCCAGTTGGTCGAGTTCAGCGGCGGTGACCACCCGCTGTTCGTCGTGCTCGCTGATGGTGGCGGCGATCGCCTCGGCGGTCGCCGGATGATCACCGGTGATCATGATGGTGTGCACACCGGCCTGCCGGATCCGCCGTACCGCCGGGGCGGCGCTCTCCCGCACACCGTCCGCGAGGGCCAGGAAGCCCACGAAGGTGAGCCCTCGAACGTCGGAATCGGTCACCTTCGGGTCGTTCACCGGGCACTCCGCGACGGCCAGGATCCGGTTTCCCGCACCGGCCCGGTCGGCGAGCATCCGCTCCAGATCGGCACGGCCGGCGTCGTCCAGCGGCTCCTGACGACCGTCGGTGCGTCGGGACGAACAGCGCGGCAGCACCGTCTCGGGAGCACCCTTGACGCTCAACAACAGGTGACCGTCAGTCTGTCCGATGCTCGCGTGGTAGCCGCGGGACGGCTCGAACGGCAGCCCTCCGGCAGCCCGCCACCCGGCGGCACCGGTCTGCTCCACCACCCCGGCCACCCCGGCGCCCCGCCGGACCGCCCGGTCGGTCTGCAACGCCAACTCCTCCGGATTCTTCGCGGCGGGAGTGGCCCGCAGCGCCGCGGCCAACGTCATCCGGAGTCGGTCGTCCAACCGGTCCACCGGGGCGTACCGGTCACCGACGCCGTCACCGACACCGGCGAGCAGCAACTTGCCCTCGGTGAGGGTGCCGGTCTTGTCGAAACAGAGCACATCCACCCGGCCCAGCGCCTCGATCGTGCGTGGGTTGCGGACCAACGCGCCGTGCTCGGCCAGCCGTCGGGCCGCGGCCAGCTGCGCTGCGCTGACCAGGAACGGCAGTCCCTCCGGCACCGACGCCACGGCGAGGTTCGCGGCGGTCGCCGCCGTTTCGGCCAGGGGTACGCCTCGAAGCAGGCCCGCGCCGGCCACCGCCACCGCCGAGCCGGCCGCCAACGGGATGGCGGCGCTGGTCAACGCGCCGAGCCGTGCCTCGACCCCACTGGCTGGGGGTGCCTGCCGTACCAGGGCCAGGCTGCGCCCGGCCTCGGTGTCGTTGCCGGTCGCCACCACCACGGCGGTGCCGTGCCCGGCGGCGACGGTGGTGCCCTCGTAGAGCATCGAGTGTCGATCGGCGATGGCGGCGGCCACCACCGGTCGGTTGGACTTGGCGACCGGCAGCGACTCGCCGGTCAGCGACGACTCGTCGGCCTCCAGGCCCACCGCCTCGAGCACCCGGCAGTCGGCGGGTACCGAGTCACCCGGTTCGAGGGTGATGACGTCCCCGAGGACCAGGTCTTCGGCGGCGAGAACCTGCTCGGCACCGTCCCGGCGGGCCCGTGCGGTCACCGCCGACCGTGACAGCAGCTCCGCCAGCGACCGTTCCGTGTTGCGCTCGTGCACCGCCCCGATCAGGGCGGACCCACCGACCACGCTGCCCACCAGTGCGGCGTCGACAAGTGAGCCGAACGATGCGGAGAGCACCGCCCCGGCGGCCAGCACCGGCGTGAGCGGGTTGGACAGCTCGTCCACGAAGGCGCGCAGCAGCCCACCACTTCCGGGTGCGCCGCCGCCGTTGCCTTCGGAGCCGTGGCGTCGGCGCTGCGCTTCGGCGCTGGCCAGGCCGTCCGGGGTGGAGCGCAGGTGGTCGAGGACGGTGCCGACGGGCATGAGGTGCCAGGCGGTTGCGACGGGTGCAGGAGTGTCCGACTGGTCGTGCAACCGGCGGGCCTGCCAGACCCCGTTGGCGAAGGCCAACCCGGCGGCGCCGTTGACCGCGACGAGCGCCCGATGTGGCAGCTGGGGCGGCGGGGCCGTGAACGCGCCCAGCGCCCCGAGGCCGGTGCCGGCCATGGCCAGCCGGATGTTCTGCTGGGCCGTTCGCCGGGCCACCCCGGTCGCCTCGATCACCAGCGCCACCACCCGCAGGTCGGCACCGACCAGCAGGTGCGCGCCCCACGGCGGCAGGTCCTCCGGCGCGGCGAACCCGAGACCGCAGTCGGACGCGCCGAGCGCCCTCCGGTCCGCGGAAACCAGCATCACCACCGCGCCGTCGCGCTGCAACGCGCGTACCGACTCGGCCAACTGGTCCCCGCCGGGGAGTATCGCGTCGGCGAAGCCGTACCGCTGTTCGTCTCCGCCGGCGACGACCAACCTCAGGCCGGCGTGTCGGGCGGCGGAGGGCAGGCCGTCGACGCCGGGCGCGGGTTCCGGCTCGACCCGCAACAGTGCGGCGAGTCGGTCGCCGTTGGCGAGGCCGAGGAGTTGGCCGCCGGCGGAGCGGAGCCGGGCCGCGTCCGGGATGTCGTCCGGGTCGTGCGCGGGCATCTGGTCCAGCGGCCCGAGCCGCCAGCCGTCCGCAGCACGGGAACCGCCCGGGTCGTCCGGGTCGAACAACGCGAAGGCCCGCTCGGCCACCTGGTCGACGTCCGCGTCGGACGCCGGTGCCAGATCGGCCAGTACGCCCCGGTCCGAGCCGAGCACCGCGGCGTCGAGCACGAGCGTGTCGATCCGGTCCAGTTCGCGAAGCACACTCCGGTCCATCGCGATCACTCCGCGCCGGGCCAGCATCCGGCCGAGCTGGGCCGCGTACCCCTCACGGCCGCTGCCGGGCGCCTTGGGTAGCGCGGACAGGCCCAGCGCGGCGGCCCGCTTCGGCCCGGCGAACGGCACCGCCGCCGCGCCGGCGGCCGCGCCCGCGGCGAGCATGCGGTTGATGTACCGCTCGACCGGGCCGTCCGGCTTCGGCCGGGGGCGTTCGACCACCGGCCAGCGGGCGGTGGCGCGTTCCGCGTCGCCGGTCAGTCGCGGCTCGGCCCGCTCCCAGGCGGAGAGTTGGGCCCGCGCCTCACCCCACTGCACCACCCGCTGCGCGCCGTCCAGGACGATCCCCGTCCAACGGCCGGTCAGGCCCTGCACCACCGCCTCGGCCAGCGGAAACAGGATGTCGGCGCGCGGGTCGGAGCGCAGCCGTTTGCCGATGAACTCGTGCAGCTTCGGCTGGAGGTCCACCGCGGAGAGCAGGCCGGCCACCTCACCGGGCAGCGGCGCGAACGGTAGGACCCGGGTGGCCGCCGAGATGGTCAGGCCCAGCGCGTCCGAGGCGAGCGCGCCGAGGGTTCGCGGGGTTCGCGGCCCCTCCTCCGGTGGGTGCGGCGGTGGGATCTCCGGATCAGGGTCATGATCGCAGGTCCGCTCTACCCGGTCGATCGTGGCGATCAGGTCGCGCAAGGTCGGCTCGGGCGTCTGGACGGCGACCACCACCCGGCCGGAGGGTGCGTTCACCCGGGCCCAGGCGACCCCGGGTATCCGCTCCAGCGCGCCCTCCACCTGGCGGGCCAGCCGGTTCCCGCCGTCCTGGCAGACACCGTGCACCTCGATGTGGTGCCGGCCCGGTCGGGACCAGACCCGACGCCGCGTCAGCCCGGCCGTCCGGGCCAGCCGGGTCGCGGCCGAGCTGACCGTCCGGGACGCCTCGCCGACGAGGTGCGGCACGCCGAAGGACGGCAGGATGCGGCCGGCAGCGCGACCCGCCGCCGTCATCGAGGCGTACGGCTGGATGGACGCCGGCCCGGCTCCCTGTTGCCGCTCGTCCTGACCTTGCCCATGTCGTCCTCCCACCGCGCTTACGTCCGGCGGCCTGGCTTCCCGACCTGCCATCCGTTATGCCCCCTGAGCGGCGGAATTTTCCGTCGTCGCTGGCGCATGGACGGGGTGGGTCGTGGAATCCGACGACCTTCACCGGACATGGGGAGGCCGGCATGAGCACGCTGACGCGACATCTCAACGGTTCACGCGAGAACGTCCAGATGTACAACAGGCGGTTTCAACTGCCGATGCTGGGTGAGGTGGCGGTGCCGCCACCGGACAAGGTCGTCTACTACGCCGGGCTGGGGGTGCTCGCCGCGCTCCAGGTCATCGAGTGGCCGATCGCTGTGGTGATCACCGCTGGTCACCTGCTGGCAGACCAGCATTTTTCCGGACTGGTGCGCGGTCTGGGGGAGGCGCTGCAGGACGCCTGACGAGAGCCGGGTCACCTGATGTTGACATGAATCCCGGTTGAGGTCGCATGCTCGGTCGATGCCGAGCACAACCGTCACCGCCGCACCCACCGCACCGGGACTCTTCGCGCCCCGGCTGCGCGCGATGACGGTGGGCAGCGTCGCGTTGATCTCACTCCTCGCGTTCGAGGCGTTGGCGGTCGGTACGGCGATGCCGACAGTAGCCCGCAGCCTGGACGGGCTGGCGCTCTACGGGATCGCGTTCGGTGGCCCGTTCGCCACAGGTGTGCTGGCGATGGTGGTCTCCGGCATCTGGTGCGACGCCCGGGGTCCTCGTGGGCCGATGTGGCACGGCGTCGCCTGGTTCGTGGTCGGTTTGCTGATCGCCGGGGCCGCCCCCGTGATGAGTGTGCTGGTCGTCGGGCGGGTCGTGCAGGGGTTCGGCTCCGGGCTGCTCTCGGTGGCGCTCTACGTGATCGTCGGGCACGCGTACCCGCAGGAACTGCACCGGCGGATCTTCGCGGCGTTCGCGGCGGCGTGGGTCATACCGTCGCTGGTCGGGCCGGCGGTCGCCGGCCTGATTGTGCAGTACCTGGGCTGGCGGTGGGTCTTCCTGGCGGTGCCGGCGGTGGCGGTGCCGGCGGTGCTGCTGATCCATCCCGGCCTGCGGTCGCTGGGCCGAAGTGCGACAACGAGACCGCCGGCAGGTGCGGCCGCGCGGGTCGGTTGGGCGTGCGGGGCCGCGGTGAGTGCCGCACTGCTGCACATCGGGGGTCAGCAGCGCGGCGCCACGGCCCTGGTGCTTGTCGCGTTCGCAGTGGTCGGTCTGCTGGTCTGCGCCCCGCGCCTGCTGCCGGCCGGGTTTCTCCGGGCGGCGCGAGGCCTGCCCACCGTCGTGGGGCTGCGCGGCCTGGCGTCGGCGGCCTTCGTGGGCGCCGAGGTGGTCATTCCGCTGATGCTCTCCCGGGAACGGGGCCTCTCGCCGACCGCGGCCGGGCTGGTCCTCACTGTCGGCGCGCTGGCGTGGTCGGTGGGCTCCTGGTTGCAGGGCCGGATGCCGGTGCCGGCGTCGCGGGCCAGCCTTCCGCGCGCCGGGCTGAGCTGCATCACGCTGGGCACCGCGACTGTCGCGCTGGCCGTCCGGCCCGAGCTGCCGGTGGCCCTCGCCGTGGTCGGTTGGGCGATCGCGGGTCTGGGCATGGGCCTGCTCTATCCGTCGCTGTCGGTGCTCACCCTGGAGTTGTCCGCACCGGGTGAGCAGGGCCGCAACAGCTCGTCACTGCAACTGAGCGACTCCCTCTTCGCGGCGACAGTGCTCGCGCTGACCGGGGCCGTGTTGGCGGCGGGAAGTGCGCCAGGCCCGGCCAGCTACACGACGACGCTCGTGGTGACCGCCGCACTGGCGCTGCTCGGGGCGTTGCTGGCCGGACGTGTCGTGGTGGGCGGGGGCGTGCGACCGGCCGGGTGATCCACGGATTCGGCCGCGTCCCACCTGCAAGTGCCGGAAGGATGACGGGCGATGAACTTCCTGACCATTCTGCCGCTCGCCGTGGTCATGGTCGCCGGTACGCAGTTGGTGGTGGCGGTTTTCCTGGCCTCGTCGGATCGGCCCCGGGCGTCGTCGCTGGGCTTCCTCGCGGGCGCGGGGCTGGTGGTGGCCGCCGGGGTGACGGTGGCGTGGTCGTTGACCCGGCTGGTGGGCGGAGTGGCCGCCGACGCCGCCGCCGTCGCCGGGAAGGTCGATCGCGGGCCCGCCATCGACCTGGTGGTGCTGGCCCTGCTGGTGATCCTGGCCGTGTTGATCTGGGCACGCCGGAACCGCTCCGGACCGCCGCGCTGGCTGGGGAGCATCGAGCACGCCGGTCCGCCGCAGGCGCTGCGTCTGGGTGCGCTGCTCTTCGTGGCGACGCCCACCGACGATCTGACCATGGCCACCGTCGGGGCGAGTGTGGCCCGCCACGATCTGCCGTGGTGGCACCTGGTGCCGTTCGTGCTGCTCACCGTGCTCCTGCTCGCGCTGCCCCTCTTGGCGTTGCTGCTGCTGGGGAGCAGGGCGGCGCGGGTGTTGACCCGGATGCGGGAATGGGCCGAGGGGCACGCCTGGATCGTCAACGAGATCGTGATCGCGTTCTTCGCGCTGCTGACCGTGTTGGACCTGATCCGCTCGGGGTGAACCGCCGTACGGACCTGGGCCGACCACCTGGCCGACACGTACGGGGGAACCGGCCGGAAATGAGAGCAACAACGGTTCACGTTCGTCTTACCGTGACGCCATGTTCGCTGTCGTCACCACTGTGATCCTCTACGTCTTCGGCTTCGTCTTCCTCTACGGCGTGATCCGGCTGGGTGTCCGGCACGCGTTCGAGGATCTGGAGCTGCAACGGGCCAAGGCCAAGCGCGAGGAGGAGTTGGCGGCTGCCCGCGACCGCTCCTTCATGCGCGACAACGCTTTCCTCGCCGGCAGTTGAGCGCCGGATCGATCCGGCCCGGGTCGGTGGCGTCACCGGGCGGGCGGGGATCCGCCGGGCGGTTCAGCGGTGCGGATGCGAGGATCGCACCCGTGATGGGAACGCTGAAGACCGAACCGGCCCGTGCCCGCCTGGATCTGCTCGCCCCGCCGGTCGCAGAGGCCATCGCGCAGTGGCCGGCCGACGCTCCCGTGGACGTCAACGACGTGCTTGTCGCGCCGATCGACGCCGACCTCGCCGACACCGCGGCGTTCTGCGCGGCGTACGAGGTGGGGCTGGACGTGTCGGCCAACTGTGTAGTCGTGGCGGGCAAGCGCGAGGGTGTGGTCCGCTACGCGGCCTGCATCATCCTGGCCACGACTCGTGCCGACGTGAACGGGGTGGCCCGCCGGGCGTTGGACGTCCGCAAGGCGAGCTTTGCCCCGATGGACGACGCGGTCGAGTTGACAGGCATGGAGTACGGCGGCATCACCCCGATCGGGTTGCCGGCCCAGTGGCCGATCCTGGTGGACGCGCGGGTCATCGCCACACCGCACGTGATCGTCGGGTCCGGCGTACGGCACAGCAAGATCGCGCTGCCCGGGCCGGCGTTGGGCGCGTTGCCGGGAGCGCGGGTGGTGGAAGGGCTGGCCAGGCCGGCCTGAGCAGGCATCGACATCGATGTTGTTGCACGTGAAACATCGTGATCATCGATGCCGGACGCCCGGCGGTTGGTGACTCAGTGTGCGTGGGCGGCGGATTCGCGCTGCTCGACCTCGGCGAGTGCGGCGAGCAACGTCTGCACCTCCTGCGCGCCGGAGACCGCGTACTTCCCGGCCAGGACGAAGGTCGGCACGCTGGTGATGCCCAGGTCCCGGGCGGCGGCCAGGCTGGCGGCGACCTCGGCGACACGCTCGTCGGAGTCGAGGAACCGGCGCGCGCCGGCCGCGTCCAGGCCGATCTCGCCGGCCAGGGTGGCCAGCGCCTCCCGTGACCCGACGTCGACTCCGTGGTTGAAGTGCGCCTGGTAGAGCGCCTCCACCATCTCGGCCGCACTACCCTGGTCGGTCGCCCAGGACACCAACCGGTGCGCCTCGAAGGTGTTGGCGATCACCGCGTGGTCGTAGTCGAGTCGCAGCCCGTCGGCCGCCGCGACCTGGATCACGTGGTCGACCATCTGCCGGGCGCGCTCCGGGCCGCCGAACTTACCGGCCAGCGCCTCCACCAACGGGCGGGGCTCCGGCACCGGCGAAGGATCGAGCTGGAACGGTCGGTAGCGCACCGTCACCTCGCCCTCGTAGCTGGCGAGGGCCTCATCCAGGCGGCGCTTGCCGATGTAGCACCACGGGCAGATGACGTCCGCGTAGATCTCGATCTCCATGATCGGTGGCAACCTCGTGGTCAGCCGAGTTGTTCCCGGATCTGCCGCTTGAGGCGGCCCAGGATCGCCGTGCCGCCGCGGATCCGCAGCGGGCTGATCGCCTGCGCCAGCCCCATCCGCTGGTAGAGGTCGTCCGGCACGGCCAGCACCTGCTCGGCGCTCGCCCCCGCCAGCCCCTCGGCGAGGATCCCGGCGAACGCCCTGGTGGTGGGCGCCTCCGGCGGGCAGTCGAAGAGCGTCTCCACAGTGCCTACCGGGGTCACCCGGGCGCGTAGGAAGAACGCCGTCTGACACTCGGGCACCTGCTCCATGCCCTCGCGCTCCGCGGTGCCCGCCGGGAGCGCCGGGAGCACGTCCGAGTACTCCAGGAGCAGCTCCAGCACCAGGTCGCGCGGCGCGGCGGCGAACTCGTCGACGATCTCGGCCAGTCGGGCCGGCATGTCAGCCATGCGTCGAGGCTACCGCCGTCGTGCCGGGGCCTCGGTCACACGGTGGGTGACTGCTCGCTGATCTCGCTGAGCGCGCTGGTGGGGTCGAGCTGCATGGCCAGGTCGCCGAGCGAGACGATCCCCACCAACTTGCGGTCACTGTCACAGACCAGCACGCGTCGGATGCCCCGATCCCGCATCAGCGCCGCCGCCTCACTCGCCGTGCAGTGCTGTTCGATCATGACGACCTCACGGGTGACGATCGAGCCGATGGTGGTGGCCGCAGGGGAGCTGTTCTCCGCCACGGCCCGCACCACGATGTCCCGATCGGTGAGCATGCCGGCGAGGCTGGCGCCATCGGTGACCACCACATCACCGATGTCGGCCTCCTTCATCACCCTGGCCGCCTCGTCCAGGGTGGTCTCGGCCGGCAGGTACACCACCTGCTTGGTCATCACATCGCTGACCCGGTAACCGGTCATGAGAGCCTCCGAAGACGTTTCCACCCGATCCGACAGCACTACCCGGTGACGTGGCAGCTACACCAGGCTCGCACGTTCCTGGCGCACCTCGTGGACGAGTCGATCCACCAGACCGTCCAGCGGCAGTTCGGCGCGCCCGTCACCGGCCCGCTCGCGCAGCTCGACGTACCCCTCGGCGAGTCGGCGGCCGACCACGACGGCCCGGGGGATGCCGATCAGCTCGGCGTCGGTGAACTTGACCCCGGCCGAGACGTGCGTGCGGTCGTCGACAAGCACCCGCAGGCCGGCGGCGGCGAGGCGCCCGCCGAGCTCCAGCGCCGCGTCGAGCTGCGGGCCCTTGCCCGCAACCACAAGGTGTACGTCACACGGCGCGATCGCCGCCGGCCAGACCAGCCCCCGGTCGTCGTGGTGTTGCTCGGCGACGGCCGCCACCGCCCGGGAGACCCCGATGCCGTAGCAGCCCATTGTCGGCCGGACCGGCTTGCCGGCCGGCCCGAGCACGTCGACCGCGAAGGCGTCGGTGAAGCGGCGGCCGAGCTGGAAGATGTGCCCGATCTCGATGCCCCGCCGGATGGTCAGCTCACCTGCCTCGCAGTCCGGGCAGGGGTCGCCGGCGCGGACGTCGGCCGCCTCGATGGTGCCGTCGGCTGTGAAGTCCCGTCCGCACACCACGTCGGTCGCGTGTCGGCCCGGCTCGTTCGCCCCGGTCAGCCACGCCGACCCGGTCACCACCCGAGGATCTACCAGGTAACGGATGCCCAGCTTGTCGAGCAGTTGCGGTCCGATGTAGCCGCGGACCAGCTCCGGATGGTCGGCCCAATCGTCGAAGACTGTCACCTGCGCGGGATGCAGCGCGGCACCGACCCGCTTCAGGTCGACCTCCCGATCACCGGGCAGCCCGATCACCAGCGGCTCGGCCCGGTCGGCGCCCGGCTGACGGACGGACAGCACGACGTTCTTCAGGGTGTCGGCGGCGGTCCAGCCGTCCCGACCGCCCAACCGGCGGGCGTTTGCCAACTCCACAAGGCTCGCGATCGTCGGGGTCTCCGGAGTGTCGTGCACCTCGACGGCCGGCTGCGCGCTCGGGTCACCGGCGCTCGGCGCACGGGTGGCCACCGCCTCGGTGTTGGCCGCGTAGTCGCAGGAGACGCAGCCGACGAAGGTGTCCTCACCGACCGGCGTCGCCGCCAGGAACTCCTCCGACGCGGAGCCGCCCATCGCGCCGGACATCGCGTGCACCACCGCGTAGTCCAGACCCAACCGGTCGAAGATCCGCTGGTACGCGGCACGATGCCGCCCGTACGCGTCCCGCAGCCCCGCCTCGTCCAGATCGAAGGAGTACGCGTCCTTCATCAGGAACTCCCGGCCGCGCAGCAGCCCGGCACGCGGCCGCGCCTCGTCGCGGAACTTCGTCTGCACCTGGAACAGCGTCACCGGGAAGTCCCGGTACGACGTGAACAGGTCCTTGACCAGCAGCGCCGCCATCTCCTCATGGGTGGGCGCCAACAGGTGCTCGGCGCCGCGCCGGTCGGCGAGGGTGAAGATGTCGTCGCCGTACTCCGTCCACCGGCCGCTCGTGCGGTACGGCTCGGCGGGCAGCAGCGCCGGGAAGTGCACCTCCTGGTCGCCGATCGCGATCAGCTCGGCGCGTACGACCTCGGTGATCCGATCCAGCACCAGCTTGCCCAACGGCAGCCAGGTGTAGCCGCCCGGTGCGGCACGACGGATGTAGCCGGCGCGCAGCAGCAGCCGGTGGCTCGGCACCTCCGCGTCGGCCGGATCCTCGCGCAGGGTCCGCAGCAACAGGGTCGACATGCGTAGCAGCATCCGCGCAGCCTACGGGCGGTGCGGCATGATGAGCGATCCATTTCGATCCGAGCCGCGCCCGTCGCCGGCAACCATCGGCGCCATTGCTGGCGTCTGCAAGGACACCAAGCCCTCGTACCCCGACCTGAAGGATTGGCCCGTGTGGACCCTCTGCTGAGTGAGTTCGACTCGTTCGTCCGTACCCGCACGCCGGCGTTGCTGCGCTCGGCCTACCTGCTCACCGGCGACCAGCACCTGGCCGAGGACCTCGTCCAGTCGGCCCTGGCCCGGACCCACCGATCCTGGAACAGCCTGCACCACAGCGGCAACGCCGAGGCGTACACCCGCAAGACCATGTACCACCTACAGGTGTCCTGGTGGCGACGGCGCCGGGTACCCGAGTCGATGCCGGGCGACCTGCCCGAGCCACGCGGAGGCGGCTCGGCCCCGGACCACGCCCACCAGACCAGCCTGCGGCTGACCCTGCGGGCGGCACTGGCGAAGCTCTCCCCGAAGCAACGCGCCGTGCTGGTGCTGCGGTTCTTCGAGGACCGCACCGAGGCGGAGGCGGCGGACCTGCTCGGCGTCACGATCGGCACTGTGAAGAGCCAGACGGCCAAGTCACTGGCCAGGCTGCGCGCCGTCGCGCCCGAACTCGCCGAGCTGTACGTCCTGGAAGGGAGTACCCGATGAACGACCAGCGCCTCCGGCTCGACCTGACCGCCCTGGCCGACGAGGTCACCTCGGTCGACCTGCGGGACCGTACGCTGCGCACGTCCCACCGGCTCGGTATCCAACGGGCGGTGGCCACGTCGGCAGCCGCGCTGGTGCTGATCGCCGCGGCGGCCGGCACCGCCTTCGCCATCCGACCGGACCAGTCCCCGAGCCCGCTGCCCGCTGACACCCCGTCGGTCACCGCGACGCCGACGCCGACTCCCACCCCGACGCCGTCCACCAGCGCCGACGACACGCCCGGCGCCCCACCCAGCGGCGGGACCGGCACGAACACCCCGACCGTGGAGTTCGGCAAGCTCTTCTACGGCCCCGCCACGGTGACCGACGCGGAGACGGCGAACCTGAGGTCCTGGCGCCCGGGCGACAGCCCGGTGCGTCTGCTGGCTCTGCCCGAGCTCGCGGCGAAGGGCAACGCGAGCGTCTCGCCGGACGGCCAACGGGTGGCCTGGGTCGAGACAGACGACAGCAACGAAAGCACCCTCGTCGTCGCCGACGCCGACGGCTCCGACCGGCAGGAGATGCGCTCGGACGTGGCAAGCAGCTGCTCCCCGGTCTGGTCACCGGATGGGCGGCACCTGCTGTTCGTGGAGGCGATGGGGACGGGTGAGTCCGGTCGGCACGGAGTGCTGGACACCCGCAGCGACAAGAAGCCAGTCACCTGGTGGCCCGGGCGGCCCGGCGGCTGTCACGCCCTCTGGTCGGCGGACGGTCGGACCATCGCCATGGCCGTCGATGTCGGGATCACCCTCTATGCCGCGGACGGCACGAAGAAGCGGGTTGTCCCCGGCTTCTCCATGAACGGTTGGCGCAGCCACGACATTGCCAGCCTGTCCTCGGACGGCTCTCGGATTGCTCTGCTGCGGAGGAATCCCGGCGAGGAGTCCGGCGACATTGCTCGTGAACTGTGGGCCAACGCGGTGCTGGATACCCGTACTGGCAACCAGGTCACCTTGCCACTGGGTGGGCGCACCCTACGGCAGGTCTACTTCCAGTCGGACGGCTCCATGGTCGTGCGAGTCCAGGACGGCAGCGGGTACGCGGTGCTGTTGGTGGACGAGGACGGGAAGAAGGTCTCCGAGACCGCCGAGCCGGCGAGTCTGAAGGACGAGCAGATCCTGGCTGTCGTCGACTGACGATCGGCGCGAGATGGGCGGGTCACCCTCGGGTGGCCCGCCCTTTTGGCGTCTGCGCACCGCCAGCGAGTCGGTGTTGATCACGGTCAGTGAACTGCGGAAAAGGTTGCCGGTGCGAGCGGATCCGACTGTCCGGTAGTAGCGCGCTGCGGCGGCAACTCGCCACGGCCAGGCGCTCGTCTTGGGTGGTGTCAGGCACTGAAAGCCTCCACAAAGGATGGAAACGATGAACCTCGGCCCGTTCACCCACACCACCCGTCCCGCCTCGATCCGCCGCTCCGGCGCACTCGCCGGTACGGCCGCCCTGCTGCTCCTGTCATTCGGTGCCGCGGCCTGCGGCACCGCCGACCTGAAGGCAGCGCCCGCTCCGGCCGAGACGGCCACCGCCACAGCCATCCCCGCGACCGGCGACACCCCGGCCGCCGGCACGGGCGGCTCCGTGCCGGATGCGGCTCCGGCCGTCGCGCCTGCCCGCCCGGCGGTCGACTCGACGCAGTGGCCGCAGCTGACCTGGTACACCGCAGAGGAGCACGGCCAGAAGCAGAACGAGCCGGCCCGGATCTGGCGGCGTACCCCTGATGGGAAGTGGCAGGTGGTGCGTTCGGGACGCCCCTACAACGGCAAGGCCATCATCAGCCCGCTCGCCATCTCGCCGGACGGTCGACGAGCGGCCTGGCTGGAAGAGTCCGCCGATCGGCTGGTGATCAGCGGGTTCGACGGCACGAAGCGGCAGGTCATCGCTACCCAGGGCCAGCAGAGCTGCGCGCCGAGCTGGCTCGACTCCGGTCGGGTGCTGTACGGCCTGGGCCGGGAGAAGGAGATAACCCTCATCGCGGTCAACGCCGACGGGACCGGGCGGAATGTGCTCGCCACCCACCAAGCGAAGTGCCCGACGGTGTCCGGTGGATGGATCGCCCAGATCACCGATCGAACGGTGCGCATCCGCAACGAGCGTGGCAACACGCGCTCGATCAGCCCACGCATCCCTGCCGGCCTCGTCATCGGCGGGGTGGCGGCAATCTCCGCCAACGGCGGGACGCTGGTGATCAGCGCCCACACGACGAGCCCCGGGGGGTGTGGCTGCGGCTGGCGGTTCCGCAACTACCGGCTCGACGCCGTCAGCGGGGCCGTCACCGAGCTGGCGCCGTTGGACCCGGCGTGGAAGAAGCCGACCGGGCACGGCGAAGCCATCGACGGGGTCGTCCTGGCCGACGGCGGCCTGGTGGTCCAGGTCAAGACGGCGACGCCGGCCGACGAAGGATCGGCATCCCGGCTGGTCCGGTACGCCGCCAGCGGCCGGGTGCTGGCCAGCACGTCGGTGCCCGCCGGCCAGCGGTGGGGCACGCTGCTGGGCTGATCCACCGGTGCGCTGTCACCGGGTACGAGGGACCGGCCACTCACGGGGGTGGCCGGTTCCGCCCGTCGTGTGCGCAATGACCTCCGACACGTCGTGGAATCGGGGCGGTGCCAGGCGTTCCTGCGGTGACAGACTGGCCGGCGCAGGCAACGAGTGGCGTGAGGGAGGCGCGGGTGCGCTGGCGCAGTTATGTCGCGGTCGGGGACAGCTTCACCGAAGGTATGGACGACGCGTACCCGGACGGCACTTTCCGGGGTTGGGCGGACCTGGTGGCGACCCGGCTCGCCGCCGACGCGGGGCCCGACTTCCGGTACGCCAACCTGGCGATCCGGGGCCGGCTCTTCCCCAGCGTGGTCGCCGAGCAGGTGCCCTCCGCCGTGGCGATGAAGCCGGATCTGATCAGCTTCGCGGCCGGTGGTAACGACGTGCTGCGGCGCACCTTCGACCCGGACACGCTTGTCGCCCGCTTCGACGAGGTGGTCCGGCAACTACGCTCGGGCGGCGCGGACGTGCTCCTCTTCCGGTTCGCGGACGTGATGGCCCGACTGCCCGGCCAGCGCCTCGTCGCTCCCCGGGTGCAGCTGCTCAACCAGGCGGTCGGTGAGACCGCCGAGCGGCACGGCGCGATCATGGTCGACCTGTACGCCGACGACACGTTCCTCAATCCGATGCTCTGGAGCACCGACCGGTTGCACCTCTCCCCGGCCGGCCACCGGCGGGTCGCCGGGCAGGTGTTGAACGCCCTCGGGGTTGGCTGCGACGAGGAGTGGCTGATGGTTCCGCCGCACCCGGCGCCGTCGCCGTGGCTGGCCGCCCGCGCTTCCGACCTGCGGTGGGCCGGTCAGTACCTCGCCCCCTGGGTGAAGCGGCGGTTGACCGGTCGGTCGTCCGGCGACACGGTGACGGCGAAGCGCCCGCAACTCGGGCCGCTCGTCGACTGAGCGTGCTCACCCTGCACACCGCGGCGCTGCTACGCCGCGACCGGGATGGCGAGCCGGTGTCTGAGCACGCCGTGCTGGTCAGTGGCGACCGGATCGAGGGCGTCGGCCCGCTGGCCGAGCTGACTGCGGCGTACGTCGGCGCGCGGGTTCGCCGCTGGCCCGGCACGCTGGGGCCGGGTCTGCTGCACGACAGACCGCTGCCGCCCGCGCCATCCCCGCGTGAGCGGGTGCACGCGCTGCTGCGTACCGGGGTGACGGCGGTGCTTGTGGAACACCTGGCCGACCCGGCGCTGCGGGCCGCCGCCGAGCGGAGCGACCTGCTGGTGCTGGCCATCGCCGTGGCGCCGACGCTGCGTCCGGGCGGGCGGGCCGACCTCGCGGTGCACGGCGTCGACGGCACCTGCCTGGTGACGGTGGTCGCCGGTCGGATCGTCCACCGCCGGGCCTGAACGGCGTACCTTGGGGATCATGTCTGTGCCGAACGATCCCGATCCCCGCCTCCAGTCGTACGCGGACCCGCAGCGGCTGGTCACCACCGAGTGGCTGGCCGAGCATCTGGGCGACGAGGGTCTCGTCGTCGTCGAGTCCGACGAGGATGTGCTGCTCTACGAATCCGGTCACATTCCCGGTGCCGTCAAGGTCGACTGGCACCTGGAGCTGAACGATCAGGTGACCCGGGACTACCTGGACGCCGAGAGCTTCGCCGAGCTGTGTGCCGCGAAGGGCATCGGCCGGGGCGACACTGTCGTCTTCTACGGCGACAACTTCAACTGGTGGGCCGCGTATGCCCTCTGGGTCTTCTCGCTCTTTGGCCACGCCGATGTGCGACTGCTCGACGGCGGCCGGCAGAAGTGGATCGCCGAGGGACGCGAGGTGACCCGCGACAAGGCGGCTCGCCCGCGCGCCGACTATCCGGTGCCGCTACGTGACGACGCGCCGCTGCGTGCCTTCCGTGAGCAGGTCATGGCGCACATCGCCTCCGGCCGGCCGCTTGTCGACGTCCGGTCGGCGGGTGAGTACACAGGCGAGATGCTGCACATGCCGGACTACCCGCAGGAGGGCGCGCTGCGCGGTGGGCACATCCCGGGCGCGGTCAGCAAGCCGTGGAAGTCCGCCGCCAACGAGGACGGCACGTTCAAGTCCGCCGACGAGCTGAAGGCGATCTACGCCGACCAGCTCGGGCTGAGCCCCGACGACGACGTGATCGCGTACTGCCGGATCGGCGAGCGGTCCAGCCACACCTGGTTCGTGCTGCGGCACCTGCTGGGCTACCCGCAGGTGCGCAACTACGACGGCTCGTGGACCGAGTGGGGCAACCTGGTCCGGGCACCCGTCGTCAAGGGCGACCAACCCGGCGGCCTGACCGTCTGACTGACCCGCCGGCCTCGCCGCTTGACCCGAAGGTCAAGCGGCGACGCCGCCGCGGTGGTCAGCCCGCGAGTGCGATCACGCCGCGCAGGTCGCGGACGACGCCGGTGACCTCGCCGGTCTCCGGATTCCAGCGTGCCAGGGCGGCCGGTTCCAGCCGGAGCAGCACCGCGCCCTTGTTGTCCCAGCCCAGCACCTCGCAGCAGCCCTTGCCGCGCTCCCGGCCCAGGTCGAGCAGGTGGAGCACGGCCCCGGTCCGCGCGTCCAGCACTGCGGCAGCCTCGGCACCGTCGATCTCGCTGTTGGTGATCCAGGCTGCCCGCGCCAGGCGCTCGCCATGCAGCCAGCCCCGGCCGTAGAACTCGTTGACCTGGTAGGGCGAGGGCAGCGCCGAGGCGTTGACCGGCTGTTCGGTACGGAGTTCGCCCTCCCGGGCGGTCAGGCTGCGTAGCTTCAGGCTGGTCCGCTCCCCGTACACGTCGATCAACGGGGCCTCGCGGCCGGCGGCCGGGTCGGGTGCGATCAACTCCCAGATCGACACATCGGTCGTGCTGGCCGCCCCGGTGACCCGGTCCACCGCGTACGTCCGGTCCTCGCTCCCGACCAGCACCCGGTCGTGCGCCCACACCACCAACTCCAGGTAGCCGTCGAGCGGTATCCGACGGACGGCCGCGGTGGTGAGGTCGACCATGATCAGCTCTTTGTTCTGCGCGAACGCGGCCGACCGGCCGTCCGGCGACAGCACTCCCGGCTTCAGGGCGGGAGCCTCGTTGCCGCTGGCGTCCCGGGTCGGTGTCGGCGTCACCACGTCGAGGCTGCGCACCACACCGTCGTTGCCGAGCACCCGGACCGGACCGTCCGCGTGATTCTCCTCATTCAGCGGTTGGAACAGCGCCAGTGCCCGTTGGACCGGTCGTTCGGAGAGCGGCACGGTCGCCGGGTTACTCAGCCGGGCCAACGGATCGGGCGGGTAGGTCAGCTCGGCGGGGGGTTTCTGCACCGGACCCGCGTGGGAGGGGTCGACGGTGGGGCCGACCGGAGGGACCGGCGCCGGGTCGGTGGGCGGTCGCAGCGCCGCCACCGTGCCGCCACCGACCAGCACCACGGCCAGGGCGACCACTGCGACGGCCCGCCGGGTGCGCCGGGTACGCCGAGCCCGATCCCATCCGGCGGTGGCCGGCTGGCTGGGCAGCACGTCCTCGACGCTGACAGTCAGCAGTTGGCGCAACTCCTGCTCGTTCACGGGTTCACCTCCAGACCGCTGGCCAGATCGGCCGGGCCCCGGCTCGGTCGGGCATCGCGGGCGAGGTCCGGGGCGACCTCGCGGAGTCGGCGCAGCGCGGCATGACACTGGCTCTTCACGGTGCCGACGGTCACCCCGAGCGCCTCGGCGGTGGCGACCTCGGTCAGGTCCTCGTAGTAGCGCAACACCAGCACGGCCCGCTGCCGTGGTGGCAGCAGGCCCAGCGCGTCGTGCATCGTCAGCCGTAGGGCGCCGTCACGGTCGTGGGTCACCTGGTCCGGCGGCGCGGCGCTGAGCCATTCCCGCCGTCGGCGACGCCACCAGGACACCGAGTCGCGGTAGAGGATGGCCCGCACGTACGCGGAGGGGTCGCCGTTGCGGACCGAGGACCAGCGCAGCGCCAGCTTCAACAGCGCGTCCTGGAGGAGGTCTTCGGCCTGATGCTGGTTGCCGCAGATCAGGTAGGCGGCGCGGAGCAGCCGGTGCTGGTGGTTCTCCACGAAGGCGAGGTAGCCGTCGCGTCCGTCGTCCCTCGTCGGTGCCATCCGCCCCCCTCCCGGCCGTCGCGCTGTACGCGTCATCTGGCAGACGCACGGGAGGTGGGAAAAGGTTGGGTCGGCTGTCAGATGACGGTGGAGCTGTGGGGGTCGTGGTGGCGTTCGGCACCGCCCTGGCGGACGTGTTCGAGCGTGGACCGCCAGGCGGCGAGGGTGACCAGCGCGAACGTCCCCGCCGCCGTGGCCATCACCGGCGCGGTGCCGTACGACGCGGCGGCCAGCCCGGCGAGCGCCGCCCCGAGCGGTGCGGTGAGCAGACCGACCATCCGCTGGGCCGCACCGACCCGACCGAGCAGTTCGCTCGGCACCTGCCGCTGCCCGTACGACGCCCACAGGCTGTTCCACACCACAGTGCCGGCGGCGAAGACGGCCAGCGCGATCCCGCCCGGCACCGGATGCCGAGCGAGCGCGAAGCCGGTCAGCGCCACGGTTTCCACGGCCAGCACCGCGCGCAGCGCCGGCACCGTGCCGAGCCAGGCGGCGAGCCGAGCCGCTCCGAGGGCCCCCGCCACGCCACCGACGATGGCGGCGGCGGCGAACAGCCCGTACCCGGCTGGCGGCACCCGCAACACGTCCAGCGCGTAGAGCACCAGCACCGCCATGATTCCGCTGATCGCCAGGTTGCTCGCGGCGGTGAGCACTGTGACCCTCCACAGGGTCCGGTGCGCACGCAGCCAGCGCAGCCCCTCGACGATCTCGCTCCACACCGAACCGCGCCGCCGTGCCGTCCCCGGACGCATCACGGGAGGTGGGCTGAGGGCCAGCACGAGGAGGGCCGCCGCCGCGAAGGTGACGGCGTCGAGGGCGAACGGAAGAGCCGGGGCGACGGCGAACAGGACACCGGCGGCGGGCGCCCCGAGGAAGCCACCGGCCACCGCTGACCCCGCCTGGAGCCGACCGTTCGCCCGGGGCAGTGCGTCCGGCGGCACCAACGAGGGCAGCAGCGCGAACGAGGCGGAGTCGAAGAGGGTGCCCAACGCGGCAAGCAGAAACGCCACCACCAGCAGCACCAGGACGCTGACCCGGTTGAGCGCGACCACCACGGCCAGCGCCGCCACCACGGCAGCGCGTACCCCGTCGACCACTGCCATCGTCCGCCGACGGTCCCAACGGTCCGCGTACACGCCGCCGAGCAGGCCGAACAGCAGTGGTGGCAGTTGCGCGGCCACGGTGACCGCCGCGATGACCCGGGGGTCGCGGGTCACGCTCGCGGCCAACAGGGCCAGAGCCGGGGTACGCAGCGCGTCCCCGAACCGGGACGAGACGGCGGCGGACCACAGGAGCCGGAAGTCCCGGCCCAGTGCGGAGGAAGTCATGCCGGCGACCGTGCCGGTTCGACCGGGTCGAGGGTCAAACCGTCCGGCGAAAGGGGACCGCGCCTGTCGGTGATCATGGGTACGGTGGGCGCCGGCATCGGGACCGGGGAGAAATCAGGCGTGGACCACACTTTCCAGGTCGACCTACGTGGCGTGGTTGACCTGCTCAGTCATCACCTCTACGGCAGCCCGCGGGTCTACGTTCGCGAGCTGCTCCAGAACGCGGTGGACGCGATCACCGCCCGGCGTAGGGACGAGCCGGACGCGCCGGCGCTGGTCCGCATCGAACCCCCGGACAGCACCGGCGACGGCACGCTACGGGTGCACGACACCGGCATCGGTCTGACCGAGGCGCAGGTGCACGAGCTGTTGGCCACCATCGGCCGCAGCTCGAAGCGCGACGAGCTGGGCTTCTCCCGGCACGAGTTCCTCGGCCAGTTCGGCATCGGCCTGCTCTCCTGCTTCCTGGTGGCCGACGAGATCCAGGTGCTCACCCGGCACGGCGACAACCCCACGGTGCGCTGGACCGGGTACGCCGACGGCCGCTACGCGGTGACGGTGGCCCCGCCGGAGGCCGCCCGCGCCGAGCCGGGCACCACTGTCACGCTGGTGCCCCGCCGCGACGCGGACCAGTGGTTCACCACCCCGACAGTCACCGACCTGGCTCGGCTCTTCGGCGCGCTGCTGCCGGTCACCGTTCGCGTCGGCGACGTCGTCACCACCACCGGGGAACCGCCGTGGCCGACCACGCCGGGTGCGCCGCTGGACCGCGCGGCACTGATCCGGTACGCCCGGGAGACGCTCGGCGTGGACCCGTTCGACGTCCTGCCGCTCTCCGTGCCGGAGGCCGGGCTGACCGGCGTCGCCGTCATCCTGCCGACCCCGGTGAACCCGGCGGCCCGCGCCGGGCACCGCGTCTACCTCAAGCGGATGTTGCTCACCGAGAACGCCGACGGGCTGCTGCCGGAGTGGGCGTTCTTCGCGCACTGCGTGGTGGACGCGACCGAGCTGCGCCCGACCGCCAGCCGGGAGGCCCTCTACGAGGACACCCTGCTGACGGCGACCCGGGAGGCGCTCGGTGACCAGGTGCGCGGCTGGCTGGTCCGGCTGGCGCGGCACGACCCGCACCGGCTGGCCGAGTTCCTCCAGGTGCACCACCTCGGCGTGAAGGCCCTGGCGCTGCACGACGACGAGATGCTCCGGCTGGTCGACAGGTGGTGGCCCATGGACACCAACGTCGACACGCTCACCCTCGCCGAGTTTCGCGAGCGCTACGGCGTGGTCCGCTACGCGGCGAGCCTCGACGAGTTCCGTCAGCTCGCCGCGGTGGCCGCCGCGCAGGACCTGGCGGTGGTCAACGCCGGCTACACGTACGACAGCGAGCTGATCGAGCGGCTGCCGGTGGTGGACCGCTCGGTGCTGATCGAGCGGCTGGAGCCGAGCGACCTCACCACCCGGTTCGACGCGCTCGACCCGCCTGTGGAGTTGGCGATGCGACAGTTCCTCGCGGCGGCGCAGCGGGCCGTCGAGCGGTCCGGCTGCGAGGTGGTCATTCGGGCGTACGACCCGGTCTCGCTGCCCGCGCTGTACCTGGTCAGCCGGTCGGCCGCGTTCAACGACCAGCTCGCGGCCAGCCGGGACCGGGCCGACGAGCTGTGGGGTGGGGTGCTCGACGCGCTCGCCGCCACCGCCCCGCCGGACCGTCCGCAGTTGGTGCTCAACCACCGCAACCCGCTGGTACGACGGGTGACCATGCTGAGCGACCCGGAGCTGGTCGGTCTCGCCATCGAGGCGCTGTACGGGCAGGCGCTGCTGCTCGGCCACCATCCGATCCGCGCGGCCGACGCCGCGCTGCTGAACGATTCCTTCCTCGGCCTGCTCGGCCGGGCTGTTCCGGGACGGGAGTGAGCATGAGCGACGAGGATCTGTGGCGGGTGCTGCACGGCATCGCCGACATGCCGTACGGGGCGGGGCAGATCGCCGCGCTGGAGCAACTGTTGCGCCGGGTGGACGCCGCCGACGACCGGCACCTCGCGTTCGTCACCCGGATGCAGGCCACCACCGGCTACATCTACGGCGGCGAGCCGGCGAAGTCCTTCGTGACCTTCTCCTGGTGCCTGTCCGAGTTCGACCGGGACCCGCAGCCCTACCACCAGCGCCACCTGCACCAGTTGCTGTGGCACTTCAAGTACATGGTTTCCGGTCTGCTGAAGTTCCCCGAGGTGCCACTGGACCGCACGTACGCGGTGCTGGACGACATGGAGCGGCGCTACCGGGCTGGCGGGCACAGCCTGCAGGCCGTGCACAAGCACCGGTTCCGGGTCGCCGAGCACGTGGGCGACGTCGAGGCCGCCGCGCACTGGTACCGGCTCTGGCAGACCACCCCGCGCGACGAACTGTCCGACTGCGCCGGCTGTGATCCGACGAGCCAGGTGGGCTACCTCGCCGACACCGGGCGGGACGCCGAGGCGGTGGCGCTGGCCGAGCCGGTGCTCGCCGGTCGGCTGAGCTGCACCGAGCAGCCGCAGGCGATCCTCACCGCGCTGCTCGTGCCGTACCTGCGCACCGGGCGCGGCGAGGAGGCGCGGGACGCGCACCGGGAGGCGTACCGCCGGCTGCGTGGCAACCTCGCCGACCTGTGGGACATCGCGGACCACGTCGAGTTCTGCACGCTGACCGGCAACGAGGCGCGGGCGGTCGAGCTGGTCGAGCGGCACCTGGACTGGCTGGACCGGCCGCCGTCGCCGGCCGCCGCCATGCACTTCGCGGCCGTGGCCGCCGCCGCGCTGCGCCAGGCCGGCCCGTCGACCGTGTACCGCCGGGCTGCCGAGGGTCGGCCGGCCGCCGAGGTGTCGGCGGCGTCGTTGGCGGACGAGCTGGCCGAGACCGCTGGCGGTCTGGCCGCCCGCTTCGACGCCCGTAACGGCACCACCCACCAGTCCGAGTGGATCGCCCGCCGGTTGGCCGTGCGGGCGAGCGGGGAACATGTGCCGCTGTCGGCGAGTGTCCGCCGCCAACCGAACCGCCCGACCCGTCCGGTCGGGGACGAGCCGATCGTCGGGCGGGGCGCGTCGACGTCGTCCGCCGACCGGGCGCGAACGGGCAGTGGTGAACGACCCGCCGTGACCCTGCCCGCCGACGCCGGCCCGGACGATCTGCTGGACCTCGCGGAGGAGAGCTGGGGCCGACACGACCGGGTCGCCTTCCGGGCGGCGCTTGTCGCCTTCGATGAGCGGTTCGGCTCCGCCGAGCTGCCCGCCCGTACGTCCGCGCACCGGCTGGCGCTGCGGGCGTCGGAGCGCGGCGACGAGGACGACATCGAGGGTGCGATCAAGCTGAATCGGGCGGCGCTGGAGCTGTACCGGGAGGCGGGCGAGGAGGTGCCCGCTCAGACGGTCGCCGGGCGGCTCGGTGTGCTGTTGACCAAGTCCGAGGACGACGGCGAGGAAGGGCTGCTGTTGGTCCGGGAGGCGGCCGAGGTCCTGGACCGGCTCGGCGACGCCCGGCAGCGGGCGGCCGGATACGACCGGGTGGCGTTGGCGTTGCTGCACAGCGAGCGTTGGGCGGACGCGCTCGCCGCGCTCGACCGGGTACCGGCCGACGCGGGCGGCGACCGGCACCTGGCGGCCCGGATCGCGCTGCACCGGGCGCACCTGCTGGAGCAGTCGGACCGCGTCGACGAGGCCCGCGCAGCCGTCGACGAGGCCCGCCGAATCGGCCGGGAGTTGGGCGTCGGCGAGGTGGTCACGGGTGCCTGCCTGGCGTACGCGCGGCTGGTCGACGATCCGGCGGATGCCGTGGCCGCCTGCGACGAGGCGTTGGAGTCGGCGCCGCCGGAGGCGGAGCTGCCGGTCCGGGTCACCCGCGCCCGGGCGTTGCTGTCGGCCGGCCGGGCCGTCGACGCGGTGGACGACTTCGTCGAGGCGGTGACGCTGTGCGTGGAGCGGGGTGCCGAGGGGGACGCGTTCCTGCGGTGGGAGCTGGCCAACGCGTACCGGATGGTGGGCCGGCTCGCCGAGGCCGCCGAGGTCGCCGAGGAGGCCGTGCTCGGTCTGGATCGGCTGGGCGCCCAGGCGGAGGCCGACCGCTGCCGGCACCTGCTGGCCGGCGTCTACGCCGGGCTTGGTGAGATCGACCCGGCGTTGGCTCTGCTGGAGCAGTTGGCCAGCAATCTGGATGGACCGGACAACCTTCCGCACCGGGCGCAGGTGCTGGAGGAGGCCGGCGGGATCCTCTACGACGCCGATCGGGACGCGGCGGCGGGCGAGCGGTTCGCGGCTGCGGCTGAGGCGTACCGGCTCGGTGACCTGCCGCTGGACGAGCTGCGCGCCCGCCGGCGGGAGACGTACGCCTGGTTCTGGGCCGATGACCGGGACGCGGCGTTGCGCGCCGTCGAGGTGGTGGACGGGTTGGCGGCGAAGCTGGCCGGGCAGGCTGAGCCGCCGGTGCTGTACGAGCTGGCGTTGGCGGCCGAGGCCGGAGCGCGGGTGCTCACCGGGGAGGACCGACCGGACGAGGCGTTGGGCCGGCTCACCGGGGTGCCGGACCGGTTGCGGTCGATCGAGGCGTTCGGTGAGGCCGCCCAGGTGGAAGCCCTCATCGGTGAGCTGCTGCTGCGCCTGGAACGGCCGGCCGAGGCGGAGCCGCTGCTGCGTCGCGTACTCGGTGGGCTGCCGGCCGCATCGCGGCAGGTCCGCCAGACGGCCTGGCTGTTGGCTCGGGTGCTGGATCTGCTCGATCGGCCCGCGGAGGCTGCCGCTCTGCGCGCGGAGCACGACCTGGACGAGGACGACTGAATCGTGCTGGCCGCCCCTGGCCAGTTCAGGGGCGGCCCGGCCCGGGGTGGGCGGAACTGACCGGCAACCATCGTGGGCTCCTTGCGGTCTAGGCTTGCCCGGTGACGGTGGAGCAGCAGGCACGGGGTGCGGCGGGTGCGGGCCGGCGCAGGTCCCGCAAGGACGAGATCCTGGAGATCGCGGTAGGTCTGTTCGCGGCGCGCGGCTATCACGGCGTGTCGATGGACGACATCGGCGCGGCCGCCGGAGTCACCGGTCCGGCGCTCTACCACCACTTCGCCGGCAAGGAGGCCATGCTGGCCGCCGCGCTGATTCCGGTCAGTGAGGGGTTGTTGGCCGGTGGGCGGGAACGCGCCGCCGGGCGCTCGGACGACCCGCGCGGCGTGCTGGAGTCGCTGATCGACTACCACGTCGAGTTCGCGCTGGCCAACCCGGCGGTGATCGCGTTGCACCTGCACGAGTTGGACCGCCTGCCCGAGGAGCCGCGGCGGCGGATCCGTCGCCTGCAACGGCTCTACGTCGAGGAATGGGTGACAGTGCTCACCGCGCTGCACCCGGGCATGCCCGACGGCGAGGCGCGGGTGCTCGCGCACGCCGCGTTCGGCCTGATGAACTCGACGCCGTTCCTCGGTGGCGAGGTGGACAGGCGACGCCGCGCCGAGCTGCTGCGCGGTGCGACAGTGGCCGCGCTGCTTGCCTGAGCCGACTCGTCAGAACCGTGCCGGTCATGATTCCCTGACATCGTCCCACCATCCGGACGCCGGGAGGAAACATGATCGAGTCACTGCTGGTCGCCAATCGGGGCGAGATCGCACGCCGGATCATCCGGACCGCCAAGCGGCTCGGCATTCGCGCGATCGCTGTGCACTCGGAGGCCGACGCCGACCTGCCGTTCGTCGCCGAGGCGGACGAGGCGGTCCTCATCGGCCCACCGAACCCGGCACTGAGCTACCGCAACACCGAGGCGATCCTCGCCGCCGCGAGGGCGACGGGCGCGCAGGCCATCCACCCCGGGTACGGCTTCCTGTCGGAGAACGCCGAGTTCGCCCGTACCGTCGAGGCGAGCGGCCTGATCTGGGTCGGACCCGACGCGGACGCGATCACCGCGATGGGCGACAAGATCAACGCCCGGAACCTGATGGCGGCGGCCGGCGTTCCGGTCGCGCCCGGCACCACCGACCCGGCCGCCGACCTGGACGCGGCGGTGACGGCCGCCGCCGAGATCGGCTACCCGGTGATGGTCAAGGCCGCCGCCGGCGGTGGCGGCATGGGCATGGGCGTGGCCGTCGACGAGGCCGCGCTGCGCACCGAGTACGACAAGGTGCGCGCGTTCGCCGAGCGGATGTTCGGCGACGGTTCGGTGTTGATCGAGCGGTATTTTCCCCGGGTACGGCATGTCGAGGTGCAGATCCTCGGTCTGGTCGATGGCCGGGTGGTGGCGCTCGGCGAGCGGGAGTGCTCGGTGCAGCGGCGCAACCAGAAGCTGGTCGAGGAGTCCCCGTCGCCGGCGGTCTCGCCGGAGCTGCGATCCCGTCTCCTGGCAGCGGCGGTGCGGGCCGGTGAGGCGGTCGGCTACCGCAACGCGGGCACGGTGGAGTGCCTGCTCGACGCAAGCTCGGGCGAGTTCTTCTTTCTGGAGATGAACACGCGGTTGCAGGTGGAGCACCCGGTGACCGAGTACGTCTACGGCATCGACCTGGTCGAGGAGCAGTTGCGGGTGGCCTCCGGGCTGGCGCCGACGTTCGACCCGGACGCGTTGACCCCGAGTGGGCACGCCATCGAGATGCGGATCAACGCGGAGGACCCGAAGCGCTTCCTGCCCGGCCCCGGTGTGATCAGGACGTGGGTGGAGCCGGCGGGTGAGGGTGTCCGGGTGGACTCCGGTTACACCGAGGGCAACACGGTCACCCCGTTCTACGACAGCCTGCTGGCCAAGCTGATCGTCAGCGGCGTGACCCGCGACGAGGCGCTCGATCGCGCGAAGGAGGCGGTGGCCGCCTTCCAGATCGAGGGCCCGAAGAACAACGTCCCCTTCTTCGCCGAGCTGCTGGACAACGAGGAGTTCCGTTCCGGTGCCTACGACACAGGCATCGTCTCCCGCATGCGCTGACCGCCACGACCCGAGAACGCCCCCACCCGCGCCGATCTTGCAGTTTCGGTCGCCGAAAAGCGCGGAATGCCCCTTGAGTCGGGACAGTAAGTGCAAGATCGGCATGACTTCCGACGACGCGTGCCGGTGTCGCTACCGTTGCCGCAACAGAGCAGACAGTGAGGTGACCCCGTGACGGACCTGCCGAAATCCGTGTCGATTCGTGAAGTTGGGCCGCGGGACGGGTTGCAGAACGAGGATCCGATCCCGACCGACGCCAAGGTGCGGCTGCTCGACGCCCTCTCCGGCACCGGCGTACGCCGAATCGAGGCGGTGTCGTTCGTGCACCCCAGGGCGATTCCGCAGATGGCCGACGCCGACGAGGTGTGGCAGCGGGCGGTGAAGGCCGACGGGGTGCGGTACTCCGCGTTGGTGCCGAACACCCGGGGCGCCCAGCGGGCCCTCGCCGCCGGATTCACCGAGATCGAGGTGGTGGTCTCGGCAAGCGACACGCACAACCGGCGCAACGTCAACCGGTCCACCGACGAGTCGCTGGACGACATCGCCGAGCTGATCGACCTGTTGCACGGTGCCTCGGCGCGGGTCGAGGTGATCGTGGCGACCAGCTTCGGCTGCCCGTACGAGGGGGACATCGACCCGCAGCGGGTGGCCGGGATCGTGGACCGGGTCGTCCGCGACGGCGCGGACCGGGTCGCGTTCGGCGACACCACGGGCATGGGCACCCCGCGCCGGGTCCGCGAGCTGTTGACAGCGGTACGCGACCGCAACGCGCACGTGCCGGTCCTGCTGCACTTCCACAACACCCGGGGTACGGCGTTGGCCAACCTGTTGACCGCGCTGGAGCTGGGGGTGACCGAGTTCGACGCCAGCGTCGGTGGGCTCGGTGGCTGCCCGTACGCGCCGGGGGCGAGCGGCAACCTGGCCACCGAGGAGGCGGTGCACATGCTGCACGACATGGGTATCGACACGGGCATCGACCTGCCGGCGCTCATCGAGGTGGCCGAGTTGGCCGAGGAGTTGCTCGGCAAGAAGCTTCCGTCAGGTGTGCTGCGGGCCGGTCCGCGTACCCGGCTGACGCCGCTGCCGAGCTGAGGACGCGACGGAGGGGCCGGCGGGTGCGCCGGCCCCTCCCACCTGCCAGGTCGATCAGCCCACGGGAGTGAGCACGCTCGGCCAGCTGTCGCGGAAGATGTCCGCGCTGCGGTCGGTGGCGCTGAACGTACCGGCGAAGAGGTTGCTCACCCGGTTCGCCTCGGCGGTGCTCGGGTACGCGTTGGTGCAGCTGGTGCCGGCGCTGCCGCCGGACATCAGCAGTGCGCAGTTCCCGTTGTAGTTGTCCGGCAGGCCGAGGATGTGCCCGATCTCGTGGGTCATGATCCGCAGCACGCTGTACTGGGCGGCCTGCTGGGTGTCGATGTAGACCCGGCCGTTGCCGAGGCTGGTCCGCTGTGCGTACGAGCCGCCGCCGGTGATCCGGTAGATCCGGAGGTTGGAGCCGCAGTTGGCGGAGAGCGTCAGGTTGACTGTGGCGTTGTTCCAGATCGAGGCGGCCTGGTTGGCGACGCTGGCGTAGCTTCCCGCCTGGCTGGTGTTGTAGCAGATGGTCATGGCGGCGGACGCGGGCGACGGGTTGGCGACCGTGATGCCGAGGGTGGCGAGTGTCGTCGCGAGCAGGGCGACGGCGAGCCGATTGAGTCGTGAGGTCATCGCTGACTCCGATCTGGGAGGAGGGGTGCCAGGAGCCTAGCGATATGTATTCACGTTTTTCAATGTCTTGCTCTTGGCTCGACTGTCTGGTTCGCTCGTAGGTCGCCGACAGTCGCGCTCATGCGCTAGCCTAACGATCGTTCAGGTCAGTATGGCGGAGGAGTCGGCGTGACGCTCGACGGTGAGGCACTGGAGCAGCTGCGCAAGCGGGCCCGGTCCGGCGGCGCGGACAAATACCACGCGGCCAACGCGGCCAAGGGCAAGCTCTTCGCCCGTGAGCGGGTCGCGCTCCTGGTCGACGAGGGCTCGTTCGTCGAGGACGGCCTCTACGCCAACGCGCTCGCCGAAGGGCTGCCCGCCGACGGCGTCGTGACCGGCACCGCCACGATCGACGGCCGACAGGTCTGTCTGATGGCCAACGACTCCACGGTCAAGGCCGGCAGCTGGGGCGCCCGCACCGTCGAGAAGATCATCAGGATCATCGAGCGTGCGTACGGCGCCGGTGTGCCGATGGTCTACCTGGTCGACTCGGCCGGCGCCCGGATCACCGACCAGGTCGATCTCTTCCCCGGCCGGCGTGGTGCCGGCAAGATCTTCTGGAACCAGGTCCGCGCCTCGGGCTCGATCCCGCAGGTCTGCGCGCTGTTCGGTCCGAGCGCCGCCGGTGGGGCGTACATCCCGGCGTTCTGCGACGTGGTGGCGCTTGTCGACGGCAACGCGAGCATGTATCTCGGCTCCGACCGCATGGTCGAAATGGTCACCGGCGAGAAGACCACCCTGGAGGCGATGGGCGGGGCGAAGGTGCACACCGCCGAATCCGGCGTGGGGCACTTCCTCTGCAAGACCGAGGCCGACGCGCTCGACGTCGTGAAGACCTACCTGTCGTACCTGCCGGCGAACTGGACGCAACAGCCGCCGACCGCGCCGGCGGTCGCCGCGCCCGCGAAGGCCGACCTTGCCGCGCTGGTGCCGGCCAGCGAGCGGCAGGCGTTCGACATGCGACGGTACGTCAAGGGCCTGCTCGACGAGGGTTCGTTCTTCGAGATCCAGGCGCTCTGGGCCAAGGAGCTGACCATCGGCTTCGGCCGTCTCGACGGTCAGGTCGTCGGCGTGGTCGGCAACAACTCGATGTTCAAGGGCGGCGTGCTCTTCGTCGACTCGGCCGACAAGGCCACCCGGTTCGTGCAGCTCTGCGACGCGTTCAACGTGCCGCTGCTGTTCCTCAGCGACGTGCCCGGCTTCATGGTCGGCAGCGTGGTGGAAAAGCAGGGCATCATCCGGCACGGCGCCAAGATGATCACCGCGATCTCCGAGGCGACAGTGCCGAAGATCTGCGTGGTGGTCCGCAAGGCGTACGGCGCCGGTCTCTACGCGATGGCCGGCCCCGGGTTCGAGCCGGACGCCACGATCGCGCTGCCGACCGCGAAGATCGCCGTGATGGGCGCCGAGGCCGCCGTGAACGCGGTCTATGCCAACAAGATCGCCGCCATTCCGGACGAGGACGAGCGGGCCGCCTTCGTCGCCGCCAAGCGAGCCGAGTACGAGCAGGACATCGACGTCGTCCGACTCGCCAGCGAGCTGGTGGTGGATGCCATCGTCGAGCCGCACGACCTGCGCACCGAGCTGGTCCGTCGATTCGCGGCGGCGCGTACCAAGGATCGGCACTTCTCCCGTCGTCGGCACGGCGTCACCCCGGTCTGATCATCGACTCAGGCCCGCACAGCGACCCGCCCCCGGCGTCACGAGCGCCGAGGCGGACCGTCCTTACAGGAGGATGAGATGGACTTCCGGCTCACCGACGAACAAGAGGCGCTGCGCGAGAGCGTGCGGGAATTCGCCCGCGAGGTGGTCGCCCCGGTCATCGCCGAGCACTACGAGCAGCACACGTTCCCGTACGAGGTGATCCGGCAGATGGGCAAGATGGGCCTGTTCGGCCTGCCCTTCGCCGAGGAGCACGGCGGCATGGGCGGCGACTATTTCGCGCTCTGCCTGGCCCTGGAGGAGTTGGCCCGGGTCGACTCCAGCGTGGCCATCACGTTGGAGGCGGCGGTCTCGCTGGGCGCGATGCCGATCTACCGCTTCGGCACCGAGGAGCAGAAGGCAACCTGGCTTCCCCGGCTGCTCAGCGGCGAGGCGCTGGCCGGCTTCGGTCTCACCGAGCCGGGCACCGGCTCGGACGCCGCCGGCACGCGGACGCGGGCGGTGCTGGACGGCGACGAATGGGTGATCAACGGGTCGAAGGCGTTCATCACCAACTCGGGGACCGACATCACGGCCATGGTCACGGTGACCGCGGTGACCGGCACGAACCCGGACGGCTCGAAGGAGTTGTCGACGATCATCGTGCCGACCGGCACGCCCGGGTTCACGGTCGCGCCCGGCTACTCCAAGGTGGGGTGGACCGCCTCGGACACCCACGAGCTGACCTTCGACGACTGCCGGGTCCCGGCGGCCAACCTGCTCGGCGATCGGGGTCGGGGATTCGCGCAGTTCCTGCGGATCCTCGACGAGGGCCGGATCGCCATCGCCGCGCTGGCCGTCGGCCTCGCCCAAGGCTGCGTCGACGAGTCGATCAAGTACGCGAAGGAGCGGCACGCCTTCGGCCAGCCGATCGGCGTCAACCAGGCCATCCAGTTCAAGATCGCCGACATGGAGCTGAAGGCACACACCGCTCGGTTGGCGTACTACGACGCCGCCGCGCGGATGCTGGCCGGCGAGCCGTTCAAGCGGCAGGCCGCCATCGCCAAACTGCACGCCAGCACGATCGCTGTGGACAACGCCCGGGAGGCCACCCAGATCCACGGCGGGTACGGCTTCATGAACGAGTACCCGGTCGCCCGGTTCTGGCGGGACTCCAAGATCCTGGAGATCGGTGAGGGCACCAGTGAGGTGCAGCGCATGATCATCGCTCGGGATCTGGGCCTCTGAGTGGTCCCGCCGAGCTGATCGGCCAGTCGTCCCGGACGGGCTGTCCGTACGGCTGTCGGGTTTCGGCGAACGGGCGTCAGTAGCCCGACGTTCGACTGCCGACGGTCGGGGTCGATCCGTACTCTTCGTGCCCATGACTCCGGATCATGACCGGTCGCGGAGCCCGGCTGGACGTACCACTCTGCCGGAGCTGCTCCGCGGGCATCGCCGCGCCGCCGGCCTGACCCAGGCCGAGCTGGCGTCCCGGGCCGGGGTGGGTGTGCGGACGGTCCGTGACCTGGAGCGTGGCCGGTCGATCCGACCACAACGCACCACCGTCGAGCTGCTCGCCGGAGCGTTGGCACTGACCGGCACGAGCCGGGCGGCGTTCCTGGCCGCGGCCCGCGGCACCGGTGCCGAACCGGCCCCGCCGGGCGCCACCTCGACGACATTCGCGGTCAGCGGCAACGCCACGACGGCGGACGCACCCCCGGACCCGTCGGTCGCGCTTCCGCCGCCGGTCGCGTTGATCGGCCGGGAGCGTGACCTCACCGAGCTGGCCGGGATGCTGACCGCGGATCGAGGACCCCGGTTGGTGAGCCTCGTCGGGTTGGCAGGCGTCGGCAAGACCGCCCTGGCGACGTCGGTGGCGCACCTGGTGGCCGCCGACCACCCGGCGGGTGTCGCCGGGGTGCTGGTCGGCGAGGGGTCGGACGGTCCGGACGTGCTCGCCGCCTCGATGTCCGTGCTCGGCGTGGCGCGCCTGTCCGAACTCGTGGCCCTGCTCGCCGGGCGGCCGGCGCTGCTGGTGATGGACGCGGTGGAGCGCGCCCCGGGCCCGGTGGCCGCGACAGTGCACCGGTTGATCGGCGCACTGCCCTCGCTGCGGGTGCTGGTCACCGGGCGGCACCCGGTCGGGTTACCCGGTGAACGGGTCTGGCCGGTCGCGCCACTCGACGTCCCACCACCGGAGGCCGAGCACGGCGGCCTCGAATCGTGGCCGGCGGTGGCGTTGTTCACCGCCCGGCTCGCTCAGGTCCGCCGGGAACCGCCCACCCCCGCCGAGGTGCCGGCGCTGGCCGCGTTGGTCCGCCGGTTGGGAGGGCTGCCGTTGGCCATCGAGCTGATGGCCGCCCGGGGCCGACTCCTCGACCTCACCGAACTGCTCGACAGGTACGGCGACCGGGTGCTCGACCTCGCCACTCCCGCCGACACGTCCGCCCACCCGGGCTGGGACGCACCGGAGGCGCTCGATAGCCGGACGGGCGGACCCGACACCCGTGCGGCGGTGACGGTCGCCGTCACCCTGCGGGACGCTGTGGCGTTCAGCTACCGCCTGTTGGCGCCGGACGAGCGGGCCGCGCTGCGACAGTTGGCTGTCTTCGGTAACCGCTGGTCGGTCGAGTTGGCCGAGGAGATGCTCGCCGACGAGGCCGACCGGGACGGCACCGTGGCGATCGATCCGGTTCCGCTGTTGGACCGCTTCGTCGAGTTGGGGCTGCTGAGCGTACGCGGAACCGGCTCGTTCCGGTTCCGGCTGCTCGACGCGGTCCGTGAGTACGCCGTCGAGCAGGCGGCCGGTGGGGGTGAGCTGACCTGCATCCGGCGTCGACATGCGGAGGTCGTCGCGCGTCTGGTGGCCCGGACCGCCACCGACCTGGTCGGCCCACGGTTACCCGAAGCGGTGCGCCGGCTGGACGAGATGAGCAGTGACATCAGCTCGTCGTTGACCCACGCGGCTACCGACGACCCGTTGACCGCGCTGCGGCTGGCGGCATGCCTGACCCGCTGGTGGCGGTTCCGCGGACGCGACGTCGCCGGGCGACAGTGGCTGCGACGGCTGTTGGCGGACCCCCGGACCGCGGACGCCGATCCTCTCCTGCGGGGCTGGGCCACCCTCGGGGTCGCCCGGCTCGCCGCCGAACACGGCGCGGGCGCCGAGGAACTGTCGACGGCCCGCGCGGCGTTGGACACCTTCCGGCAGGCCGGCGACGTCACCGGGGAGTTGGAGGCGCGGAACGTGCTCGGCACCCTGCTGACCTCCGTCGGGCGGCAGGACGAGGCTCGCGAGCAGGCCGAGGCGTTGCTGCGGTTGGCCGCCCGCAATGGTCGGACCCGGGACCTGGCGGTGGCCCAGAACAGCCTCGCCTGGCACGAGATCCGCGCGGGCGACCTGGCTGCGGCCCGCCGCCGGCTCGCCGCTGTGGACCGCCTTGCCGCCGAGAGCGGGGAGCAGCGACTGCGGGTGTTGGGCTGGGCCAATCGCGCTGAGGTCGCCCGCCTGGAGGGCTGGTACGCGGATGCCATCGACCGTGGCCAGAGGGCGATCGCGGCACTGTCCGAGCTGGGTGATCCCGGCCGCCGCCGTCGGGTGCTCGGGACCGTCGGGCTGGCGCTCGCCCAGGACGGGCGGGTCGCGGAGGCGACCGAGGTGCTGACCGAGTTACGCGCCGGGGGCGCGGAGGCGCTGCCGGCGCGTCCGACCGTGCCGCGACCACGCTCGGACGATGCGGCGTTGGCC
The DNA here is from genome assembly GCF_018070365.1 of Micromonospora sp. D93. Lineage (NCBI taxonomy): Bacteria > Bacillati > Actinomycetota > Actinomycetes > Micromonosporales > Micromonosporaceae > Micromonospora > Micromonospora sp. D93. The sequence goes on along the minus strand of NZ_JAGPXW010000009.1, from coordinate 39,297 downwards.
TGGGGCGGGCCGGAGGTCGGGCTCTGTGCGCTGATCGAGGGGAACCTGGCGCTGCACCGGGGCGACCGGGAGTTGGCTGCCGAGTGGTTCGCCGCCGCCGCCGACAATGCGGGGCAGGATCGCCGCGACGTGGTGGAGGCGCTGGTGGGACTGGCCGCGAGCACTGCGGACCCGGCGGTGCTCGATCGACTGGACCGGGTCTGTGTGGAGAGCGGCGTCCGGCTGTTGCCGCAGGAGACGGGCCTGCTGTACGCGCTGATCGCCGCCCGGGGTGGGCCGACTCGGTAGTCGCGACGAATCGGGTGCCCGTGCGTGCCTGCGCGTGCCCGCAACGGGAGAGTGGCGCGGGCGAAGAGCCCCCATTGGTGCTACCCCTCGCTGATCGCCCGCGCCGTCACCCCCCGGTGATCCCCGGTGCAGGAAGCCTGCCACCGGCGCGATGGCAGAAAGTCGGCTTGGACCGAATCCTCCAGCTTGGCTGGGCCAGTTCTGCCGGTCTTTCTGCCGCCGCCCGGCAACTGGTGCTTCTCAGTGCCGTCGGTTGGCGGTGTCGGTGTTGGCGATGTGCTCCGGGCTGACGTCGTCACTGCCGGCGGTGGCGCACGGATGCGCGGCGTCGCGGACCCGGCGCAAGCCGTCGAGGAGGGCCGCCAGCGCCTTGGGTTCGAGCTGCCCGGTGAACCACTGCTCGATCATCTGCAGGTGCCCCGGCAGCGTCTCGTTGAGGCGTTGCATCCCAGTGGCGGTGACCACCGCGTACGAGCTGCGTCGGTCGTTCGGGCAGGCCCGGCGGGTGAGTAACCCGTCGCGCTCCATCCGGTCCACCACGCGGGTCACTCCGCTGGTGGACAGTGAGGTCTGTGCGGCGAGGTCGGTCATGCGTAGTTGGTTGCCCGGCGAGCGGGCCAGTCGGGTGATGACCTCGAACTCGACCGCGGAGAGGCCGTGCTCCTCGAGTTGGGCGTTGAACCGGGCTGACAGCCCGGCGTGTGCCTCGAAGAGTAGGCCGACGGCGGTGATCCGGGGATCGTCGAAGACGTTGGTCACCCGTTCATCATACCAGTGCTTGACACGGGGAATATTGTTGCGGTTATAGTTGCTCAGGCAGTCGTTGGGCTATTAAACAATCCCCTGGAGGACAGCAGCATGACCAGCAGCATCGATGCGGTTACCCGCGACTGGGACGGCCTCACCATCCCGGCGGCCGGCACCTACGCGCTCGACGTGGCGCACAAGCGGGTCGGCTTCGTTGCCCGGCACATGATGGTGAGCAAGGTTCGCGGTGAGTTCAACGAGGCGACCGCCACCCTCACCATCGCCGAGGACCCGCTGCAGTCGTCGGTCGTCGCCACCATTCAGGCCGCCAGCGTCGACACCACCCAGGCCGACCGGGACGCGCACCTGCGCAGCCCCGAGTTCCTGGACGCCGAGAAGTTTCCGACGCTCGAGTTCCGCAGCACCGGAGTCAAGTCCCGTCGCGGCAGCGAGTTCGTGCTCGCCGGTGAGCTGACCATCAAGGACGTCACCCGTCCGGTCGAGCTGGAGGTGGAGTTCGAGGGTGTCGGTCGCAGCCCATTCGGCCAGGACATCTTCGGCTTCTCCGCGAGTACCGAGATCGACCGCGAGGAGTTCGGCCTGACCTGGAACGTCGCCCTGGAGACCGGGGGCGTGCTGGTCAGCCGCAAGATCAAGATCGAGATCGAGGGCGAGGCCGTTCGTCAGGCCTGATCCCCTGGGATCGCCGGAGGGCCAGGGGGGATCCTCCCGGTGATCCGGAACGCAGGGCCCGCGCCGTACGCCGGCGCGGGCCCTGCGTCGTCTCCGCTCGTGGTAATTGTCACGAGTTGTTCGCGCCGCCATCGGGTCCAGTCGGTCGTCGACGGGGTACAGATGGCGCCACGAGCGCGTCCGCGCCGGTCGACGTCGGATCACCGCCGTCGGCCTCTGGCCCCGGTCAGGTGGGCGCTCTTACCGTGGATGCTTCACAAAGCGCTTCCGGGACGGCATGATCCCGACCGCGCCGGCCGTCGGGAGGACACATGGGCAGGGACGTCGCAGGGGGCGCCTTCACCCGGGATGATCGCGTCCGATATCGGCAGAAGGTGCGGCGGTGCCTGGACGTCTTCGCCCTGATGCTTGACGACTTCGGCTTCGACGCCGACCGGCCGATGACCGGCCTGGAGATCGAGCTCAACCTGGTCGACTCGGCAGCCGAACCGGCGATGCGCAACGAGGAGATCCTCGCCGACATCGCGGACCCCCTCTTCCAGACCGAGCTGGGGCAGTTCAACCTGGAACTCAACGCCGAGCCCCGACTGATCGAGGGCACCGGTTTCGCCGACTACGAGCACGACCTGCGCGGCAGCCTCTCCCGGGCCGACGAGCGTGCCGCCAGATCCGACGCGAAGATCGTCCTGGTCGGCATCCTGCCCACCCTCACCGAGGGGCACCTCGTCGAGGACAATCTCTCCACCAACGAGCGGTACCGGGTGCTCAACGACCAGATCGTCGGCGCCCGGGGCGAGGACATCGAGCTGGACATTCGCGGTGTCGAGCAGTTACGGACACACACCGACTCGATCGCCCCCGAGGCCGCCTGCACGAGCCTCCAGTTTCACCTCCAGGTCGCCCCGGACAGCTTCGCCGACTACTGGAACGCGTCCCAGGCCATCGCCGGCGTGCAGGTGGCGGTCGGAGCGAACAGCCCCTTCCTGTACGGCCGCCAACTGTGGGCCGAAACGCGGATCGCCCTGTTCCAGCAGGCCACCGACACGCGCCCGGACGAACTCAAGGCCCAGGGCGTACGGCCGCGGGTGTGGTTCGGCGAACGGTGGATCACCTCGATCTTCGACCTGTTCGAGGAGAACGTCAGGTACTTCCCGCCGCTGCTGCCGATCTGCGAGGACGAGGACCCGGTGGAGGTCCTGCACGCCGGCGGTGTGCCACAGCTCGGGGAGCTGCGGTTGCACAACGGCACTGTCTACCGGTGGAACCGTCCGGTCTACGACATCATGAACGGCCGCCCCCACCTGCGGGTGGAGAACCGGGTGCTTCCGGCCGGTCCGACGGTGGTGGACATGCTGGCCAACGCGGCCTTCTACTTCGGGCTGGTACGCGGTCTGGCCGAGGCCGACCGTCCGATCTGGAGCCAACTCACCTTCAGCTCCGCCGAGGAGAACTTCCACGCCGCCGCCCGACGTGGCCTCGACGCCGCACTGCACTGGCCGGGGCTCGGCGACGTGCCGGTCACCAAGCTGGTCCTGGAGCAACTGCTGCCCACCGCCGCCGCCGGCCTGGACGGGTTCGGCGTCGCCCCGGCGGAGCGGGATCGGCTGCTCGGCATCATCGAGCAGCGCTGCCGTACCGGCCGCAACGGTGCCGTCTGGCAGACCGAGGCGGTCTGGGCGGCGGAACGGCGCCACGGCATGGACCGGACGGCCGCGCTGCACCACATGGTCCAGCGCTACGCCGAACTCCAGCGCACCAACAAACCAGTCCACACCTGGCCAACCGACTAACCCCACCCCCCCCGGCCACCCCACGACCGCGTTGATCATGAAGTTATTGCCATGACACGCCGGTCGGGATGGCAATAACTTCATGATCAACAGGGTCGGAGGCGGGGTCCCTGGTGGGGGTGGGGGTTAGTTGGTGGTGCGGCGGGAGGCTCGGGTGCGCCGGCTGCCGGGGGGCAGGTCCTCCGCTGCTGCTTCGGTGGGACGGTCCGGGTCCGTTCGGGGGGCGGGGACCTGCGGTACGGGGGCGGCCTCGCCTGGCAGTGAGCCTGCCCTGGGTGCCTGTGGTGCGGCGTCGGCCCTTCTGCGCCGCGCTGCGGTGCCGGCCGTCGACGTCACGGTTCCGCCCGTCGACGCTGGGGTTCCGGCGGTCGAGCCGGTCATCGGCGACCCGGGGTCGGTTTCGGCGATCGGGGCCGGGTCGGCCAGCGCGTCCCGCGCAACCGCACCCCGATCGGCCGGGCGGTTCTGCTCGGCCGCTCGGTTCCGCTCGGTTCGCTCACCGAGGCGGGCGGCCAGCACCGAGCCGCCGATACCGGCGATGACCGAGTACGGGGCGATCAGCTGGGTGGACAGCTGCGCGGGGCCCAGCGTCGACCAGTGCGGCAGGGTGGTCAGGTAGGCGAGCGCGACGAGCACGGGGCCAGCCGCGCCGGAGGCCGCCGCACCCACGCGGTGGCCGCCCGAGCGGGCGGATCGCCGGGCGGCCAGTACGCCGATCAGCAGCGCGGGCACCAGCGCCAGCAGAGCGCCGGGCCAGTAGAGCTGGCCCCCGATCCAGTATCGGGTGTGGTCCGGGTCGAGCTGCCAGGTGCCGAGTTGGGCGCCGGTCAGCCCTCGTCCGACGCGTACCCCGTCGATCACCGAGATCACCGCGAGCAGCCAGAGCCAGGCGGCCGTCGCGGTCACGTTGACCGCGGCGGCTCGGGAGCGAAGCGCCCAGATCGCGACGAGGACGCCGATCAGGATGCCCAGCGTCGCCTGTACGGCGGCCGTCCGTTGCGGTGCGCCGGTGTCCGCGCCGGTCGCGACTCGCGCGGGTACGGCGATCAACAGCACGGTGACCAGCCCGCCCAGCCCGGCGCCGAGCGCCAGGGTCACCCGCCGCAGCAGGCTGCCACCGGCGTGGACCGGCGGCTCGGCCACCTGGGGTGGCGTGCCCGCCACCCCATGCTGGGCGGTGTCGGCGGTCGGTGGACGCCCGTCACCCGAGGTTTCGTGCTCCGACGCCCGATCGCCGCGCTGCGTGCCCTCGGGGCGCACAACACCGTCGGCCGCGCTCCCCGGAGAGATCGCGGTCTCCGGAGAGGCCGCGCTCCCCGGAGAGATCGCGGTCTTCGCCGGGGCGTTCCTTTGGTGGAGCCGCTGCGCGCAGACCGCGCCGAGGACTGTCGAACTGGCGGCGAGCCAGGTGGCCCAGGCCAGGCCGTCCGCCCAGGCTGTGTCGGACGCACCGGCATCGGTGGGCGTCCAGGTGATGACTCCGAGCCCGTAGCCGAAGCCCAGTTGTGCGGCACCGGCGCCGGCAGCGACCCCGATCGCCGTCGCGATCGACACTCCCCAGCCCTGTCTGGCCATGCCGGGCAGCGTAACGTCCCGTCGTCGGCGCGGCGAGTCGCAACGACCCGCCGGAGTGGACCGCCGGTGCGGGCGGATTGGGCGGCGGGCGGTACGGTCGCCGGTGATGAGGCGGTGGGCGTTATGACGGACACGAACACGGGCCAGCAGAATGCCGCAGGTGGCGGTGCGGGCCGGGCCAGCGTCGTGCTCGGTGGTGGGTTGGCGGCGGTGCTGCTCGCCGCCGTGGGCGCGACCGGCGGCTGGTTGCTGGCCGGAGGGGACGACGCACCCTCTGGTGATCCGCTGGCCGTTACGACCACGGCTGGCGCGTCGACCACCCGGGCCACCGCACCCCGACCGAGCAGCGGCCGGCCGACACCGTCGGCGGTCCAGACCTCCGCCACCTCGACCAAGGGGGCCGGCCTGACCGTGCCGCCGGTGATCGGCACCGACTTCGAGCAGGCCCGGGAGACGCTGCGCAAGCAGCGGCTGGGTTGGCGGCTGGTCTTCGGTGGCGGCGTCGGCCGTACGGTCGAGAGCACCACGCCGGACGTGGGCACCGAGGTCACTCGGGGGACGACTGTGCAACTACGGGTCGCCGGGCCGGCGCCGGCCGCCGAGGTGCCGGACGTGGTCGGCAAGAGTTGCGCCGACGCCGCCGACGAGTTGGTCGACGAGGGCCTCTACCCGCGCTACGTCAGCGGACGCAATGGGAAGGTCAACCGGCAGGAGCCCGCCGAGGACGGCCCGGCTCGGTGGAACGACCAGGTCAGCATCTGGTGTGGCTCCGACAGCCAGCCGACCGCGAAACCCACGCCCTGATTTCAGGCCGGCGAGTCGAGCCCTCCAGCGCGTACCCGCCGTTCTGCCTCGCCGGCAACCGGCGCGGCTCGGCACGCTGATCCCCGCCGATGGTGGTGTGGGCGACTAGGTTGGCGGTCGAGGGCCATGACGCCCGTCCGGGTTGGGGAAAGGACGTGCGATGAGCGACGACCGCCAGGAGCCTCCCGCCGGCGAGCACGACGACGACCGGACCCGCCCCCTGCCCTCCGCCGCTGACCGCCCGGGGCCGTCCGGAGCAGCCGCTGACCGGCCGGAGCCGACGCCAGCCGCCACCGACCCGGACGAGACGGCACCGATCGACCGGACCGTCCCGGCTCGCCCCGAGCCGTCGCCCGACCAGACCATGCCGATTGATCGGGCCGCTGGCACCCGGCCGGGTCCGCCCGCCGACCGGACGGCGCCGATACCGCCGTCGTGGGCCGGGCGGGCCGAGGTGCGCTCGCCCCGGCCGGATGACCCGGGCGCAGAGTGGTACGTCGAGGAGCAGGGTGGTCGGCGGTGGTGGTTGCCGATCCTCTGGGGCGTACTGGCGCTGCTGCTCGCCGGCCTGCTCGGGGGCGCGCTCTGGTTGGTGCTCGCCCAGCGGGATGACGACCGGGACGGTCCGGGGTCCACCCCCTCGCTTCCGCCGACCAGCGCCCCCAGCGCCCCGCCGTCCAGCGCAGCCCCGACGTCGGCGGCGCCCACAAGTGAGTCGCCGAGCAGCTCGGCGACCACGGACGCGCCGGACGAGCTGTCGGTGCCACCGCTCGCCGGCCTGCCGCAGGCCACCGCCGAGGGGCTGTTGGGTCGACTCGGCCTGGCCTACCGGGTGGTGTACCGGCCGTCGGAGCTGCCACCGGGAACTGTGGTGGGCACCGAGCCGGGAGCGGGCACGTTGGTGTCGACCGAGGACGAGGTCTTGTTGATCATCTCGCAGGCCCGGCCCTCGACCGGGGCGAGCCCGACCACGCCGAGCCCCACCGTGACGACCACGCCGTGACCGCTGGTCACCACATTCGGCGGCGGGTGCCGACGAGGCCGATGCCGGCCAGCGAGATGGCGAGGCCGAAGATGCCGGACCAGAACAGGGAGCGGCGGATGTCCGTGGCGCTGTGGCCGGTCGGAGCAGCTTCGGTGAGTGCTTGAGGGCCGTCGGACTGGCCGCCGGCACCCAGGCCGGACACCGACCCGGTCGGGCCGGCACCATCGGCGTGGTCCGCCGGGGCGTCGGTGTCGATCCAGCCGGGTTCCTCGTAGACCGACTGACCGCCGCTCGTCGGCGGGTCGGAGTCGAGCACGGTGATCTCCGGTGCGGGCACCGGTGCGGTCAGCCGGGTGGACGACATTGCCGGGTCGCGGACGAGAACCAGGAGTGTCGCCATCGCCCCGAGGAGGGCGAGGAGTCCGAAGGCATAGGCGATACGGGAGCGGTGGTGCCGCCGCAGGGCGGGCTGATTGACCATGACCATCCCAGGGTCAGGGTCCTGGACGAGCGGGTGGAACGGTGCCGGGGTGGGCGTACCGATTCTATGGCGACGGCACGCCCACCGGCGGCGGATCGGGTCGGTCAGCCCACCCGGACCGGGGTACGCGCGACCGGGCGGCGGGCCCGCACGGTGTGCGGACGGGGTTCGGGGGCGGCCTGCAGTTGCTGCAGCCCTTCGCGCTGCACGAAGATCGACCGTCGGGTGACAGCGTCGCCCGCGGCGTTCAACTCGTAGCCGTCGAGCCAGAGCCAGCCGTCATAGGTCGGCCAGTCGAGCACCCGGATCACCCGGAACTTGATCGGCCTGAGGAACTGGACACTCGCCGCGCGAGTCACGTGCACTACGTCACCGGTGCGGGGAAGCACATGGGCTCCTGGGGAGGATCGGCCGGCGGTTGCGCCGGCGGTGCCTGAACGGGGGACGTCTCGGCCGGTGACGGGGTCGTGCCTCGTGAACCGGTGGTGCGGATGGCGGTGGTCGGGCCGTACCCGCTGGTGACGTGCCGCCACCCGACCACCACCCGGTTGCTTCCGGGAGCCGCGCCCGCCGCCGCAGCTTGCCGGCTTGCAGCGGCGGGGTCTTTACCCCGGAGCAGGTGTCGTGGGCCGGGCCCGCGTCGTGCCCGGCTTCCCCGGATCGGTGGGGTCACCACTCCGAGGGACCGAACGGAGACGCTGAGTGATCCGTGCCATACGGACAGAGTGCATCAGGGACGTGCTTCATGCAAGTTGCACGTCGACTTTTGCCGATACGTGAGCGTGTCGCGCGAACGGCCTATTGAAGCCATCCGCGTGCGGACGGCACACTGAGAGCCGGTTTCGCCCGTCGCGGCCGGCCGAGGACCGGCACCACCCCCTTCGTCGCGAACGCTCGCCGGTCGACGATCGCGCCCCCGGCGGGTGTCACCCAGTGGCGCGTTACCGGAGGTAGCCCGAGTGGGGTCGAGCAGCCAGCGGCGGGGACCAGAGACTCACGGGTTGCGCGATGAGTGAGCGGCGCAGTCCCACCATCAGACGGCGGCGGCTCGGGGCCGAGCTGCGTCGCCAGCGGGAGTCCGCCGGGATCACCATCGAGGTGGTCGCCGAACAGTTGGAGTGCTCGGCGTCGAAGGTCTCCCGGATCGAGACCGGCCACACCACGGCCACCCCTCGCGACGTGCGGGACATGCTGCGGATCTACGGCGTGGTCGGCGCCGAGAGCGACGAACTCGTGCAGATCGCCCGGGAGGCCCGCCAAAAGGGCTGGTGGCACCCCTACAGCACGGTGCTCGTCGGCGCGTACGTCGGGCTGGAGGCGGCGGCGAGTTCGATCCGGGCGTACGAACAGCAGGTCGTTCCGGGTCTTCTGGAGACCGAGGAGTACGCCGGGGCCATGATCCGCGCCGCTCGGCCGGACTTCACGGCGGATCAGGTACATCAAAGGGTGCGTGTCCGTTTGGGTCGTCAGTCGTTATTGACCCAGGACGATCCGGTCGATCTGTGGGTGGTGCTCGATGAGGCGGTGGTAAGTCGGCCGGTGGGCGGGGACGAGGTGATGCGCGGTCAACTCAAGCGGTTGGTCGAGGTGGCCGAGTTGCCGAACGTGACGCTGCAGATCCTGCCCTTCGAGGTGGGTGCGCACGCCGGCATGGACGGCACGTTCACGATCCTCAGCTTCCCTGAGCCCGGTGATCCGGATGTTGTGTACGCGGAGAACGCCACGGGTGGGCTCTTCCTCGAGAAGAGCGACGAACTACAGAAGTACAGCTTCATCTTCGATCACATCCGCGCTGCGGCCATACGTCCGGAGGAGTCCGTCGCACACATCGCAAAACTGGCAGAGGAGCCGTTGTGGAAATGGCGACCAAAGGGTTCCCCGTGGACCTGACGCAGGCAGCATGGTTCAAGAGCTCGAAGAGCGGGCCGAACTGTGACAACTGCGTGGAGGTGGCGTACGTGACGGGGGCGGTCGGAGTGCGGGACTCGAAGGACAAGGCGGGGCCCGCCCTGGTCTTCGCGCCGGGTGACTGGCACGCCTTCGTCGCGAACACCAGGGGTGGTGTGTTCGGCGCGGTCTGACCGAGTGGTCAGTGGAGTCCCCGTCCGGTTCGCCGGACGGGGACTTTGCCGTGTCCCCAGGAGGCGCGTCGCGGTGGCGGTCGGCGAGGTTCCGTCGGGATTCCCGTCGCCACAGCGCCCCCGTCTCGTTGAACCGGTCGGTACGGCGCTGGTCGACGACCCGCCGCACCGGCCCGCAACCGAGCGAGTAGGCGAGACGGATGACGACGATCGGTTCAGACAACCTCACCACCGGTCCGGCGAAGCCGGAGCGGTTCGGTGGCAAGTACCGCGGCGCTCGTCGGGACACGGTTCTGACCGAGGTGGTCTCGACCGACCAGGAGTTGAGTGGTCGGGAGGGCGCTTCCGAGACGACGGATCCTCCGCTCTCGCTGCCCTCACTGGACCCGAACCCGCTGATCGAGCCGTCGTTCCCGCCGTCGGGCTGGCCGATGCAGCCGCCCGAGTCGCTGGCTGACCACCCGTTGCTGCGTGGTCTGCTGATGGAGTTGCCGCCGAAGGGCACGGTGCCCTCGCAGGACTGGCTGGACCGCTGGTTCGAGGCGACCAGGTCGATCCTGGAGTTGCTATACGTGCAGGGCGCCAGCCGCCCGCGTTGACCGTGCGGCGGTGGGCTGGGCCCGCTCGGCGAGGCGGTTGTGGCGGAGCGCGTGCCGGACCCCGATGGCGACCACCGCGAGCGCGCCCACGGTTATCGCCGGCCCGGTGACACCGGGGTCGGCTCCGAGGTCGGCGCCGGCCGCCGCGATCATCGCCGGCAGCGTGGCCAGGGCGGTGACCTGTAGTGGCAGCCCGACGAGCGGGTGGGCCGCGGCGGCGCGCAGCCCGTGCGGCGCGGGGGTGGCGGGGGCGCTGGCGAACGCGCCAGCACCGGCCCAGAGCCGGCGGATCCGTCGTACCGAGCAGACCGTCGCCACGAGTGCCGGGACGGCGGCCAGGGTGAGCCCGGCGGCGGCCCGGTCGACCGGCGCGGTGCCGGCGCTGAACAGCCCGCCGCCGAGCACGGCCGCGGTGAGCGTCACGCCGGTGAGGGCCAACACCAGCAACCATCCGGTACGCCGGCGCAGCATGCGGGTGTTGCGCAGCCGGGGAAGGCCGTCGGCAACGACGCCGGCGGCCAGCCAGACGGCGGCGACCGGGAGCAGGATGGTGAGCTGACTCTCCATGTTCGAGAGTCTTTCCCGAATCCCGGCGGGGCGAATCCGGGTCCGTCCCCCGTTCACCCCGGACGGCGGGCCCGTAGGGGGTCATCACTCGAAGGTTATGGACGTTTCGGCATGTTCAACTGCCCGACGGCTGATCTACCCTCAGCTAAATCGGCGAGTGTCGATTGAGGTTGGGACCGGTGGTCACGTTCCGCCGCCGGTCAGAGGGAGGTAGGAGATGGGTCTTCCACGAAGGTCCGTGCTGATCGGGGTGACCGCGGCGACCATGCTGGCCGTCGGCACCCCAGCCCTGGCCGCCGAACCCGTCGGTGTGGTTCGGGCCGCCGGCGGAGCCACCGCCGTGCCGGACAGCTACATCGTCGTACTCAAGGACAGCGCCGTGGCCCGGGACCGGGTCGGCGACACCGCGAAGCGGCTCTCCGGCCGCCACGGCGGCACTGTGGCCCGCACCTACGGCGCGGCGCTGCGCGGCTTCGAGGCCAAGGTGAGCGCGAGCGCGGCGGCGCGGATCGCGGCCGACCCGGCGGTGGCGTACGTCGAGCAGAACCACACCGTCTCGATCTCCGGCACGCAGACCAACCCGCCCTCCTGGGGTCTCGACCGGATCGACCAGCGCAACCTGCCGTTGGACAGCTCCTACACCTACCCCAACACGGCGAGCAACGTGCACGCCTACATCATCGACACCGGCATCCGGTTCTCCCACAACGACTTCGGCGGGCGGGCCACCTCCGGCTACGACGCGGTGGACGGCGGGTCGGCCGACGACTGCAACGGGCACGGCACCCACGTGGCCGGCACCGTCGGCGGGTCCGCGTACGGGGTGGCCAAGGCCGTCCAGCTCGTCGGCGTACGGGTGCTGAACTGCTCGGGCAGCGGCACGAACGCCGGTGTGATCGGCGGTGTCGACTGGGTCACCGCGAACGCGATCAAGCCGGCGGTGGCGAACATGAGCCTCGGCGGCGGCGCGAACAGCTCGCTGGACAACGCCGTCCGCAACTCGATCGCCTCGGGTGTCACGTACGGCCTGGCGGCCGGCAACGACAACGGCGCGAACGCCTGCAACACCTCGCCGGCGCGCACCACGGAGGCCATCACGGTGGGCTCGACGACCAGCTCGGATGCCCGGTCGTCGTTCTCCAACGTCGGCACCTGCCTGGACATCTTCGCGCCCGGTTCGTCGATCACCTCGGCCTGGTACAACAGCAACACCGCGACCAACACGATCAGCGGCACCTCGATGGCCACGCCGCACGTGGTCGGAGCGGCGGCCCTGGTGGCCAGCGCCAACCCGAGCTGGACCCCGGCTCAGGTCCGCAACCAACTGGTGGCCAACGCGACCCCGAACGTGGTGAGCAACCCCGGCTCGGGCTCGCCGAACCTGTTGCTCTACGTGGGCACCGGCAGCACCCCGCCGCCGCCCACCGGCTGCGCCGGCGCCAACGGCACCGACGTGTCGATCCCGGATGCCGGCTCCGCGGTGACCAGCTCGATCACAATCTCCGGGTGCGGTCGCAACGCCTCCTCGGCCTCCACCGTGGCGGTGAACATCGTGCACACCTACCGCGGTGACCTGGTCATCGACCTGCTCGCCCCGGACGGCAGCTCGTACCGGCTGAAGAACAGCAGCACCTCGGACAGCACCGACAACGTGAACGCCACGTACACGGTCAACGTGTCCGGTGAGGCCGCCGACGGCATCTGGCGACTTCAGGTGCGGGACACCTACTCGGCCGACACCGGCTACATCAACACCTGGACCCTGACCGTCTGACCGGTCGTTGGACGACCGAGGCCCCGCCCGGTATCGCCGGGTGGGGCCTCGCGTCGTACGGATCGGGTTCAGACCGAGAAGCTGGCCGGCCGCTCGGTGGCCGGCGCCGGCGGGCGGGCCTTCCACAGGCCGGTCTTCTGCGCGGCGAGCCGGCCCAGGTAGGCCGGGTTGAGGATGACGTAGCGGCGCCAGAGCCTCTTCGGCTCCAGGCCGAGACGCCAGAGCCACTCCAGACCGGCGCGCTGCATCCACGGCGGGGGCTGGCGCAGCAGCCCGGCGTGGTAGTCGAAGGCCGCGCCGACCGCCATCAGCGGCATGTCGAGCAGCGGCCGCATGGCGTACGTGAAGACCTCCTGGCGCGGGCAGCCGAGCCCGACCAGGACCAGCCGGGCACCGCTGGACCGGATCCGGTCGGCGATCTCGGCGTCCTCGCCGGGCTGGACGGCACGGAACTTGGACGGCTCCACCCCGGCGATCTTCAGCGCGGGGAACATCCGTTCCAGGGCCGGGATCAACCGGGCGAGGGTCTCCTCGGTCGAGCCGTACAGGTAGACCGGTAGCCCCTCGTCGGCGAAGCGCGACAGGACGTGCAGGGTCAGGGTCGGCCCGTACACCCGGTCCCTGAGCCCGGCGTGGTGCAGCAGGTTGAGTGCCCACCGCACCGGCTGCCCGTCCGGTGTGACCACGTCGAAGGAGTTGAGCCGCGCGTTGTGCGCCGGGTCGAGCACCCCGGTCATCACACCGTGCACGGCCAGCGCGGTCAGCGCGAGGGGACGCCGCTCGTGTGCCGCGGTCACCACCGCGTCGGTCGCCGTGGCGTAGTCGGTCGCGTCGACCAGGACGCCGAGCACGTTGCGCTTGGTTCGGGTGCTCACGGCTGGGCCACCCACTTGTCCACGTTGGCCTCGTAGATTTCCCGCAGGATCATCGGCACGTCGTAAGTGATCTTCCAGTCCGGATACTGCGCCTCAAACCGGGCCATGCTGCTGACGTACCACTGGTGGTCGCCGGTGCGGTTCTGCTCGACGTAGTTGATCTGCGCCTCGCGGCCGGTGATCTCCTCCGCAATCCGGAACGCCTCGATGTGGGAGGTGTTGGAGTGCCGGCCGCCGCCAAGGTTGTAGACCTCGGCGGACCGCGGGGCCCGGAAGAACGCCTCGAACGCGGTCAGCACGTCGTGCGAGTGGATCGCGTCCCGGACCATCTTGCCCTTGTAGCCGAACAGGTTGTACGTCCGGCCCTCCATGACGCAGCGCATCAGGTAGGCCAGGAACCCGTGCAGCTCGGCAGCGGAGTGCGCCGGGCCGGTCAGGGTGCCGCCCCGGAAGCAGGCGGTCTTCATGTCGAAGTAGCGCCCGTACTCCTGGACCATCACGTCCGCGGCGACCTTGGAGGCGCCGAAGACCGAGTGCAGCGAGTGGTCGATCGACATCTCTTCGGTGATGCCCTGGTACCAGCGGTGGTCCTCGGGCAGCTCGTACCGGGTCTCCAGCTCGACCAGCGGCAGGCTGTTGGGCCGGTCACCGTAGACCTTGTTGGTCGAGCAGTGGATGAACGCCGCGTCGATCGCGTGCCGGCGGGTGTTCTCCAGCATGTTGAGCGTGCCGCCGGCGTTCACGTCGAAGTCCGTGAACGGCTCCTTGGCCGCCCAGTCGTGGCTCGGCTGCGCGGCGCTGTGGATCACCACGGCGATGTCCGAGCCGTACTTCTTGAACACCTGCTCCAGGCCGTCCCGGTCCCGGATGTCCACCGCGAAGTGGGTGTACGCGTTACCCAGATCACGGCCGAGCCGTTCCAGGCTCCACGAGGTGGAGCCGTCCTCGCCGAAGAAGTACCGGCGCATGTCGTTGTCGATACCGACGACATCCAGACCGAGGCCGGCGAAATGCCGGACCGCCTCGGAGCCGATCAGACCACCCGACCCTGTCACCAACGCGACACTCACACGCCACTCCTGGTCCATCGGAGGCAGAATCCATCGGAGCATAGCGTGACGTCCAGCACGCCCCGATATGACGGAAGGGCCCCGCATGAAGCGGAGCCCTCGTCGGTGGTGGGGATGGGGGGAGTTGAACCCCCACGCCCTTTCGGGCACACGGACCTGAACCGTGCGCGTCTGCCATTCCGCCACATCCCCGTGGCACAACCCGGAACACTCTAGCCGCCCGGCCCCGCTGTCTCCAACGGGCCCCGGGAATACTACGCTGTTCCCGACGCTCGCCACGAGCGATTACCGTTCGTGGCGGACGAAAGATTAGCACGACAGTCCCGGCCCTTCCGAACGGGCCGAGAGCAGCCGGCCGAGCGGCGTGTGAGCTGCGCGCGCGCCGGCCGGATACCATCATGTCCTCGGGACCCGAGGAGGAGCCGGTGAGCGTGCTGCAACGCTTCGAGAAGCGTCTGGAAGGCCTGGTCGAAGGGGCCTTCGCCAAGGTCTTCAAAGGGGTGGTCCACCCCGTGGAGATCCTCAACGCCATGCAGCGGGAGGCCGAGGCGCACAAGGCGATCCTGGCCGGTGGGCGCACGTTGGTGCCCAACCGCTACGTGATCGATCTCTCGCCGTTCGACCACAGTCGGCTGGCGCCGTACGCCGCTGCGCTGGCCCAGGAGTTGGCCCAGTCGCAGGCGGAGTTCATCGGCGAGCAGGCGTGGACGGTCTACGGCGACGTGATCGTCGAGATCGAGCGAGGCGAGGGTCTGGACACGGGCATGTTCCGTGTCACGGCCGAGGTCTACACCGGCGGCGAGGTCGCCCCGGTGTCGGCACCCGGCTACGACGCCGGCCCGCCCGCCTACCCCGCGTACGACCAGGGCGGTGGCTACGGCCCGCCGCCCGGGCACGGTGGCGGTCGCAACGTGCGACTGGTCTCCGGCGACGGTCGCACCTACCCGCTCCAGATGGGGTCGACGGTGATCGGTCGCGGCGACCAGGCCAACCTGCGTCTGCCCGACGTCGGCATCTCCCGGCGACACGCCCGGCTCGATTTCGACGGTGGCCAGGTCGTGCTGACGGATCTGGGTTCGACCAACGGCACCATGGTGAACGGGCAGCGGGTTTCCGCCGTCGCGCTCAACCCCGGTGACATGGTCCAGCTCGGGACGACGACGCTGACCTTCCGCGTGGACGGCTGACCCGCCTTGCCGGAACTGGTCATCACCGTTGCCCGGTTCGGGTTCCTCATCCTGCTGTGGATCTTCGTGTTCACTGTGGTCGGCGTGATCCGCCGGGACCTCT
This sequence comes from Micromonospora sp. D93, assembly GCF_018070365.1. Taxonomy (NCBI): domain Bacteria; kingdom Bacillati; phylum Actinomycetota; class Actinomycetes; order Micromonosporales; family Micromonosporaceae; genus Micromonospora; species Micromonospora sp. D93. The sequence goes on along the minus strand of NZ_JAGPXW010000009.1, from coordinate 23,678 downwards.
TCGCGGGCGCCCGGTCCGGTCGCCTGGTGGCCGCGCCACGCGCGGTGGGCGCCTCGACGGGGCAGGCGGCCAAGCCAGCGAAGGTGAAGCGGGGCAGAGCGGCGCACCAGCTGGTGGTGACGGCCGGTCAGCTGGCCGGCACGAAAATCACTCTCGGTGAAGCGCAGATCACCATCGGTCGGGCTGAGGACTCCACCCTGGTCATCACCGACGACTACGCCTCCGCGCGACACGCCCGGCTCGTGCCACGTGACGGGCAGTGGTACGTCGAGGACCTCGGCTCGACTAACGGCACGTACCTCGATCGCGCTAAGGTCTCCGGACCAACCCCCGTCCCCCTCGGCGTGCCGATCCGGATCGGCCGCACTTCCCTCGAATTACGGCCATGACTCTGACCCTGCGCTATGCGGCCCACAGCGACCGCGGTCTGATCCGAGACGGCAATCAAGACTCCGTCTACGCCGGGCCGCGGTTACTCGCCGTTGCCGACGGCATGGGCGGTATGGCCGCCGGTGACGTCGCCAGCAACATCGTCATCGGTGCCATGGCGCCGCTCGACGAGGACGTCCCTGGGGACGCTCTCGTCGACGCGTTGCGTTCGGCCGTGGGCACCGCCAACCAACAACTCCGCGACACGGTGGACGCCAACCCGCAGCTGGAGGGGATGGGCACCACGCTGACAGCGACCCTCTTCACCGGCAGCAAGCTGGGAATGGTCCACATCGGCGATTCGCGGGCCTATCTGCTGCGCAACGGCGAGTTCGCGCAGATCACCAAGGACGACACGTACGTCCAGATGCTCGTCGACGAAGGCCGGATCAGCGCCGAGGAGGCGAGCAGCCACCCGCAGCGGTCGCTGCTCACCCGCGCCCTCGACGGTCGGGACATCGACCCGGAATACTCGGTTCGCCAGGTCATGCCCGGCGACCGGTACCTGATCTGCAGCGACGGCCTCTCGGGTGTGGTCAGCGCCGAAACCATCGGCGAGACCCTGCGGGAGTACGCCGACCCGCAGCAGTGCGTCGAGCGGCTGGTGCAGCTCGCGCTGCGCGGCGGTGGGCCGGACAACATCACGGTGATCATCGCCGACGCCACGGATCAGGACATCGTCGAGGCGAGCCCGATCGTGGGCGGCGCCGCCGCCCAGGACCGTGGAATGGCGACCTCCGCCGACGACTCGACTCCGGCCGCCCGAGCCTCGGCGCTCTCCGCGCCGCGCCCGGCCGTGCCGGAGGAGCCGGCGGCCTCCGACGATGACGCCGACCGACCGAAGCGACGCCCGGTCCGGACCGCCGCCATGGCGCTGGCCCTGCTGCTGATCGTCGGCGGTGCGGCGTTCGGCGGTTGGACGTACACCCAGCGGCAGTACTACGTGGGTGCCACCGAAGAGGGCCAGGTCGCCGTCTTCCGCGGCGTCCAGGGTCAGATCGCCGGGATGGACCTGTCCAGCGTGCACCGCCGTAGCGGCACCCGCCTGGACGACCTCACGGTCGCCGCGCAGGACACCGTCAAGGTCGGCATCCGGGCCAAGAGTGAGCCGGACGCCGAGCGTCAGCTCGCCGAGCTGACCAGCGACACGCCGAGCAACCCCAACCTGAAGCCACTCTGCCCGCTCGACGCGACAGTCACCGGGGGCAGCACGCCCACACCGACGCCCACGCCGATCGGGTCAACGCCGACTCCGAACGGCAGCCCGAGCGCCAACGCGTCGCCGACCCCCAACGGGGTTGTCAGCGCAAGCCCGACCGTCGGTGCCACCACCGCTCTCGGTGGGGCCGGCGCGACCACCACACCCGACGTCACGCCCTCCGACTCGGCCACGCCGGCGCTCGACCCGGCCGGTTGCCGGTCTCCTGAGTGAGCGTCGGCTGAGATCCTGAGGACTCCACCCGTGACCGTAGCGGCCACACCGGCACCCTCGCCCGCGAACGCGGGCGAGCAATCCGGCGTACGCCTGGCGCGGTCGCGCCGCAACGCCGAGCTGTACCTGCTGCTGCTCGCGATGGCGCTGGTGGCCGCGTACGGGGCGACCGTCGAGGCGAACCTGCTGGACACGGTCACCTCGGACTTCTGGATGCCGGCCGCCGCGCTCGGCGCGGTCTTCCTCGGCCTGCACCTGGTCATCCGGTTCCTCGCCCCGTTCGCCGACCCGGCACTGCTGCCGGCGGTGGCCCTGCTCAACGGGCTCGGCGTGGGTTTCCTCCGCCGGATCGACCTGGGCGACGCCCCGGTGGCCGAGCGGGAGACCCTGGCGGTCTTCGCGGGGCAGGGCGGGCGCCAGTTGGCCTGGACACTCGGTGCGGTGGTCCTCGCCGCCGGCCTGCTCGCGATCATGCGCGACCACCGGTCGATCTCGCGGTACGCGTACACCCTGGGGTTGGCCGGCATCGTGCTGGTGATGATCCCGGCGGTGCTGCCGTCGAGCATCTCCGAGATCAACGGCGCGAAGCTGTGGGTGCGGGTGGGCAGCTTCTCCATCCAGCCTGGTGAGTTCGCCAAGTTGGCGCTGCTGGTCTTCTTCGCCTATTACCTGGTGCGCAAGCGCGAGGTGCTGTCGCTGGCCAGTCGGCGCTTCCTCGGCATCGACTTCCCGCGTGGCCGCGACCTCGGCCCGGTGGTCGGCGTCTGGCTGATCAGCGTCCTGGTGCTGGTCTTCGAGAAGGACCTGGGCACCTCGCTGCTCTACTTCGGCATGTTCGTGGTGACGCTCTACATCGCCACCGAACGGGTCAGCTGGCTGCTGATCGGCCTGGTCCTCTTCTTCGGCGGCGCGTACCTCGCCTACGTCCTCGGTTCGACGGTCGGCGGGCCGTTCGCCAACTTCTACGTGCGGGCGGAGATCTGGCTCGACCCGTTCGCCGACCCGACCGACAAGGGCTACCAACTCGTGCAGGGGCTGCTCGCCCTGGGCACTGGCGGGCTCTTCGGTGCCGGGCCCGGCGGCGGTCAGCCGGAGATCCTGCCCGAGGTGCAGAACGACTTCATCTTCGCCGGCATCGGTGAGGAGATCGGCCTCTTCGGCCTCTCTGCGCTGCTTGTCGTCTACCTGCTGATCGTGGAGCGTGGGCTGCGCGCCGCGCTCGCGGTTCGGGACTCGTTCGGCAAGCTGCTCGCCGGCGGTCTGGCGTTCACCCTCGGCCTCCAGGTCTTCGTGATCGTTGGTGGGATCAGCAAGCTCATCCCGCTGACCGGTCAGACCACCCCGTTCCTGTCCGCCGGTGGGTCGTCGCTGATGGCCAACTGGCTGCTCATCGCGGTGTTGCTGCGGGTCTCCGACGGTGCCCGCCGACCGGTGACCGGTGGAGGCAGCGGCAAGGCGGCTCGTCCCAGCGGTGGCCCGCCCGAGCAACTGCACGGTGCTCTCACGGAGGTGATCAAGCCGTGAACGCACCACTGCGCCGCGTCGGCGTCGTCGTCATGGTCCTGTTCGGTCTGCTCTTCGCCAACCTCAACTGGATCCAGGCCTACAAGGCGGATGAATACCGCACCAGTGACTACAACGGTCGGGTCCAGGTTGCCGACTACAAGCGCAAGCGCGGCAACATCGAGGCCGGCGGCACCGCGCTGGCCACCAGCAAGGAGACCACCGGCAAGCTGAAGTTCCTGCGCACCTATCCGGGCGGCCCCAAGTACGCCCACGTGCTCGGCTTCAAGCCGGTCAATCTCGCCGAAACCGGCATCGAGGAAGTGGAAGACGACTTCCTGGCCGGCACCAGCGACCAGTTGATCGGCGACCGGTTGAAGGACATGTTCACCGGCGACGACACCGGTGGCGGCAACGTGCTGCTCACGCTCTCCAAGCGGGCGCAGGACGTGGCGTACGACCAGCTGCGCAACAACGAGGTGGGGGCGAAGAAGGGCGCGGCGATCGCCATCGACCCTCGTACCGGCGCGGTGCAGGCGCTGGTCTCCATGCCCAGCTTCGACCCGAGCCCGCTGGCCAGCCACACTGGCACCGAGGCAACCGCGGCGTACAACAAGCTGGAGAAGGACCCGGCCGAACCGCTGAAGAACCGCGCGCTCGCCGAGACGCTGCCGCCGGGCTCCACCTTCAAGATCGTGGTGGCCGCGGCGGCGCTGGAGAACGGCATCACCAAGGCCACCCAGATCCCGGCCGGATCCAGCTGGACCCCGCCCACGTCGGGCACCCCGATCCGTAACGCCGCTTCCTCGATCTGCCCGGATCCGAAGGTCACCCTGCTGGATGCGGTCACCTACTCGTGCAACACGGGCTTCGCCCAGCTCGGCGTGCGGCTCGGCGCCGAGACCCTCAAGGAGAAGGCCCGGCAGTTCGGCTTCGAGCAGGAGGACCTGACCGTCGGCCACCTGGGCGAGGGTGGCCTGCCCACGGCGGCCAGCCGGACCGGGGACATCCAGAACCCGGACGGCAGCACCGACCAGGCCGCACTGGCCCAGTCCTCGATCGGCCAGAACAACGTCCGGATGACGCCCCTCGAGGGCGCGATGATCGCCGGCGCTATCGCGAACAACGGCAGTCAGATGCGGCCGTACCTGGTGCGGCAGCTGCTCGCTCCGGACCGGACCACCAGCTACTACACCGCAAGCGCGCGGGAGCTGCGCCAGCCCGTCGAGCCGCAGGTCGCCGCCGACCTGCGCGAAATGATGGTCAGCGTGGTCCGGAACGGCACCGGCAAGAATGCCGCGATCAGCGGTTACACGGTCGGCGGCAAGACCGGTACCGCCCAGTCCGCTCCGGACCGGCCCGACCACGGCTGGTTCATCGGCTACGCCCTGGACAAGAACGGCAACGCGGTCTCTGCGGTCTGCGTCATGCTGGAGCAGGCCGGCCCCGGTGGTAGCGCCGAGGCGGCTCGGATCGCCGGCCAGATCATGAAGGCCGCCATCGCCGACCCAGGGGGTCGCTGACATGCTCAGCCCCGGCGTGCAGCTCGGCAACCGCTACCGCCTCGACGAGCGGATCGCCAGCGGCGGCATGGGCGACGTCTGGCGCGGCACCGACCAGGTGCTCGGCCGGACGGTCGCGGTGAAGAGCCTGCTCCCCGCCCTGCTCGACGACCCGGACTTCGGCGAGCGGTTCCGTGGCGAGGCTCGCACCATGGCCACCATCAACCACCCCGGCGTGGTGGACGTCTACGACTTCGGCAACGACCAGCAGATCGCCTTCCTGGTCATGGAGTACGTCGAGGGTGACGCCCTGTCGTCCACGTTGAGCCGGGTCGGCCGGCTCACTCCGGCGCGCACGATGGCCCTCGTCGCTCAGGCCGCCGACGCGCTGCACGCCGCGCACGAGAAGGGCATCGTGCACCGCGACGTGAAGCCGGGCAACCTGCTGGTCCGGCCGAACGGCACGCTGGTGCTCACCGACTTCGGCATCGCCCGCTCCGACATGGTCGGCCAGCTCACCGCCGCCGGTTCGGTTCTCGGCACCGCCTCGTACATCTCGCCGGAGCAGGCCACCGGCGGCGTGGCCACCCCGGCGTCCGACGTGTACGCCCTCGGCGTGGTCGCCTACCAGTGCCTGGCCGGTCGGCGACCGTTCGAGGGCGACAACCCCCTCGACATCGCGATGCGGCACGTCCGGGAGACACCCCGGCCACTGCCGGCCGACATCCCTCCGCAGGTGCGCGCCCTTGTCGAACGGGCATTGGCCAAGGACCCGGCCGCCCGCTGGCCGAGCGCCGCCGCACTCGCCGGGGTCGCCCGTCAGCTCAAGGCCACGCTCTCCCAACAGGCCCGGGCCGGCGCCAACTCCGGGCCGGTCTCCGGGGCGCCCGCCTCACCCGCCGCGCCCGGCCGGGCCCAGGTGCCGCAGGCGCACCAGATGCGTCCGCCGACTGCCCGCCCGGCGGGGGCGGCCGGGCAGAGGCCGACCGCGATCGCGCCCGCCCAACAGCCACGCCCCACCGCCGTCGCGCCGGCCGTCCAGCCCGCCCGGCCACAGGGCGCACCGAACGGCTACCCGCGCGGTGCGGCGGCGGTGCCGTCCGGGCCGCCACGGCAGGAACACCCGCCGGCGTACGTCCGGCAGGCCGGCCCGGCGACGCCAGCACCCCAGCCGCAGCGGTCCCGGCCCGGAATGGTGCTTCTCGCCATCCTGCTGGCCGTGCTGGTCCTGCTCTGCTCCGGCGTGATTTCCTACAACCTACGGAAGCAGTCCCAGGCCGGCGTATCCGCCGGGCTGGCGCCGCGCACCGTGGCGTCCGGCGCGCTACGACTCGACGGGCGCGACGATCCGACCCGGACGTCGTACCGTCGAGAGGTACGACTCCAGCCGGGCGACGGCGGGACGACGACGAGCGAAGGACGACAGACGCGATGACAGCGCAGGCCCGCCTGCTCGGTGGCAGGTACCAGGTCGGCGAGCTGCTCGGCTATGGCGGCATGGCCGAGGTGCACCGTGGTCGCGATCTCCGGCTCGGTCGGGACGTCGCGATCAAGATGCTCCGCACCGACCTCGCCCGGGACGCGACGTTCCAGATGCGGTTCCGTCGGGAGGCGCAGAACGCCGCCTCGCTCAACCACCCGGCGATCGTGGCGGTCTACGACACCGGCGAGGAGACCGCGCCGACCGGTGAGACGCTGCCGTTCATCGTCATGGAGTTCGTCAACGGGCGGACGTTGAAGGAGGTCCTCGGCGCCGAGGGGCGGTTGCAGCCGCGCCGGGCGCTGGAGATCTGCGCCGACATGTGCGCCGCCCTGGAGTTCAGCCACCGGCACGGCATCATCCACCGGGACATCAAGCCCGGCAACGTGATGCTCACCCAGACCGGCCAGGTCAAGGTGATGGACTTCGGCATCGCCCGCGCGCTCGCCAGCGGTGCGACCACCATGACGCAGACCAGCGCAGTGATCGGCACGGCTCAATATCTTTCCCCGGAGCAGGCACGCGGCGAGTCCGTCGACGCGCGCTCCGACGTGTACGCGGCCGGCTGCGTGCTCTTCGAGCTGGTCTGCGGGCACCCGCCGTTCGTCGGGGACAGCCCGGTCAGCGTCGCGTACCAGCACGTACGGGAGACGCCGCCGACACCCAGCGACATCAACCCGGACGTCACGCCGGCCGTCGACGCGATCGTGCTCAAGGCGCTGTCGAAGAACCCGCTCAACCGCTACCAGAGCGCCGGCGAGATGCGGGCCGACCTGCTCCGCGCCGCCGCCGGCCGGCCCGTGCTGGCCACCCCTGTGCTGCGCGAGGCGGAGACGGTGGCGATGGCCCCGGCCGGCGGTGGGGGCGGCTATCCGGCTTCCGGCCGTGGGCAGCAGACCGGGCAGATGCCCGCTCGGGTGGGTGACCCGCGCCAGCGCAAGGCGTCCTCCTGGCTGATTGCGACGTTCAGCGCGGTCGGCGTGTTGGCGGTGATCGCCCTGGTCGCCGCCCTGCTCTGGAACATGCAGCAGGACAAGGACCTGAAGTCGGTGCCCACCCTCACAGGTAAGACCCGGGACGTGGCGATCGCCGAGATCCAGAAAGCCGGTCTGTCCGCTCAGGTGGGTGACCCGGTGCTGGCGAGTGACTGCACCGAGGGCACTGTCGTCAAGCAGCTTCCGGTGCCGACCACCCAGGTGAAGCAGAACGGCACGGTCACCATTCAGCTCTGTGGCGGCAAGCCCGAGGTGCGCGTTCCCGCCGGGCTCAAGGGCAGCAAGAGCGACAGCGCCATCGCCCGGCTTACCGAGGCGAAGCTCAAGTACGACATCAAGACGGTCAACGACGAGGCTAGCGAGGACGAGGTCCTCAAGGTCGAGCCGCCCGAGGGCGAGAGCGTTCCCGAGGGCACGAAGGTGACGCTCACGGTCTCGAACGGCAAGATTCGCGACGTGCCGGACGTCGTGGGGCTGAGCCAGGCGGAGGCCACCCGCGTTCTCCAGAACGCCGGGTTCACGCCCGTCGCACAGGACGGGCCGGAGGTGCCCGCCGACCAGGCCGGCAAGGTCACCGACCAGAGCCCGAACGGCAAGGAGAAGAAGCCCACCGGCACGAAGGTGACCATCAAGGTGAGTCAGCCGGAGCCGGAGAGCGACCCGACGCCGTCGGTCACGCCGTCGGGCACGCCCACTGGCACGCCGACCACTCCTCCCGGCAACGGGGGCGGCATCGGTTTCCCGTTCCCGCCCCCGCCGAGCCGGCCCCAGGACTAGGGCCTGTTTCATAAGAACTGGTCGGCCTACGGCGGGCCCGGACGACGACCGGCGGCGTTGCGGTTTCGTCCGGATACGACACCGGTATCCGGACGAAACCGCGCCTTGCCGGATCGCCGCCCGGACTCCGCCTCGGCTCGACCGCCCTTATGAAACAGGCCCTAGACCACCCGCGGGCATCGGCATGACCGAGGCTGAATCGTCCCCGGTCGGGGCGGTGCGGCGGTGGCCTCGACGCCTCCGCCGGCTGGCCGTCGCGGGCCTCGTCGTGCTGGTGCTCGCCAGCTCCCCGTGGCTGTGGACGACGCTCGCCGCACGCGGCCACGTGTTCGCCGCCGCCGACGCGCCGTCCGCCGACGTGGTGATCGTCCTCGGCACCGAGGTGGCAGCCGATCGGCAGCGGCCGGGCGACCGTCTCGCCGGTCGCCTGGACACCGCCGCCGAGTTGGTGGCCCGCGGGCGGGCCACTGTCGTCCTCGTGTCGGGCGACGGCGGTGGCGCGTCCGGCGACGAGCCGGCGGTGATGACGACGTACCTCTCCGAGCGCGGTGTCGACAGGCGTCGGGTGGTGGCCGATCCGTTCGGCCTGGATACCTACGACAGCTGCGCGAGAGCGCGCGAGGTGTACGGCGTCGAGCGGGCCCTGATCGTCACCCAGTCGTACCACCTGTCCCGGGCGGTGACGCTGTGCCGGCATCTCGGCCTCGACGTCGACGGGGTGCCCGCCCGCTGCGACGGTTGTGGTGCTGCGCTGCTTGCCGAGAAGTCGGTTCGGGACTACTTCGCCAGTGGCAAGGCGGCCTGGGACGCAGTGCGCGACCGACCGCCAGCGGTGCGCTCGCCCGCGAACCCCGCGATCCAGGACGCACTGCGGGGCTGACCCGGCCCGCACGGGGTCACGATGATCCGGTGATCGGGCCGCCGCCTCAGGTGGTGGCGAAGGCCGCAAGGCGGCGGGCGTCGACCTCGGCGGCCAGCGCGGGCGCGCGCTCCAGCGCCTCGGGGTGACCGCAACTGGCCAGCCAGTTGGCCAGCATCAGGTGACCGCCCTCGGTGAGCACCGACTCCGGGTGGAACTGGACGCCCTCGATGGGCAGCGTCCGGTGCCGCATCGCCATCACCACGCCGGAGCCGGTCCAGCCGGTGACCTCCAGCTCGTCGGGGAGCGTCTCGGGCAGCACGGCGAGCGAGTGGTACCGGGTGGCGGTGAACGGGTCGGGCAGGCCGGCGAGTACGCCCACCGAGTGGTGTCGTACCTCGGAGGTCTTTCCGTGCAGCAGCTCGGGGGCGCGCGTCACTGTCGCCCCGAACGCCTCGCCGATCGCCTGGTGGCCGAGGCAGACACCGAAGATCGGCAGCTTGCCCGCGTACTCCCGGATGACGTCCAGGCAGATGCCGGCCCGGTCCGGGCTGCCCGGTCCGGGCGACAGCAGGATGCCGTCCGCGCCGGCCGTGCCCACCTCGGCCACGTCGATCTCGTCGTTGCGGCGGACCTCGCAGTCCACGCCGAGCTGGCCCAGGTATTGCACGAGGTTGAAGACGAAGGAGTCGTAGTTGTCGATCACCAGGACGCGCATGGTCACCTGCTCGGGGAGGGAGGCGCGGAGTTGTTCTGGTCGGTGTCGTACGGCAGCTCGTGCTCGTCGCCGGCCGCCGGGGTCTCCACGGTCACCGGGTCGCCACCGGTCTCGGCGGGTACGCCGGACTCGACCTGCACGTCGTCGAAGGGCAGCAGGGGCTCGGCCCAGGGGAAGGCGACATACCACAGCAGGGCGACCGTGGCGGCCACCAGCAGCACCGAGCCGGTCAACTTTCCGACCACGCCGAACGGCAGCTTGCGCCAAATGAACGCGTACATCGGGTCAGCCTCCCAGCTCCGCCGGACGGCCCGCGGACTTGGGTTGGGTGCGATCCAGTTCGGCGTGGATGATCAGGCGCTGGTAGTTGTCGAACTTCGGGTTGCACGTGGTGAGGGTGAGCATCCGCTTGGTTGCCTTCTTGTCCGGCTCGCCGGGCACCGGCGCCACCACTTCGACCTGGGTCGGCTTGACGATCCGGGTCTGCGACACCCGGTAGACGTACCAGTCGGTCTTGCTCTCGACCACGATCGGGTCGCCCTCGTCCAGCTCGTCCAGCCGCCAGAAGGTGGCCCGGTTGCGGTGGCCGGCGACGGAGAAGTTGCCCACCTGGCCGGGGAGCGCACTGGTCGGGTAGTGGCCGGGGGCGAAGCGGATGTCCTGCTGAGTGACGCCCTCGACGACTACCCAGTTCTTGTCGAGCTTGGGGATGTAGAGGCCCGCGAGAGGCTTGCCGCGTACCGGTGGGGACGGTTTGACGCTCGGGCCCACCGATGGGGCGACAGTCGGGTTGTCGGTCGGGCCCCACGCCTGAGCCAACTCGTTGGTGAGGTCGTTCTGGTGGGCGTCGACGATTGCCGACTTGCCCCAGACCTCGTAGCCGGCGAAGAGCAGGACCACCAGGCCGAAGGTGATCAGGACCTCGCCGGTGACCCGGACGCCGGTGCGCAGGCGCGAGCCGATCGACGGGCGGGTGAGCTCGGAGTAGACGCTCTTGTAGCCCTCGCCGGTCTGGTGCGGCCGGAGTTGGACCACCCGCTCGCCGCGTCGGGGTTGGGGAGGGTCGGCGGAGTTGCCGCCGGTTCGCTCCTCGGGGACCGCTGTGCGGGGGACGGCACCCATCAACGCTGTCGAGTCCATGGTCGGAGGTCTGGTGGCGGGTGTGGAGGGCACGGCCGGGATCAGCGCGGTGGCGGCCGGATCCCCGCCAGCGCTCGGCGGGACCCGGCCTGGCCCGGTTGGCGGCACCCGGCTCGGCCCGGTCGATGCGAAGCCTTCCTGCCCGGCCGCTGCGACGCGGTCGGGGGCGGCCGGGGAGACCGGGGTGGCCGGGGAGCCGGTCGGCCGCACGGGCCGGGCGGTGACCTGCGGGATGTACGCGGTCGGCGAGTCGGCCAGCGGCGGCGTCGAGGGGCCGGAGGGGACCGGCCGGCTCGGGGTGCCGGAGCTGGTCGGCCGGGTCGGCGGCGGCGGCCCGGCGGGCGTGGCCGGCCGGGTCGGGGCGGCAGTTGGCGGGACTCCCGCGCCGGGCGGACTGCCTGCGGTCGGCTGTCGGGTCGGCGCGGCGCTGGGCGCGGGGGGTCGGGTCGGGGCGTTGCCGGGGGCAGCGGGCCGAACCGGGCCCTGGTTGGTGGCGGTCGGTCGGCCGGGAGGGCTCGTGGGCGGGACCCCCGCGCCGCCGTGCGGGCCCGACCCGGGAGCTGCCGTGCCCGGCCAGGGCGGCGGTGCTTCGGCACTCGGGCGGCCCGGGGTCTCGGTCGGCTCGGGTCGGCTGGCGCTCGGCAGCGTCGGTTGCTCGGCTCGTGGAGGCAGCACCGGCTCCGGCCAGTTGCCGGCCGGGGCCGGTCGGCCGGGTGTCGACTCGGGCCTGTCGAACTTGGGTAGGAAGGCGGTGGGCTCGTCGGTCTGATCCCGGTGTCGCCCGTCGCGACGATCGTCCGGCCCGCTCATCTGGGCACCGTAGCCGAGCGCAGGGCGGTCGAGTCCTCGAATGCCGGAACTCGCACCGTGGAGGCCGTCTCCTTGTAACCGAGCTGGTAGTCGTCGACCGCGTCCTTGAACAACCGGACTCCCTCAGAGCTGGCGAGGGCCTGCTGGAGGGCAGCGGGATCGCCGATTGCCACGATCTTGAACGGTGGGGAGTACACCCGGCCATGAAGTAGCAGGGTGTTACCGACGCAGCGTACCGCGCTGGTGGTGAGCACGCGGACGTTCATGATTGACATGGCCTCGGCTCCGCCGGCCCAGAGCGCGTTGACCACCGCCTGCACGTCCCCCTGATGCACCACCAGGTCGTCGTTGCTGGCGTCCGACTGCGTCTGGTCGATCTGTGGCGCGTCGTTCAGCTCGACGGTGACCCCGGGCCCGCCGAGGGCGGTGAACCCGGCGTTCTGGAGGCTGCCCTGGGCGCGATTCTGCTGATCCTTGATGGGGGCGTCCGAGCCGGCCAGCGTGTTGGTCCGTTGCTCGACCTCACCGCGCAGCGTGGCGGCGCGGCGTTCGCTGGCCGCCACCTGCTCGCGTCGGTCCTCAATGAGCTGGTTGAGTTGGGGTCGCCGGTCCTCCCGGAGAGCGGTGCCGCCGGCTGTGGTCGCGGTGGTGGTGAAGAGCAACCCGGCCGCCGCGGCGATCAGGGGAACCCCGATGGACCAGCCCGGACGGCGTTGACGCGGTCGCCGGGGCAGCAGCCCGGCGGCGGCCCGTCGGAGGACCTTCTGCCAGGAGGTTGCGCCGGATGTGTACTCCACCGAGCGTTCCTTCCGCGTGTCGGGGATCGGTCCGTGCCGGCCGGGCCGGTGATGCGAACAGTCCCGCCTCTTTCGGTCACTCCGTGCACCGGCCTGACCCCATTCGTGGTCCGGGCGGCCAATCGGGACTACGCTAGCTCTCGAACATTATTGGCCATGGACCGTCGCCCCCGCGCCCGGTTGTCAGGCCGGACGAGGTCGTCACCCCTCTGGAGAGCGCCGTGCCCAAGTCTCAGGTCCGTAAGAAGAAGGTGTACACCCCGCCGACGGACGTTCGTCCGACGACGACGGCGTCGTCGCGCAAGCCTAGCCCGGTGTGGTTGCCGGTCACCGCGGTCGCCCTGATCGTGGTCGGGATCGGCTGGCTGGTGCTCTACTACCTGTCCGAGCAGGAGTACCCGGTCATGGCGTGGGGTTACTGGAACCTCGCCGTCGGCTTCGGTGCGATGGTCGCCTCGCTGGCGTTGCTCTCCCGCTGGCGCTGATCCGAGCAGACCGTCGCGTCGACGGTCCCACGTCACCCCGTCGAGCCCCTGCCCAGCAGGATCGGGTGGGGCCCCCTATGGTGTGCGCAGGCAGCGCGGCCTACTGCGAGATGACTCACGTTACCGCTGGGTAACCTTCGCGTAGGCTGCACTGCATGACCGAGCAGAGCGAGGTCATCAGGCAGCAGACCGGGGAGGCCAACTCGATGGGCAGCGTCCAGATCGTCACCACGATCCTCGCGGCCGCCATCACCGCCGTGGCGGTGTGGCTTGCGGTGCGTGCGGTCCTGAAGATGGTGGCAGTCATCCGGCTCGGTCAGCCCGCGCCGGAGCGGTTCTCCGACAGGATCGCCCGCGCCAGGACCATGTTGGTGGAGACGGCCGGCCACACCCGGATGCTCAAGTGGGGCGTGGTGGGCGCCGCGCACTGGTTCGTGATGGTCGGCTTCGTCGTGCTGTCGCTGCTGGTGCTCGAGGCGTACTTCGAGGTGGTCACCACCGACGGTGGCCTGCCGATCATCGGGCACTGGACGATCTTCGGCCTGGTCACCGAGATCATCGGGGTGCTGGGTCTGGTCGGCATCCTGGTGCTGATGGCGATCCGGCTGCGCAACCGGCCGACCCGCCCAGGAGGGCGATCCCGGTTCACCGGCTCGACCATGTGGCAGGGCTACTTCGTCGAGTGGATCGTGCTTCTGGTCCTGATCTTCGGCTTCGTGATCCGGGGCTTCAAGGTCGCCACCGACCACTTCGAGTTCCCGTTCTGGGCCACCCCGGTCAGCCACGCGGTCGGTGCGGTGCTGCCCAGCTGGGCGGACGGCGTCAGCGTCGCCGCCGCCATCAAGATCATTATTTCGATGACGTGGCTGATCGTCATCTCCCTCAACGTCACCATGGGCGTCGCCTGGCACCGGTTCCTGGCGTTCCCCAACATCTTCTTCAAGCGGGAGCCGACCAGGTCGGCCGGCTCCGGTCTCGGCGCTCTGCGCCCGATGACGAGCCAGGGCAAGCCACTCGACTTCGAGGAGGCGGACCCGGAGAAGGACCAGTTCGGCGTTGCCCACGTCGAGCAGTTCACCTGGAAGGGCCTCCTGGACTTCAGCACCTGCACCGAGTGCGGTCGCTGCCAGTCGCAGTGCCCGGCCTGGAACACCGGCAAGCCCCTGTCGCCCAAGCTGCTCATCCTCAGCCTGCGCGACCACGCGTACGCGAAGGCGCCCTACCTGCTGGCTGGCGGCGGCAAGGACCTGACCGGCGAGGAGAAGGCCACCCAGGCGCAGTTCGCCCACCTGGACGTGCTGGCCCTCGCCGAGGCCGACAAGCCGTTGATCGGCACCGCCGAGGAGGGCGGTGTCATCGACCCGGACGTGCTCTGGTCCTGCACCACCTGCGGCGCCTGCGTCGAGCAGTGCCCGGTGGACATCGAGCACGTAGACCACATCGTCGACATGCGCCGCTACCAGGTGCTGATCGAGTCGAGCTTCCCCTCGGAGGCCGGGGTGATGCTGCGCAACCTGGAGAACAAGGGCAACCCGTGGGGCGCCCCGCAGAACACCCGCGAGGACTGGACCAAGGGCCTGGACTTCGAGGTGCCCCGGGTCGGCGAGGTGGACGACTTCGAGTACCTGTTCTGGGTCGGCTGCGCCGGCGCGTTCGAGGACCGGGCCAAGAAGACCACCCGCGCGGTGGCCACGCTGCTCAACGAGGCGGGCGTGAAGTTCGCGATCCTGGGCGAGGGCGAGACCTGCTCCGGCGACCCGGCGCGACGGATCGGCAACGAGTTCGTCTTCCAGATGCTCGCCCAGCAGAACGTGGAGACGCTGAACGAGGCGTTCGAGGGCCGGGAGAAGGCCAAGCGCAAGATCGTCGCGACCTGCCCGCACTGCTTCAACACCCTGGGCAACGAGTACGGGCAGCTCGGCGGCGAATTCGAGGTGGTCCACCACACCCAACTGCTCGCGCACCTGGTCGCCACCGGCAAGCTCACGCCGGTGCAGCCCGTCGACGGAGGCGTCACCTACCACGACCCCTGCTACCTGGGTCGGCACAACCGGGTCTTCGCGGCCCCCCGTGAGGTCCTCGGCGACGCGATCGAGGGCGAGATCACCGAGATGCCGCGTAACAGCGAGCGCTCCTTCTGCTGTGGTGCTGGCGGCGCCCGGATGTGGATGGAAGAGAAGATCGGCAAGCGGATCAACGTGGACCGGGTCGAGGAGGCCATGGCCACCGGGGCGAAGACGGTAGCTGTCGGCTGCCCGTTCTGCTCGACGATGCTCAGCGACGGCGTCAACGGTAAGGGTGCCGGCGAGCAGGTCGAGGTGATCGACGTGGCGACCGTGCTGCTCCGTTCGGTCAAGCCCGAGCAGCCGCAGGGCGGCAAGGAGACCGCGCCGATCGGCGGCTGAGCGCGTACACCTGGGTTTTGCGCATCGACGGCCTACTCTTGACGACGCTGTTGCCCCTGGTCGGCTTCGTAGCCCTGACCGCGGGCAACGCGTTCTTCGTCGCGGCCGAGTTCGCCCTGGTCACTGTCGACCGGGCGGAGATCGACAGGCGGGCCACCGCCGGCGACCCGGCCGCCCTGACGGTACGCACAGCGTTGCGCGAACTCTCCTTCCAGCTCTCCGGGGCGCAGCTCGGCATCACCATCACCGCGCTGCTCACCGGCTACCTGGCCGAGCCGGCCCTGTCCCGCCTCTTCACCCCGTTGTTGCGCCCGCTGGCCGGAGACAGCACCGAGCGGTACACCCCGTTCCTCGCCTTGGCCCTGGCCACGCTGATCTCCATGCTCTTCGGCGAGTTGGTGCCGAAGAACGCGGCACTGGCCCGGCCCATGCCGGCGGCGCTGGCCACGGCCGGCCCGATGCACACCTTCTCCCGGACGTTCGGATGGGTGATCCGAGGCTTGAACGGTTCGGCGAACCGGCTGGTCCGGGCGCTCGGCGTTGAGCCGCAGGAGGAGTTGGCCAGCGCCCGCTCGCCGGAGGAGCTGGGTCTGCTTGCGGCCATCTCGGCGCGGGCCGGCGCGCTGCCCACTGACACCGCGATGCTGCTGCGTCGCACCATCCGCTTCGGTGACAAGCGAGCCGCGGAGGCGATGACCCCCAGGGTGGACGTGGTCGCGCTGCGCGTCACGGCCACCGTGGCCGAGCTGCTGGAGGAGTCACGGCGGACCGGGCGGACCAGGTTCCCCGTGTACGAGGAGACCCTGGACCTGGTGACCGGCGTGGCCGGCGTGCCGGACGCGCTGGGCGTGCCGCTGGCCGACCGGGCGTCGACCCGGGTCGGCTCGGTGGCACGCGAGCCGGTGTACGTGCCGGAGAGCCTGAACCTGGACGGTGTCCTGGCCGCGCTGAAGGCGGCAGGGGCCGACCTGGCCATCGTGGTCGACGAGTACGGCGGCACGGACGGCGTGGTGACCGTCGAGGACCTCGTCGAGGAGTTGGTCGGCGAGATCGCCGACGAGTTCGACCCGGCGAGCGTGGACGACCACGGGTCGGTCGAGCTGACCGTGCCGGGCGGTGAGCGCACAGTGCTGGTTGACGGTGTGCTCCGCTCCGACGAGTTGGCCGAGCAGACCGGTTTCCGGCTGCCCGAGGGGCCGTACGAGACGTTGGCCGGGTTCCTGATGGCCCAGCTCGGGCACATCCCACTCGCCGGCGAGACGGTCGAGGCGGACGGCTGGGAGTTCACAGTGGTCGAGGTGGAGCGGCACCGGATCGAGCAGGTCCGGGTGTTGCGTCCGGCGGATCCGGACGACGATGACTGAGCTGCTGGTGACCGTGCTGCTGCTGCTCGGCAACGGGTTCTTCGTGGGCAGCGAGTTCGCGCTCATCGCGTCCCGCCGGACGGTGATCGAGCCGTTGGCCGCCGGGTCGAAACGTGCCCGCTGGGCGCTGTCGGCGATGAACCAGATTCCGTTGATGATCGCCGGCGCGCAGCTCGGCATCACGGTCTGCTCGCTGGGTCTGGGCGCGATCGCCGAACCGGCGCTGGCTCACCTGCTGGAGCCGCCGTTCCACGCGGCCGGCCTGCCGGAGCGGGCGGTGCACCCGGTGGCGTTCGTGCTGGCACTGGGTGTGGTGGTCTTCCTGCACACGGTCGTCGGCGAGATGGTGCCGAAGAACATCACGCTGGCCGGTCCGGAGGTTTCCGCGCTCTGGCTCGGGCCGGCGATGCTGGCGTTCTGTGTGGCCACCAAACCGTTGTTGCTCGCTATGAAATGGGCGGCCCGGCGCGTGCTCGCGTTCTGGCGGATCGAGGCGTCCGAGTCGGTGAAGACGGTGTTCACCGCCGAGGAGTTGGCTGGGTTGGTCTCGCAGGCACGGACCGAGGGGTTGCTCGACGCGGAGCAGCACGCGCGGATCACCGGCGCGTTGGCCCTGCACGCGCGGACGGCGGCGGACGCGCTGCAACCGTGGTCGACGGTGGTGACGGTGGCCGAGGACGTCTCGCCGGCGTCGCTGGAGGTGCTGGCGACCCGGACCGGCCGGTCCCGGTTCCCGGTGGTGCAGCGGTCGACCCGTCGGGTGCTCGGCTTCGTGCACGTCAAGGACGTGCTCGGGTACGCCGGGCAGGGCCGGCGGTCCCCGGTGCCGGCCGACGTCTACCGGCCGTTGGCGGTGGTGCCGCCGGAGCGTACGCTGGCCGACCTTCTGCTGGCCATGCGTCGCGAACGGCGGCACATGGTGCTGGTCAGCGACGGGCGGCGGCCTCTCGGTGTGGTCACTCTCGACGATGTATTGACCGCAATCGTTGGTTGACGAACCAATACCCTTGGTGTGCAAGCGGTTGCACGACAGTGATGGTTACTGCGGTCACCTTGATTACCGCCCCGAGCTTCCCTAATGTGAGGCACCGACCGCTGTGGGTCGTCTGCCTCGGCCCTTCCCTCACGCGAGGCGCCCGGCGGTCGGTTGCAAAGGAGTCGGTGCCGGTGGCAACCATGCCCCCTCATCGTCACGATCTGACTGCGTCTGCTCGCTCTGGTGGCCTGCGCCGCGTCGCGCACCGGGTGCTCGTCCTGGTCGCTGCCGCAGCGGTCGGCGCCGGTCTGCTGACCGCGCCGGCACATGCCGCGCCCACGGTCGACGAGATCGAGGCGCAGATCGACAAGAAGTGGGAGCAGTTGGAGCCCACCATCGAGCAGTACAACAAGGTCCGGGCGCAGCTGAAGGTCAACCGGCAGAAGTCGGCGAACCTGCAGAAGAAGATCGAGCCGCTGGCGCTGCAGAGCGAGCTGGCGCTCAACCGGGTCGGCGATCTCGCCTCCCGCTACTACATCTCGGGCCCGTCGCAGGACATCGGCGCGCTGCTGGTCAGCGCCAAGCCGGACACGCTCACCGAGCAGCTCACCATCCTCGACCGGCTCGCTGCGCGGGAGCGCAAGGAGGTCGAGGGTGTGCTGGCCGTACGTGCCAAGTACGACGGTGAGAAGCAGAAGCTGGACGCGCTGATCGTCACCCAGACCAAGCAGCAGAACGATCTGGCGGCCAAGAAGAAGCAGATCGACGCCGAGATCAAGCAACTCGAGGCGTCGATGCCGAAGACCACCGTCAAGACCGCGGCCTGCCCGACCATCAACGGAGTGTTCAGCGCGGCCGCCCGCACCGCGATCAAGACCGCCTGCGGCAAGGTCGGCAAGCCGTACGTCTGGGGTGCCACCGGGCCGAACTCGTTCGACTGCTCGGGGCTGACCCAGTACGCCTACAAGGCGGCCGGGATCTACCTCACCCACCACACCGGTGACCAGTGGAACGAGGGCAAGGCCGTTTCGCGAGCCGACGCCCGGCCCGGTGACCTGGTCTTCTTCTTCTCCGGCCTGAGTCATGTCGGGCTCTATCTGGGCAACAACACAATGGTGCACGCGCCACGTGCCGGCAAACCGGTGCAGGTGTCCAGCATCAACACCATGCCCGTCGCCGGGTTCCGTAGACCCGGCTGATCCACCCCGCGACACGGCGGCCCCCGGTCACCGACCGGGGGCCGTCGTGGTTTCTCAGCGGGGCGCGCCCACCGGGGACGGCAGCAGCTGCACGTCGGCGAGGTCGACGTACATGATCCGGTGACCGAACTGGATCTGCGCGTAGCGGTTCTTGCCGCGAATCACCGTCCAGTCACCCGGTGAGGAGCCGTCGACGGTGCTGGCCCGGTAGTACTCGCCGGCCAGCACCGCGCCGACGGCGTACCGCTGCCCGGCGGCCAGGGTGTACTGCAGCGACGAGATCGCCTGGTAGGGCACCCCGTCCGGGTACGCCGACTGCTCCGGGTACGCCCGTCCGTACACCGGAATGGTGGCCCGGCCGGGCTTCGGCGTGGCCACGACGCCGACGGTCCAGCTGGCGGTCGGCGCGGACGCCGGGTTGTGGAACCAGGCCCGTTGCCCGAGGTACCAGATCGCCGTCCAGTCGCCCTGCCGTCCGGCCAGCGCGTACGTCTGCCCGGCGGAGGCCCGGGCCCCGTGGTCCGACACTGCCATCGTGTTCGGGGTGCCGTCGGGGCGGAGCGCGATGTCGTTGACCAGCGGCGCGTCGGCGGACGGTGCGCTGCGCAGCACCACCGCCGAGGAGCCGCGCGGCGCGCACGGCACGCCCGCGGTGACGCAGTCGGTGAACGCCGGCCGGTTGGTGGCGTAGTCCGGGTCGATCCGGACCAGCCCGGTGGCCGGGGTGCCGGTGTCCAGTCGAGGTGCGTGCAGCAGGTCGAAGTAGTGCGTCCAGTCCCAGTACGGCCCCGGATCCCAGTGCATTCCCCGCACTGTCGAGGGGATGGTTCCGGGCACGTTGTCGTGGCCGATGATGTGCTGACGATCCAGTGGGATGCCCAGCCGCAGCGCCAGGTGCCGGACCAGCTTCGCCGAGGTCCGGTACATCGCCTCGGTGTACCAGGTGCCCTGCGCCGCGAAGCCCTCGTGTTCCAGACCGATCGACTTGGCGTTGACGTACCAGTTGCCGGCGTGCCAGCCGACGTCAGTGGTCCGCACGTGCTGGGCGATGTGCCCGTCGACCGAGCGCAGCGAGTAGTGCCAGCTCACGTAGGTCGGATCCTGGACGAGTTGCAGGGTCGTCGCCCAACTCGCCTCGGTGTCGTGGATGACGATGTACTCGATCTTCTGCCGCGCGGGCCGGTCGGAGAGGTCGTGGTTGCCGTAGTCCCCGTCGCCGAACGCCTCGTAGGGCGCCGGGATCCATTCGCAGGAGATGGTGCGGGGGCACTCCACCCCGTCCGGGCGGGCCAGCCGGCGCAGGCCCAGCCGGTCCAACCAGGAACGCTCGGGCAGCACCGTGCGGGCCGGCAGGGTGATCCGCTGGCCGTCGTCGGTCACCCGGGTCTGGCCCGCGCCGATGGTGGTGAAGACCTCGTCGGCGAAGGCCGCGGCGGCGTCGGCACTGTCCGCGCCGGAGTAGCGGGCCACCGCGCCGTACCAGGCCGCCGGGTCGGTGTCCGCGCCGACCGGCGCGTTCAGATCCCGTTGGTACGCGCTCAGCAGCGCGGCCCCACCCCGGATGTTGAGGCCCGCGTCGGTGCGCAGTGCCTCGGGGGTGGCACCGGTCAGCGTGGCGGCGGCGTCAACGGTCTGCAACGCGGCGGTGGGCGGCGCGGGGGCCTCGACGGGCCGGGGCGCGGGCACCCGGGCGGGACGCGAGTCGTCGCCGCGTGGGTCCTCGGCGCCGGCGTCGTGGTGACCGCGCCCCGGTAGGGCGGCCACGTGCCGGGCGTCGGTCAGGTGCATCGGGCCGTACCCGCCACTGGTGCTCGGTGTGCCGGCGTTGGTGTCCCAGCGCGACTCCAGGTAGGAGACGCCGAGCAGCACGACGGTCGGCACGCCGTACTCGGTGGCCGCGGCGGCGTACTGCTGCTGGCGGTCGGTGGTGGGCGCGGCGGCGGCCGGGCCGGCGGAGAGTGGCACCGTGGTCGCGGCGGCGACAACGGTGGCGGCGAGCAGTGCCCGCCAGCCGGTCGACAGGGTTGGATGGTGCATCGAACCCCCTAGATTCTCGCGGAGTGAGGTCAGGTCACCATCGCGCCGCCCGGGAGGTCAGGTCAATACCTTTCCATCTATCGAAGTATGCGGAAAGAATTCTTCACACACGGTCGGTGACCTCGTCCAATCCGTACGGAGTGTCACGGCCGCACGGGTTGCGGATCGG
This sequence comes from Micromonospora sp. D93, assembly GCF_018070365.1. NCBI lineage: Bacteria > Bacillati > Actinomycetota > Actinomycetes > Micromonosporales > Micromonosporaceae > Micromonospora > Micromonospora sp. D93. The sequence goes on along the minus strand of NZ_JAGPXW010000009.1, from coordinate 2,601 downwards.
TAACAAGCGTCTCTACTCTGGTCATTCGTCGGCCCGACAGCAGCTCCGCCCAGCCCGGGCGGTAACGGACCGACACCGCCGAGTCGTTTCCGAGCGAACCGGGGACCCAGGTCCCTCGGGGTGAATCCGCAGCCACTGCGGTAGGGCGCCGACTTCCCGCCCGAACCCGTCAGCTAACCCGGTAGGCGGTCAGGAAGAAGGAGTACGGAACCCCGGTGGCACTCCATGCCCCGCGGCCGTCGTCCGAGCGGTCGGCATCAGCCGGCCCGCCGTCGATCGTGCCGCGCCCACGCTGGTCCCGCTTCACCACCGCACTCGCCGCGCTGGCCGGCATCGCCGTCGTCCTGACCGGCAGTGCCACGGCGGCCCACGCCGACCCGTCCGTCGCCGAGATCGAGCGCCAGATCGACGCCGACTGGAACAAGCTCGAACCGGTCATCGAACGGCACAACGCCACCCGCACCGACCTCGGTGCGAAGCGCAAGCAGGCCGACGCGCTGGCCGCCCGGATCACCCCGCTGGAGCGTCAGGTCGACGCCGCGATGGACAAGGTCAGCGCCCTGGCCGTACGCGCCTACATGGGTGAGAACGTCTCGACAGTCAACGCGATGCTGGGCAGCCGGTCGCCGAGCGAGGTGGTCGGTCAGCTCGAAATGCTCGACCGCTTCGCGCACAACCAGCAGAAGGACGTACGCCAGGTGGCCGACCTGCGCGACCAGCTGGCCGCGCAGAAGGCGCCGCTGGACGAGATGGTTGCCCAGCTGGCCCGCACCGAAGCTCAGCTGGCGGCGAAGAAGAAGCAGATCAACGACGAGATCGACCGCCTGCAGAAGCTGCGGCTGAAGGTGTACGGCAGCGGTGGTGGCGGCCCGCTGCGCCCAGCGCCCTGCCCGGGTAGCTACCCCGGCGGCGCCGCGGGCACCGCTGTCAAGTTCGCCTGCGCGCAGATCGGCAAGCCCTACGTCTGGGGTGCCGAGGGTCCGAACTCGTACGACTGCTCCGGGCTGATGCTGGCCGCCTGGGCGAAGGCCGGTGTGTCGCTGCCGCACAACGCCGCCGCGCAGAGCCGCGTCACGAAGAACGTCAGCAAGGGCGACCTGCGCCCCGGCGACCTGGTCTTCTACTACAGCGACATCCACCACGTCGGCATGTACGTCGGCGGCGGCTGGGTGGTGCACGCCTCGCAGGCCGGTCAACCGGTCAAGATGAAGAAGGTCGACGACGGCCCGATCCACAGCTACGGCCGCCCGGGCTGACCCCGGGTGATCGAAGGGCCCGTCGCGATCACGTCGCGGCGGGCCCTCGTCGTTCTGTTACAGCGGGTGAAGCTCAGCGGGTTGGCCAGGTGCGCCAGTGCTGCCAGGCGCGGCTGGGCGTCGGCCCCCGCTGACCCTGGTAGCGCGAGCCGTAGACCACCGAGCCGTACGGGTGCTCGGCCGGCGAGGAGAGCCGGAAGATGCAGAGCTGCCCGATCTTCATGCCCGGCCACAGGGTGATCGGCAGGTTCGCCACATTCGAGAGTTCCAGGGTCACGTGACCGGAGAAGCCCGGGTCGATGAAACCGGCGGTGGAGTGCGTGAGCAGCCCGAGCCGGCCCAGGGAGCTCTTGCCCTCCAGTCGGCCGGCGAGCTGGTCACCCAGCGAGATGACCTCCAGCGTCGAGGCGAGCACGAACTCCCCCGGGTGCAGCACGAACGGCTCGCCGTCGGGGACCTCGACCACCGATGTCAGGTCGTCCTGCTGCATGGCGGGGTCGATGTGGGTGTAGAGGTGGTTGTTGAAGACCCGGAACAGCCGGTCGAGTCGGACGTCGATGCTGGACGGTTGGACCAGGGTGGGCTCGAACGGCTCCAGGCCCAGCGTGCCGGCCTTGATCTCGGAGACCAGGTCGCGGTCGGAGAGCAGCATCGGACCACCATAGCCGCGTTACCAAAAGCGGCCGGATTCGGTGCCGGTGACCAGCGCGTCGAGGTCGCCGCTCGTACATTTGTTCGATAGAATGCCCGCATGGCTTCCTGGTCCGAATTCGCCGCCGACGAGCCCCGACTCGCCGACGGGATCCGCGTTCTCCTCCAGCAGTACGGGCCGGGCTTCGGCTATCTGGCCACGGTCCGCGCCGACGGCGGGCCCCGCGTCCATCCGGTCTCCCCGGTCATCACCGCCGAAGGGCTGTTCTGCTTCATCATCGACTCGCCCAAGCGCCGCGACCTCGAACGTGACGGCCGTTACGCGCTGCACTCGTTCCCGCCGGAGGAGAGCGACGACGAGGCGTACGTGGCGGGCCGCGCCCGTCCGGTGACCGATCCGGTCCGGCTGGCGCAGCTGGCGCAGAGCGCCAGGGCCGAGCCGCAGGTCGACTGGCGGCTCTTCGAGTTCACCGTGGACGTGGCGATGCTCACCCGCCGCGAGCAGCACATCGCGGGCATTCCGGGCCTCGCGCCGGGTCGGCCGGCCGTTCGGGTCTGGCTCGACCCGCACGCCCCGTCGGCTGCCGCCGCCCCACTCGCCGTCCCGCAGGCGCGCCCGACCCGCCTCAGCCGCGACGTCCAGTGCACGGCCGCCTGACCACGATCAGAAGAGCATCGCCGCGCCCGCGCCGTC
>NZ_JAGPXW010000008.1:0-201347 GCF_018070365.1 Micromonospora sp. D93 | reverse complement strand
AGATCGCCGACGCGCCATCGACGTCCGCCCCGGCCCCCGCACCCACGACGCACTCGCCGACGCCGGCCGCACCGTCCCCAACACGTCCCACCGCCAGCACCGCGCCCCCGACCGTCGGGCAGCAGCTCGGTGGGCGGCTCGATCGGCTGACCGGCACCGAAGCGGCGGGCGAGGTGTGCGGCGCTCGGACGGTCGGCCGGGTTGGCGGCCAGGCACGCGACTGTCAGTTCGGCGATGTCGGCGGGTAGGCCGGGCACCCGCAGCGGCGGCACCGGGGTGCCCCGCCGGTGCACCTCCAGCGCGTCCTCCCAGCTCTGCACGGGCAGTGGCGCCCGCCCGGTGAGGGTGCGGTAGAGCAGTGCGCCGAGGGCGTACACGTCGCTCGCCGGGTCGGGCGGGCCGGCGGCCAGCCGTTCCGGGGCGAAGTAGGCGGGGGTGCCCATCAGCGGTTCGCCGGACTGACCGTCGAGGCCGCCGAGCGCGGCGATGCCGAAGTCGAGCACCTTGGCGCCGGTGTCGGTGAGCATGACGTTGCCGGGCTTGACGTCGCGGTGCACGACGCCGATGCGGTGCGCGGCGGCCAGCGCGGCGGCGATCTGCCCGGCTACCCGGACCGCTTCCGGCCAGGGCAGCGGCCCGGTCCGCAGCCGGTCGGCCAGGTTGTGACCGTCTACCAGCTCCATCACCAGGTACGGGACCACGACACCCCCCGCCAGGGTCGCCTCTGCGTAGTCGTACACCTGGGTCACGTGTGGGTGGGCCAGCCGGGCGGCCGCGCGGGCCTCGCGTTGGATGGTGGCCCGCAGCTGTGGGTCGGTGGCGAACTGCCCGGCGAGCACCTTGATCGCGACCGGCCGCCCGAGCACCTCGTCGTCGCCTCGCCACACCTCGGACATGCCGCCGAGACCGATCCGCTCGTGCAGTACGTAGCGGTCGTGGAGGCGGAGAGTGGGCGTGAGCGGTGACATGGCTTCACCAGTCTGCCTGGCAACGCCGCTCTCGACCACTCTGCGTGCCCGGCCCCACACTGTTCGTCCCGTGCGTACCGGAATGGGGTGGGGTTCGGGTCAGGAGCAGCGAGCAGTGCCGGGCAGCGGGCGCGGCTGGATGCGGTCGGCGAGCCGGCGCAGGGCGAGGGCGGTGGCCTGCCGGGTCGGGGCGAGCAGGGCCCGGCGGGGGCGTTCGACCTGGACCGGAGCGTCCGGTCGGGCCGAGTTGACGTGCCGGTTCATGGCGTCGAGCGCGGTGATGTATCCGGTGGGAAGTTCCATGGTCAACTCCTCGGGACAGGTCCGGTGGAGCCCCGGACGACGAGTGCGGTGGGCAGCAACACGTGACCGGCCGCGGCGTCCGCGGGCGGGTCGAGCAGCAGTTCGGCGGCGATCCGGCCCTTCTCCTCGGCCGGCTGCCGGACAGTGGTGAGGCCGGCCGCGGCGGCCTCGGGGACGTCGTCGAAGCCGGTCACCGAGACGGTGGGACGATCATGGGCCGGCCGCGCGGCCAGGGCGTCCAGGACACCGAGCGCGAGGACGTCGGAGCAGGCCAGCACGGCGGTCGGCGGCGCGGGTTGGCCGAACAGCCCGGCGATGGCTGCGGCTGCCGCCGGGCGGCTGTTGCCGGGGACGTTGACCACTGTCAACTCGGCCCAGCCGACGCCGACCTCGGCGAAGGCGTCGGCGAACCCGCTGAGCCGACCTCGGGTGGTCGGATGCGGCACCTGGTCGACCCCGGCCAGGGTGAGCGGGCCGGCCGGCGCGTCGGGCAGCACGGAGTCGGCGAGCAGCACCACCCGACGGTGCCCGAGCCCGGCGACGTGCGCGGCGGCACTGCGCGCGGCGGCCCGCTCGTCGATGCCGACGAACCGTTCGTCGGCGCCGGCGTCGTCGCGGGCGGCCGTGCTGACGAACGGCAGCCCGCGTTGGCGGATCACGTCCAACGCCCATTCCTCGTCGGCGACGCAGTAGACGCAGAACCCGTCGACGGCGGCGTTCTCCACCGCCCGGCGGGCGTCGGTCACCGCCGGCGGCAGCGGCACCAGCAGCATGCTCGTGCCACGTCGCTCGATCGCCGCGCCGACACCGGCGAGGAAGCGGACCGCGAACGGGTCGGTGAAGGCGTACGACAGTTGCGAGGTGAACAGCACCCCGATCGACCCGACGAAGCCTCGGCGAAGGGAGCGCGCGGTGGGGTTGGGTCCGGCGTACCCGAGTTGCCGGGCAGCGTCCATGATTCGCTCCCGCAGGGCGGTGGAGAGCTGGTCGGGGCGGCTGTAGGCGTTGGAAACGGTGCTGCGGGAGACACCGACGGCGTCGGCCACGGCTTGCAGTGTTGGCTTCACCGGCACCTCTCTGTATCGATGCAGTCTGTATCGATGCAGAGACTAGCCCGACCAGTCGGCGTCGGTCAATACGTGAGCTGTGGGTGCCGCCTGCGACGGCTACGCGGTCGAGGTCAGGCCGGGTAACTGTCGTCCAGCAGTCGGCCGAGGATCTCCGCCGTGCGCTCCGGCGGCTCGGCCTCGACGCAGAGCCGCTCCATGGCCACCGCGTAGTAATCCAGATCGTCGCGCTTGTCTAGGTAGATGGCGCTGGTGAGCTGTTCGATGTAGACGATGTCGGGTAGCTCCTGGTCGCCGAAGCGCAGGATGGTGAAGGCGCCCCCGGCGGCGGCGTGGCCACCGGCGGCGAACGGGATGACCTGGAGCCGGATGTGGGGTGACTTGGTCGCCTCGATGAGCGCGGTGAGCTGACCGCGCATGACCTCGGCGCCGCCGATGGGCCGGCGCAGCGCCGCCTCGTCCACAACTGCCCACAACTGCGGCGGATTCTCCCGCTGGAGCAACTGCTGACGTTGCATCCGCAGCCCGACGCGTCTGTCGATCTCGCCCGCACCGGCCGCGCCGTGCCCGAGCAGCACGACCGCCCGGGCGTACTCCCGGGTCTGCAGGAGGCCGGGGACGAACTGCACCTCGTAGCTGCGGATCAGCGCGGCGGCGGCCTCCAGGCCCAGGTACGACTGGAACCAGGACGGCAACACGTCGCCGTAGCGGTGCCACCAGCCGGGGCTGTTCGCGTCCCGTGCGAGCTTGAGCAGCGCGTCGCGCTCGTGTTCCTCGCTGACGCCGTAGAGGGTCAACAGGTCGGCGACGTCGCGCTCCTTGAAGCCGACCCGGCCCAGCTCCATCCGACTGATCTTGGATTCGGAGGAGCGGATCTCCCAGCCGGCGCCCTCCCGGGTCACCCCGCTGGACTCCCGAAGGCGGCGCAGTTGGGCGCCGAGCAGCATGCGCAGCACGGTCGGCCCGGTTGTCGGGCCGCCCTCGGCGGGAACCATCGTCACGTGCGGACCTCCGGACACCGACCCACGGCGGCCGGGCGCCCCGGCCCGGCCGACGTGTAAGCATGCCATGGACCGACAGTGAGGTGAACTCCTCCACACCGGTGAATAAGTCCCGTCGCCGGGACGACCCTGCCCGGCACGGTCAGTTGATCAGATGGTCGAAATCTCCGTCCCGCGCACCGAGAACGAAGGCGGCGATCTCATCCACCGTGTAGATCAGCGCCGGCCCCTCCGGGTGTCGTGAGTTGCGAACCGCGATGCCCGCTCCCCCGGGCAGCTCGGCGAGTTCGACGCAGTTGCCGCTCGGGTTGCTTCGGCGGCTCTTCTGCCAGCTCAGCGGAGGCAACTGGTGGATCGGTACGCCATTGGGTGGCTGATGCATGGAGGCGTCTTTCTGTTACGAGCCCGCCGGTGGCCGTGGGAGGAGCGGTGACGGCGAGGGGGTGCGGTATCGACATTGGACGGTTCTGCACGTGCATCTGCTATTGCATCTGCATCCGACGGCGAGCATGATAACGCAGATGATCGGTGCCCATCCGTTCACTTTGCGTTACCCCCACACGGGCAACGATCAGGCAAAACTGGGCCCGACGCGGCGCGCCGCGTCAACCGAAGGCTGGAGGCGGTCGCGGCGATGGGAGGGTTCGTGCCGGATCCGATGAGTGTCGCCTCCGGCGTCTGCGCCGCCGGCGCGCTGCTCTCCTCCTGGCAACTGCGCCGACGGGCGGTGCGCGCCGAGGCCGAGATCGACCACCTCCAGGCCGAGTTGGCCGCCGAACGGCACGCCGCCAGCCACGACCCGCTCACCGGGCTGCCCAACCGACGCGCCTTCTACCGCCTGGCAGCCGCCCTGCTCACCGACGCCGCCGGCCAGCCGCTGATCGCCGTCGTGCTCGACCTGGACGACTTCAAACAGATCAACGACCGGTACGGGCACGCCGCCGGCGACCAGGTGCTGATCAGTGTGGCCGAGCGGCTCGCCGGCTTCGCCGGGGACAACCTCGTCGCCCGCCTCGGCGGCGACGAGTTCGCCGGTCTGCTCTCCAGCCCCACCGTCGACCGGCGCTGGATCGAGCACTCCACCCGCCGGCTCAGCGAGACCGTCGCCGCGCCGATCCGGCTCAGCGGGTGCAGCGTCCGGGTCACCGCCTCCGTCGGGCTCGCCCCGGTGACCGGCCCCGCCCAGCTCACCGACGCGCTCAGCCGCGCCGACGCGGCCATGTACCAGGCGAAGAGCCTCGGCGGCGCCCGGTCACCCCGCCAACTTGTCGACAGCGCGTTCCTCACGGAGCGCTGACCGTTTCAGGCGACGGGCGCGCCGCCCCGAGTGGATCAGCGGCCCGGTGTACGCACTTCTCGAACGAACGCCGTCCAGGCGGTCGGCGCGAAGGTCAGGGTGCCGCCGTCGCGGTCCTTGCTGTCGCGCACCAGCACCCGGCCGGGCAGATTGTCGGCCACCTCGACGCAGGCACCACCGTTGTTGCTGCTGCGGGTCGCGGTGCGCCAGCGGGCGTCGGTCATGTCCATGTCGTGGCCACTTCCCTGATCAGCTCGATCGACCGTCGTCGGGGGAACGCCTCGCCGGTGACGCTCTCCCACCTGCGTCCCAGGCTAGCGACGTCGAGGGGATCGGTCACGACCTGACCGCGGAGCTGGTTGTCGAGATATGCCAATTCGGTCCCGTCGGGCAGCCGACCCAGCACGAAGGGACCGGCCAGCCCGGTGTGCCACGGGCACTCGGCAGGGATCACCCGCACCTGCACGTGTTCCCACTCGGCCACTCTCGCGAGGTGGGCCAGTTGGCCGGCCATCACGGTGCGGTCGCCGACCGACCGGCGCAGCACCACCTCGTCGATCACCGCCACCAGCTGCGGTGGAGCGTCGCGGCCGAGGACCGCCTGCCGCTCAATGCGGCCCGCCACGATCTGGTCCACCTCGGACGGTGGGACCAGCCCACCGGTGCCCAGGATCGCGCGGGCGTACCCCTCGGTCTGGAGCAGACCCGGCACGAGCAGCGGCTCGTACCACCGGAGCGAGGTGGCGTCCTGTTCCAGCTCGGCCCACGGTCGGAACCACGGCAAGTCCCGACGGCGGAACGGCTCCGGCCAGAGGTCGGCCGCGTCCCGGCGCAGTACCTTGGCCACAGCGACCCGGGTGCGCGGGTGCGGGATGCGCCCCGACGCGAGCCATCGCGCCGCCGTCTTCGGGTCGACGTGGACCTTCTCGGCCAACGACTCGACGGTCTCGCCCGCCTCGGCCATCGCCACCCGCAACGCCTCGTTCGCCACCAGATTCTCCCGCCGCTCTCGGTGCCGTGGCGGACGACCTGGAAGCCCCGCCCAGCAGGCGTGCTGCGACGCCGCTCGATGCACGTTGCGGCGGACGATAACCACGCTGCGTGCCCGTGTCTGCGGCCTACCGGCGTGTTGCGGTGTGACGTGTTGACGCGCATTCCGGAGGCCCCCCGACCGCCCCCGAGATGCCCCGCCAGCGTCCCACGGCCCGCGTCCTGCCCCGCCCTCGCTTGATCCACTCGACTTCGCTGAAATCGCGGTATCAACCACCCCCGAACATCGCGATGTCAGCGACTCGAAGTGGATCGAGGCGGCGTCCGTGCGGGGGGTAACCGGGGGGGTACCACCGGGCTGGCGCTTTGGAGCTGATGTCACAAACGATTCGGCCGCCAGCAGCCCCGCCGACGAGCCGTCGTGGCTGAGCGGCGCGACCCGGCAGGACCGCCAACGCGACGCCGGCACGACAGCCACGTGCGACGCCAGCAGGGACACCAAGCGCGATCCCGGGTGGGCCGTGATGTCGCAAACGATTCAGCTCCAAAGGCAACCAACCGCATACCTCCGGCTCCCGCACACGTCGCCAGCCCACACCAACCCAGTGCGGATTCCGTTGCTACACCTCAGCTCGTTGTCGGCGAGGCACTGCGGACGGTGGCCCCGCGGCGGTCAGCGCCAGCCGTAGCCGGCGCGCAACGCCTGCCCGACCCGGTCGAACCGAGGCCGATCCAACACGGCGCCCTCACGGCGGATGCTGTCCTCGCGCATGGTGAGCACCCGATCCAGCCGGACCCAGCTCGGCCGGTTGTCGCGGTCCCACTCACCCGGCCCGAGCGCGAACCAGTGCCGCTGCCCGTCCCGCTCGCTCTGGCTGGACAGCATCAACCCGAACAGTGTCCGGCTGTGCCGCCCGACGACCAGCACCGGCCGGTCCTTGCCCTGGCGGGGGTCGTCCTCGTACGGCACCCACGTCCAGACGATCTCGCCCGGGTCGGCCTGACCGTCCCGCTCCGGAGCGTAGGTCAGCTCCCGACGCTGCAACGCGCTCACCTGACGGCGGCGGGCCACCTGGGCGGGCGCCGGCCCGGTGCGCCGGGGCGACGGGATCACCGCACCGACCCGAGAGATACGCGCCGCGACATTCCTCAACAGACCAGCCACGGCGGGCAGCCTACCCGCCGCCGAATTGGGCGGTGCGACAGACTGGCCCGATGAACGAGCTGCCCCGCGACCTGCCGATCCTGGAGCGACGCGCGGTACGGGTGGTGGTCACCGCGAGGTTGTCGGGAGCGGTTCTACCCCGGGCAGCTCCCCCGACTGATCACCCCGCTTCTCGCCGACACGGAGATCGACGAGCCGTTCGAGCTGTGGTCGTGAGCCGGGCCGGCGGGCAGAGTAGGGACATGAGGACCGATCTGCACGGGCCGCTCTCCGCGTACGCCGCGCGGCTGCACGCCACGGCCGGCGACCGGCACCACGTCGCCTCTCCGCTCGGCGCCTGGCTGCTGCTCGCGGTCGGCGCCACCACGGCGGCCGGCCCCGACCTGGCCGCCGAGGCAGGAGCCGCCGAGGCGGAAGCCGCCGCGAATGGAGCAACCGCGGAGCTGGCGCGCGCCCTGGGCACCGACCTGCCGAGCGCGGCCGAGATCGCCCGAACGCTGTTGGACGCGCCGCACCCGCTGGTCGGGGCCGCCACAGCTCTCTGGCACCGACCGGGGCAGGGCGACGGCGGTCCGGTGGCGTGGCGGGCCGCGCTGCCCAGCACGACGGAGGTCGGCGTACTGCCCGATCAGGCCGGGTTGGACGCCTGGGCGCGCGAGCACACCCTCGGCCTGATCGAGACGTTCCCCCTGCGGGTCCGGCCGGACGTGGTGCTGGCCCTGGCCAGCGCGTTGGCCACCCGGGTGTCCTGGGCGACCCCGTTCGACGTCGCCGACGCACGCGCGCTCGGCGCTGGCAGCCCGTGGGCCAGCCAACTGCGGCGAACCCTGCGCAGCCCGAGTCAGGGCCACCGGTGCGCCATCGTGTCCACCGCGCGGGCCGGTGACGTGATCGTGCACGCCGCACCGGCCCAGACGACCGACGGCGCGGGGCTGGTGGTCCTCTCGGTGGCCGCCGCGCCGCGAGTGCCACCGGCCGAGGTGCTGGCCGTCGCGTACGACCTCAGCGCCGGCGCGGCCGACGGCACGCAACCGGCGGGCAGCCGCTCGCTGTTCGACCTGCCGCTCGGCGCGACTCCGCTGTGGACGCTGAGCGAGGAGCGCGTCCGCACCCGCGCTCGCGACGGCCGCGAGGAGCGCCACCACGCCGTCCTGCCCTCCTGGTCGGCGCGGAGCGAGCACGACCTGACCGCGCCGACGCTCGGCTTCCAGGCGGCGGCGGCAACGCTGGCCACGGCGATGGCGCTGCCGGTGGAGCGCTTCGAGGCACGGCAGACGGCGGTGGCCCGGTTCGACAGGTACGGCTTCGAGGCGGCGGCGGTGACCGGCATGTTCGGGCTGACCAGTCTGCCGCCGGAGGGCGTGGCCCGCACCGCCGAGCTGCGCTTCGGGCACCCGTACGCCGTGGTGGCCGTCGCCACCGACACCCGGACCGACGGTGTCACAGGTCCCTGGCACGGGTTGCCGGTCTTCTCCGCCTGGGTCACCGAGCCCGAGGAAGCGCCCGAGGCGTGAGCGCGAGTGGGTCTCGCCCAAGCCAGGAGCCGGGTCAGGGCCCGCCGTCGCGCGGCAGTCGCGCCACCATCTCCCGGAACTCCCGTACCGTCATCGCGGACCGCAACGTGGCGAAGACGGCGCCGGTTCCGGACCGGGCGGTGGCCGGGTCCACCCCGGCACGCTGTTCCACCCGACGAAGGAACTCCGTCGGGCCGGCGTCCATCGGGGTCGCGGCGGAACCGCCGACCTCCAGGCCCACCCCGCTCGTCGACCCATCGGCGCCGACATCAGGACCGGAGGCCACGTCCGGGGCAGGGCCGGGGCCCTCGTCCGGGGCCGGGCCGGTCAGGTAGCCGCCGACCTCGTTAGGGAGGTGCCCGACGAGGTCGCCGGGCGCGTCGCCGGTCACCCGCTCGGCCAACGTCTGGAGCACGGCGCGGGCGAGCACGCCGGCCTCCTCGGCCGGCAGGCCGGACCGTTGGGACACCGCGTCGATGAAGTACGGGAACCCGTCGCCGTCGGTCACGCTCGGGCGGTTACCCCTGGCCGGCCGCGACAAACTGCCGCTAGCGAAGCAGACCCTCGGCCAGCAGGTGGTCGAAGATGATCTGGTCGACCGGCGAGGTGCGGTGCTGGTCCGCGTACCCGAGCCAGGCCATCTCGGCGATCTCGCTGGCCGGCCGCAACTGGCCCCGATAGCCGGCCTGGTAGCAGGTCATCCGCACGGTGACGCCGGCCGCGTGGCTGTGCGCCTGAGCGGTGAAGGTGCCCAGGTGTACGGCATCGCGCACGTCGACCTCGACGCTCAACTCCTCGTCGATCTCCCGCCGCAGGGTCTCCAGGTCGGTCTCGCCCGGCTCGCGCTTTCCACCCGGCAGGTACCAGACGTCCTTGCCGGCCGAGCGGGTGCTCAGCACCCGACCGTCCTCGATGAGGATCCAGGCCACCTTGTCGATCTCGCGCACGATGCTCCCTCCAGCCGCCGGGACGCTACCACCCGGCACCGCGCTCATTCGGCCAGCAGGTCGAGCAGCAACGCGGCGGTCCAGCTGAACGCCGGCGAGCCCAGCCCGACGCCGGTGTCCGGGTGGAAGTACTCGTGGCAGCCGGCCCCGGCGACCAGACCGATCATCGAGCGGCGCAGCCCGGCGGCCAGCTCCGGGTGCCCGTGCGCGAGCAGCCCGCGCCGGACCAGCCAGCCGATGTTGAGCCAGCTCGGCCCGCGCCAGTAGCGCAGCGGCTCGAAGTCGGGTGCGGTGCGGTCGTAGGTGGGTAGCGGCCGGTCCATCCGCCGGGCCACCCCGAAGCGCGCCGACCGGGCCTCGACGACCAGCGCGTCGGCCTGCCGGGTCGGCAGGTCGGGAAGGATCAGCGGGGTCAGCCCGAGCACGGTACGGGCGCTCACCAGGCGGTCGGCTCGCAGGTCACGGGGCTGGAACGTGCCGGTGCCCCTGTCGTACAGCCGCCGGAGGAGCGCTTCGGTGATCCGGGCCGCGCGGGCCCGGTGCGGCCCGGGGTCGCCGCCGACGAGCGCGGCGATCTCGGCGAGGGCGTGTTCGGCTGCCCCGAACGCCGCGTTGAACAGCGGGCACTCCACCAGGAACGGGTGGCCGGCGGCCAGGTCCCGGTCGGAGTAGCCCTGGTCGCGGTAGGCGGCGACGATCGCCAGGTAACGCGCGTAGTCCAGGTCCGTGGGGCGGTGCGCGGCGTCGGCGTGCGTGGTGTCGTGTCGACGGTACGCGGACATGACGGCCGCCTCGGCCGGCACCGCGGCCATCGGCTCGTCCCACGCCGGGCTGTTGTCCAACCCGGACTCCCACGGGTGCACGATGCAGACCAGCCCGTCGCCGGCCACGTCCCGCCGGTCGGAAAGGTAGCGCTGTTGGGCGACAAGCGCGGGATAGAGCCGGCGCAGCGCCGCCAGGCCGGTGGGGTCGGGCGCCTGCCGGTACGCCAGCAACGCGGCGAGCGCGTGCACCGGTGGCTGGACCAGGCCGGAGGTGGCCACCGTCGGTGCTCCCGGAACGTCGGCCGAGCGCCACATCTCCGGCCCCGGGAAGTACGCGCCGACCCGCAGCGCCGGGTTGAACACGATGTGCGGCACCCGCCCGTCGGCCCACTGCGCCCGGAACAGGCTCGCCAGCTCCCGCCAGGCGCGGTCGGGGCGGACCTGGGCCAACCCGATGGCGATGAACGCGGAGTCCCAGCTCCACTGGTGCGGGTAGAGCGTGCGCGAGGGCACCGTGTGGTCGTGCTCCCAGTTGGCGTCGAGCGTGTCGACAGCGAGTCGACGCAGCCCGGTCGCGTCGGTCGGGCCACCCGTGCCGGCGACGTCGGCGCGCGTCGGTCCGGTGTCAGCGATCCCGTCGACACCGGCGGTCGCGTCGACACTTGTCGGCCCGGCGTCGGCGGTCACGCGGCGGCCCGCCGGGGCAACGCGTGCCGCAGCACCGTGGCGGCCTGTTGCAGGGCCCGGACCGGGTCGCCGCGGAGCCGGCACTCCAGGGCCAGCCAGCCCCGGTAGTCCAGCTCCAGCAGCGTGCGCACCAGCGCCGGCCAGTCCAGGTGCCCGGCGCCGGGCTGGTACCGGTTGGAGTCGCTGACCTGCACGTGCCCGAGGTACGGCGCGGCGGCGCGCAGCGCGCGGTGCACGTCGTCCTCCTCGATGTTCATGTGGAAGGTGTCGGCGACCACCCGGACCGACGGCAGCCCGAGTGCGGCGCAGAGCGCCACCGCCTCGTCGAGACGGTTGACCATGTGGTCCTCGTACCGGTTGAGGGGTTCCAGGAAGAGGCTGACCCCCTCGGCCCGGGCGTGCTCGCCCAGCTCGCCGAGGGCGTCGAGGAGCACCTGCCGGTCTCCGCCCGGCGGCCGGGGCGGCTCGAACGGCGGCAGTCGCCGGGAGAACATTCCCCAGGCGGCCGGGGTCATCGCCCCGACGCCGCCCAACTCGGCGATCACCGAGAGCTGGGAGCGCAGGTTGCGGACGGCGTCGGCGGACCGGGCGGGGTCGAAGTCGCCGATGAAGTGGTCCATCTCGACGCAGACGGTGGGCATCACCACCCCGGCGGCGCGGGCCCGGCGCAGCTCGGGCAGCCGGCGGGCGAACGCGAGGTCGCCGCGGCCGCGTAGCTCGATGCCCTGGTAGCCGAGGGCGGCCGCGAGGGCGTACTTCTGGATCAGGTTGGTGCCCGGCAGGAGTTGTTCCTGACAGGCCAGCGCGATGGTGGTCATCTAGAACCTCAGCACGACTTGGAGGACGTCACCGGCGCCGCGGTCGAGCAGCGCGAGGGCGTCGGCGACCGCGCTGGCGTCGACGATGTGGCTGACCAGCGGCAGCGGGTCGACGCTGCGGTCGGCCACCAGGTCCATGAAGGTCTGCGCGACCCGGTCACCGGTCCACCGGCCGGCCATGCTCGGCGCGGGGCTGGGCCCGGAGACCTGGGCGGCCACCAACTGGATGCGGTTGTGGTGGAACTCCTCGCCAAGGCCGAGCGCGTCGGCCTGGCCCTGGTAGAAGCCGGCGGCCACGACCCGGCCGGCGTGGGTGGTGGAGCGGATCGCCTCGTGCAGCGCCGGGTACGCGCCGGACAGCTCCAGGCAGACGTCGGCCCCCCGGCCGTCGGTGGCCTGGCGCAGCACGGCGGCGGCGGACGTGACAGTGGCGTCCACGATGGACCGGGCGCCGTATCGGGCGGCGTGCTCCAGCCGGTCGGGCACCGGGTCGACGGCCACCACCCGGGCCCCGGAGAGCACGGCGAGCCGGGTGGCGAGCAGCCCGATGACGCCCTGCCCGAAGACGCCGACCCAGTCGCCGAGGTGCAGGTCGCCGGCGAGCACGGCGGTCAGCGCGATGGCGCCGGGGCGGGCGAAGACCGCGACGAGCGGGTCCAGCCCGGAGGGGAGCGCACGGACCGCGTCGGCGGCGAGCACGGCCTCGGCCCGGTGCCCCCAGATGCCCCAGACGAGCTGCCCCGGATGCCGGTCGGTGACCTCCGGTGCGACCTCGATGACCTCGCCGACCTCTTCGTAGCCGAAGCCGATCAATGGGTAGGGCACCGGGGTCTGTCGGGGGACGAACATCCGGGCGACGTCGTCCCAGTCCTTGCTGAGCCGGGGATTGCTGCCCCGATAGAGGGTCAGCTCGGTGCCGGCGGAGATGCCCGAGTAGCAGGTGCGGACCCGGACCTGGCCGGGGCCGAGCGGATCCGGTGGGCAGGGCTCGAGGCTGATGCGTCGAGGCCCGGCGAGAGAGACCACCCAGTTGCCCATGTGTCACATCCCGGTAGCACTGGGCTCCAGGATAGCAAAAAATCGCGATATGTCTTGCTATTGATCAATCGAAGGTGTTGGATCCGTCATGTACCCTTCGAGAGGAGTGCCACCGATGTCAGCACCTCCGAGGCGGATACTCGCCACCACCCTGATCCTGGCACTGACCACGTCCACCCTGCTGGCCTGCGGCGACGACGGATCGGACAGCAACAGCAAGAAGATCACCGTCTGGAGCCTGGAAGACGTGGCCGACCGGGTCACCGCCACCAAGGCGATCATCGCCGACTTCACCGCCAAGACCGGGATCCAGGTCGATCTCGTGACCGTCAACGAGGACCAGTTCCCCTCCCTGATCGCCGCCAACGCCGCCGCCGGTGACCTGCCCGACGTGGTCGGTTCGGTCTCCCTCGCCGGCATCCGTACGCTCGCCGGCAACGAGCTGCTGCACGACTCGGCGAACGCGGAGGTCGTCGACAAGCTCGGAAGGCAGACGTTCTCGCCCCGGGCGCTGGAGCTCACCTCCGACGACGGCAAACAGCTCTCCGTGCCCAGCGACGGGTGGGGGCAGCTGCTCGTCTACCGCAAGGACCTGTTCGCCGCGGCCAGCCTGCCCGCCCCCGACACGTACGAGCGGATAACCGCCGCAGCGGCGCAGCTGAACACCGGCGGCGTCGCCGGGATCACCGCGGCGACCGCCCCCAGCGACGTGTTCACCCAGCAGACCTTCGAGCACCTGGCGCTTGCCAACGGCTGTCAGCTCACCGACGACTCGGGCAAGGTGACACTGGATTCGCCCCAGTGCGTCGAGGCGTTCCGCTTCTACGGTGACCTGATCCGCACCAGCTCCGTGAAGGGTGCGCAGGACGTGGACACCACCCGGGCCACCTACTTCGCCGGCAAGGCGGCCATGGTGGTCTGGTCACCGTTCATCCTCGACGAGCTGGCCGGGCTGCGCAACGACGCCAAGCCGACCTGCCCCCAGTGCCAGGCCGATCCGGCGTTCCTCGCGAAGAACAGCGGGTTCGTCACCGCGATCAAGGGCCCGAACGCCAGCGAGCCGGCCCAGTACGGCGAGATCAGCTCCTGGGCCGTGCTGGACGGCGCGGCGGCCGACCCGGCGAAGTCCTTCGTGGAGTTCATGCTCGGCAACGGCTACCCGCGCTGGTTCGGCATGTCCCCGGAGGGCCGCTTCCCGGTGCGCAAGGGCACCCCGGCCGAGCCGGAGGCGTACCTCATCGCCTGGAACACCAGCCAGGCGGGCGTGGACGCGAAGAAGCCCCTCGCCGACGTGTACGGCGACGAGGTGCTGGCCACGCTGCGCCGCAGCCCGGACACCTTCGGGCGGTGGGGTCTCAGCCAGGGGCAGGGCAAGCTGGTCGGCGCCATGCTCGGCGAGTTGCCGGTGCCCAAGGTGTTGGGCGACCTCATCGCGGGCAAGTCCGACGCCGCTGCCACCGCCAACCGCGCCAAGAAGGACGTCGACGCCATCAAGGCGGGCGTCAATTGACCACCACCGCGCCCGGCCCCGGCCGCTCCCCCACCCGGGAGCGGCCGGCGCCACCCCGGCGCCGACCACTGACCCTGCGCCGCCGCGAATCCCGGGCCGGGCTGGCGCTTGTCGCACCGACAGTGCTCGTCACCATCGCGGTCATCGGCATCCCGATCGTGTGGACAGTGGTGCTCGCCTTCCAGCGGGTCCGCCTCGCCACGCTGCGCAAGACCGGGCTGTTCGGCGAGTTCACCATGGACAACATCGACCGGGTGCTGCACACCCCCGGCTTCGCCGAGACGCTCTGGGTCACGCTGATCTACAGCATCGGTGGCACCGTCGGGTCGATACTGCTCGGTCTGGTGGCCGCCCTGGTCGTCCGCCGGCCGTTCCGGGGCCGCACCCTGGTCCGGGCGTCCATGCTGCTGCCGTACGTGGCACCGGTGGTCGCGGTGACGTTCGTCTGGCAGGTGATGCTCGACCCGCAGCTCGGCATCGTCAACGCGTGGGGCCAACGCCTGCTCGGCTGGGACGCCCCGGTGCCGTTCCTCACCCAGGAGTCGACAGCGCTGGCCACAGTGATCGTCTTCGAGGCGTGGCGGTACTTCCCGTTCGCGTTCCTGTTCCTGCTGGCCCGACTCCAGGCGGTGCCCGGCGAGTTGGAGGAGGCCGCCCGCGTCGACGGCGCCACCCCCACCCAGCGGTTCCGGCACATCCTGCTGCCGCAACTGCTGCCGGTGATCGCCCTGCTGGGCGTGCTGCGCTTCATCATGACGTTCAACAAGTTCGACGACGTCTACCTGCTCACCGGCGGTGCGGCCGGCACCGAGGTGGTCAGCGTGCGGGTGTACGAGTTCCTCACCGCCCGGACCGACATCGGGGCCGCGGCCGCGCAGGCGGTCGTGTTGGCCGTGGTGCTGATCGTGTTCGTGCTGATCTATCTGCGCTTCTTCGGACGGAGGGTGAGCTGATGGACCGGGACGTGGTCGAGACGGTGAGCCTGCGTTGGCTGCGCCGCCTGGTGATCGCCGTGTTCCTGGTGATCACCGTCTTCCCCTTCTACTACATGCTGGTGCTCTCGGTGCGTCCCATCGAGCGGTTGCTGCTCGACCCCGGCGCACTGGTGGTCGGCTTCGGTGAGCTGACCGTCGCCACGTACGCCGAGGTGCTCAAGGCCACCGACGACGGCGGCCAGGGTTTCCTCACCTTCATCCGCAACAGCGGGCTGGTCGCCGTCGCGGCGACAGTGCTCACCCTCCTGGTCGCGATCCCCGGCGCGTACGCGGTGGCCCGGCTGCGGTTCTTCGGCCGGAGGCAGGTGGACTTCCTGTTCCTGGCGGTCTACCTGTTCCCGTCGATCGTCATCGCGATCCCGCTGTTCGTGGTGTTCACGCGGGCCGGGCTGCGCGGCTCGCTGTTCGGTCTGGTGCTGGTCTACATCTCGCAGACGTTGCCGGTGTCGGTCTACATGCTGAAGAACTACTTCGAGACCATCCCGGTCAGTCTGGAGGAGTCCGCCGCCATCGACGGCGCCGGTCGGCTCGGCATCATCCGGCGCGTCAGCCTGCCCCTCGCGATGCCGTCGATCATGGCGGTCGCCCTCTACGACTTCATGATCGCCTGGAACGAGTTCCTCTTCGCCCTGCTGTTCCTGGTCGACAAACCCAACAGGTGGACGGTGTCACTCGGGTTGTCCCTGCTCGCCGACGGGGTGGAGGTCCCCAAGACGGTCTTGATGGCCGGGTCGGTAGTGCTCACCCTGCCCATCGTGATCCTCTTCTTCGCCAGCGAACGGCTGCTCACCGAGGGGCTGACCAGCGGCGCGGAGAAGGGATGATCGTCTCGTCCGGGTCGCCCGCCCGGCCCCCGCCGGCCCGGATACGGTGGCCTCATGGCCAACCCGACCCGCTGGGCGACCGACACCGGTCCCGAGCACTCACAGTGGTATATCGACCGGTTCCGCAAGCTCGTGGCCGAGGGCGCGGACCTGGCCGGCGAGGCCCGGCTGGTGGACGCCCTCGTCGCGCCCGGCTCCCGCATTCTCGACGCCGGCAGCGGCACCGGCCGCGTCGGTGCCGCGCTGGCCGAGCGGGGGCACACGGTGGTCGGCGTGGACGCCGATCCCGCGCTGGTGGATGCCGCCCGCGCCGACTATCCCGGCCCGACGTGGCTGGTCGCCGACCTCGCCGAACTGGATCTGTCGGCGCTGGGTGAGGCGGAGCCGTTCGACGCGGCGGTGCTGGCCGGCAACGTGCTCGCCTTCGTCGCCGTCGGCACCGAACCGGCGGTACTGCGCCGGGTGGCAGCACACCTGCGACCCGATGGCGTGCTGACGGTGGGCTTCGGCACCGAGCGCGGCTACCCGCTGACCGCGTTCGACGCCGACGCGGTGGCCGCCGGGCTGCGCGTGGAGCAGCGCTTCGCCACCTGGGACCTGCGCCCGTGGCGCGACGACGCCCCGTTCGCGGTCACCGTCCTGCGCCGCCCGGCCGACTGACACCGGCGGGGCCACCTCGCCCTCAGTCCGGGGCGGCTACGGCGCGGGCGGCGGCCGGGTCGAGGGTGGCGCCGGCGGGCACCAGGCTGACCAGCCCGGCCGGTAGCCGTACCGGTCGCACGTCGCGGTAGCCGAGCATCGGGAGCACCTCCCGGTCGGCCAGCACGTACCGTCGGCCCAGGTCGGTGACCACAGAGACCGCGCCGCCGGTCGCGCCGGGCGCCGCCGCGGCCTCGACCACCGCGCCGCGGCCCGGCTCGACCACCACGTGGTCGGCCAGCACCGCGCCACCGGTCGGCGCGGTGCGGGGCACGGCCGTCAGGTCCCGCAGCGGTACGCCGAAGCGCACCGCACCCACGCCGCCGTCGTCGCCGATACGGGTACAGAGCGCGCCGCCCTCGCCGGGCGCGAGCCGGGGCGGAGCCGGTGGTGGGGCGTTCGGGCCGGTCGGGGCGAGATCGGGCACCGTGGGCAGCGCGGCGAACCGGCCCAACGTCATCGACGCCGGCCCGACCTGCCCGGTGCGGGCCAGCAACAACCCCGCCTGCAACTCGGTGATGCCGGCCAGGCCGCCGTCGAGCGCCACCGCGTACTGCCGGCCGCCACCGGAGTTGCTCACCAGGTAGACCGTGCCGATCGTGGCACCCGGGACGCGGGTGGCGGGCCGACCCAGCGTGGGCAGGTCGAGCGGGGCGAGGTCGGCACCGGCGGGCAGCGAGTTGAGCAGGGCCGGCGCCACCGGGACCGCCTGGGCCCGGGTGGTGGCGAGCGCCGCCAGCACGCGGCTGGGATCACGGACGAGATAGCGCCGCTGGTGCCAGACCAGGTGCAGCCCACCGTCGGGATGGCGCAGCAACAACGCGTCGTCCCCCAACGGCCGACCGCCGTCGGGCTCGGTGCCGATCAGCAACGCGGAGCGGGGCGCCTCGACGCCCGCGCCGGCCGGGCCCGTCGAGCAGACCGTCCACGCCGTGGCGGCCAGCCGGCCCGGGGCGGGCAGCGAGTCGGGTGCGTCGGCGATGCCCAACGGCAGCCCGCGCGGCACGCCGTCGATCGTGCGGCGGGACACCAGGACGGTCTTCGACCGGTCCGCGCCGACGATGAGCAGCGCCGAGGCGTAGTTGAGCACCGGGTGCAGCTTCTGCTCGCGATAGACGAACCGGGCGCCGGACTCCTTCTCCACGATCACCGCGCCGGGGTCGCGCCACCCCTTGCCGCCGCCGGCGAACAGACCGTAGAGGGCGAAACCACCGAGCCCGATCGCCGCGACCAGGACGCTGGCCAGGCCGGCGCCGGCCAACCGCCGAAACGGCGACTGCACGGGGTCGGTCTCCCGCATGACCAGGGCGGCGACTGCCCGCTGGACGCTGAACTGGTAGGAGTGCAGCTGGTCCTGCCGCGACGGCATGGTTCCCCTCCGGTGGATCGGCCGGGCACAGGATATGCGCTGCGTCGACGTCCCGTGGACCCTGCGTGGCCGCCCGTCGCGGGGCAACCGCTACCATCCGTGGACGAATCCGGCGGCGAGAGGGCACCCGTGGGCGCGCGTTTCGAAGAGCTGGCCTGGCGGGAGACTCCGATCGGCGCGATCAGTCTGCGCCGACGGCGGGACCCGGCACTCCAGGTCGAGGTGTACGAGGTCAAGCTCGACGACGAGTACCTGATGTCCAGCCTCTTCCCGGTCGCGGAGATCGAGCTGGCCCGGTTGGGTCTCGCCGAGGTGGCCGGTGACTCCCTCGACGTGGTGGTGGGCGGTCTCGGGCTGGGCTACACCGCCTGCGCGGCGCTGGGCGACCCCCGGGTGCGCTCCCTGTTCGTGGTGGAGGCGATCGAGGACGTGATCGACTGGCACCAACGAGGGTTGCTGCCGTTCGCGGCGGGGCTCGCCGAGGACCCTCGGACCCGCTTCGTGCAGGCCGACTTCTTTGCGGCGGTGGCCGGTGACACCGGTTTCGACACCGAGGTGCCCGGACGGCGGTTCGACGCCGTGCTGCTCGACGTCGACCACTCCCCGCGCAACGTCCTGCACCCGAGCCACGCGGCGTTTTACCCGCCGGCCGGGTTGCGCCGCCTGGCCGCCCTGCTACGCCCCGAGGGCGTCTTCGCGCTCTGGTCGGACGACCCGCCGGACGCCGAGTTCACCGCAGCGCTCACCGAGGTGTTCGCGAGCGTACGCGCGCACGTCGTGCCGTTCGCCAATCCGCTGACCGGCGGGGAGTCGGCAAACACCGTCTACGTGGCGCGCACCGGCAGCTGATCGACTCCGGTACGCCGCTCGCGCATGGTGTCGGCCGGACGGGGAACGAGAAGCCGAGGCCGGCCGCACCAGGCGCGGCCGGTTACGGGAGGTCGACATGCGTGCACTGCTCTGGGTTGTCGGCGTGGTCGCCGGTGTGCTGATCCTGCTCGGGTTGCTCCTCGAGGCGGTCCGCTGGCTGATCATCATCGGTGTGATCGCGCTGGTGATCGTGATCATCTGGGGTGTCGTGAAGGGGCGGCAGGCCATGAGCCACCCGTCCCGGCGACGGTGACGGGCGGCGGGCCGGTCAGAACCAGTCCGGGCGCATGTCGAGGGTCGTCCGATCCCGGCTGGCCAGCAGGTCGAACTGCGGGCCGGTCCGGGGCAACTCGACGGTGAAGAAGTAGCGGGCGGCCTGCCGCTTGCCGGCGTGGAACGCGTCGCCGGCCCCCTCCGGCGGCAGCGCCAGCACCTGCTCCAACCACATCCAGGCGATCACCACGTGCCCGACGGCCTCCAGGTAGGCGCTGGCGTTGGCCAGCGCGAGCACCGGGTCACCGTCGGTCCACAGTCGACGGGTGACCGCGGTGACCCGGTCCACCGCGGCGGCCAGCCGGTCGGCCAGCTCGGCCGCCTCTCCCCCGGCCTTGTGGGCCCGCTCGACAGTGTCACCGATCGTCGTGGTCAGCAGGGCGAGACCAGCGCCGCCCTGCATGGTCACCTTGCGCCCCAGCAGGTCCAGTGCCTGGATGCCGTGGGTGCCCTCGTGGATCGGGTTGAGCCGGTTGTCGCGGTAGTGCTGCTCCACGTCGTGGTCGCGGGTGTAGCCGGCGCCCCCGAGCACCTGGATCGCCAGGTCGTTGGCGGCGAGGCACCACTGCGACGGCCAACTCTTGGTGATCGGGGTGAGCACGTCCAGCAACAGGTGCGCGCGCTCGCGGTCGGCCTCGGCCGGGGCGGTCTTCTGCTCGTCGAGCAACCGCGCGCAGTAGAGCACCAGCGCCAGCGACCCCTCCACGTAGCTCTTCTGCGCCAGCAGCATCCGTCGTACGTCGGGGTGGTCGATGATCGGCACCTGCGCGGCGGCCGGGTCCTTCGCGCCGACCGGTCGGCCCTGCGGCCTCTCCTTCGCGTACGCCAGGCTCTTGAGGTAGCCGGTGTAGCCCAGCGCGGTGGCACCCGCCCCGACCCCGATGCGGGCCTCGTTCATCATGTGGAACATCTGTGCCAGACCCTGGTGCGGCGGGCCGACCAGGTGTCCGACCGCTCCGGCGCGGCCCGCGGGGGTGTGCGCCCCGTCGCCGAAGCTGAGCAGGGCGTTTGTGGTGCCCCGGAACCCCATCTTGTGGTTGAGCCCGGCCAACACCACGTCGTTGCGCTCGCCGAGCGACCCGCCCGGGCCGACCAGCACCTTGGGCACGATGAACAGCGAGATGCCCTTGACCCCGGGCGGGGCGCCGGGGATGCGGGCCAGCACCAGGTGGACGATGTTCTCGGCCAACTCGTGGTCGCCACCGGAGATCCACATCTTGGTGCCGAAGAGCCGGTACGTGCCGTCCGCCTGGGGTTCGGCGCGCGTGGTGATGTCGGCAAGTGAGCTGCCGGCGTGCGGCTCGGACAGACACATGGTGCCGAAGAACCGACCGTCCAGCATGGGCCGGACGTACGTGTCCACCTGATCGGGGCTGCCGTGCGCCAGCAGCAGGTTGGCGTTGCCCAGGGTGAGGAACGGGTACGCCGAGGTGGCCACGTTGGCGGCCTGGAACCAGGTGAAGCAGGCCGCCGCGACCGCGTGCGGCAGTTGCAGGCCACCGACCGTGGCATCCAGCCCGGCGGTGAGCAGGCCCGTCTCGGCGAAGCTGTCCAACGCCGCGCGGACCTGCGGGATCAGCCGCACCCGCTGCCCGTCGAAGGTGGGCTCGGCGAGGTCTGCGGCGCGGTTGTGCGGGGCGAACTGCTCGGTGGCCACCCGCTCGGCGAGGTCCAGGGCGTCGTCGAAGGTCTCCCGGGAGTGCTCCGCGTAGCGGGGACGCTCGACGAGTTCGGACACCCGCAGCCACTCGTGCAGCAGGAAGTCGAGGTCACGGCGGGAGAGCAGGGTGGACGGCACGGCACTCCTCGGCGGGCACGGGGGCGGGGCGGGCGGGGGTGACGGCCCACTGTCGCCCCGGCCCATCCTGGCCGATCGACCGGGCGCACACCACCGGCCGGGGTCGGGTTCGACGAGCGGAACTTGTCACACCGACCGACTAACGTCGTTGCCCGTGATCGCGCCCGGAGACGTCCCGCCCGAGGTCCTCGACCGGCTGCGGCCGATCTGTCTCGGGCTGCCGGAGACCTACGAGGAGCCCGCCTGGGTGGGCACCCGCTGGCGGATCCGCAAGCGGACCATCGCCCACGTGCTGACCGTCGATCCCGATCGCCAGCCGGTCCACGCCCGGGCCGCCGCACTCGACCAGCCCGCCTGCCTGCTGACCTTCCGGTCGCCACTCGACGAGATCGCCGGGCTCCTCGGCACGGGGCACCCCTTCTACAAACCGGACTGGGCGCCGAACGTGATGGGCATGGTCCTGGACGAGCACACCGACTGGGACGAGGTTGGTGAGCTGCTCACCGAGAGCTACTGCGTCATGGCCCCGAAGCGGCTCGCCGCCCGGGTCGGCCCCCCGGTGCCGCCGTCCGGCTGAGCGTCGGCGGCACCCTGCCTCCGGGACCCCGGCCGCCGAGAACGAGCGGCGCTGGGACCGGGCCCGCGCGCTGCTGCACGACGACGGCTACTCGCCCGCTGACCGGGTCGCGGGTTGCTGGTTCTTCCCCGCTGTCTTGGGCGGTCGAGCATGCCTCATTCCCGACTGGCTCGCGGCGGTCTGGGCGCCGACGATGGGTCCCGTTCTGCCGGCGGACGCGAAGGTTGCAGCGCATGAAGTTAGATGATCTGGAGGCTCCGCGCGACGAGAACCATCAGCGGTCGAGAGTATGGCGGAGTTCTTCAACGAGCGGCGGGGACACAGCCGGTGCCCAGGAGCGGAACAACGCGCGGAAGTACTCCCCGTGCCTGTCCAGGAGGGCCGGGTCATGCTCGATCACATCGATCTCGTTGACAATGCTCAGATCGATGAACGGCGTCAGCTGATCGGCGTCGAGCCGGATGACCTGGCCGCTGAAGCGGTCGGTGACCTCGCCGGTGGTCGCGAGCCCTTGCCAACTGCGTTTGCGGTCGCATGCCCCGTACAGGTAGACCAGAGTCTCCGCAGCTTCACCGATGAGATCCCGTAGCTTGGCGCGATTCTTCCAATCGAGTAGGGCGAGGTCGAAGCCGTCGGTGCCGTAGGCGGCGTGGGTCAGGCCGGCCAACTGCACGTCAGCTCCGTAACCCAGGTCGGCGAGGCGTTCCTGGACCCGGCACAGATGAGCGTAGAGGCTTCCACCGGGATGTTGGACAGTCTCGGTTCCGCATTGACGCAGCCACGCCCGTACATAGGCATCAGTGCTCACGCTCTCACGGTAGGCGTATGCGGAGGGCCTGGTGGCCCCGAAGCGCGCGCTGCTGGTCACAAGGCGGTCGGTCTACAGCCGAAGGTCACGTCCTGCCGACCTGCATGGGCTTGGAGCACAGCACGTCCGGCAGTGGCAGGTAGCCGAGCGCCTGCCAAGACTGCAGCCCGCCGACGTTGTCCGGCATGACGAGCAGGTTCACCCTCGGGCAGTCCAACTGCCGAAAGCGGCTCTCAAGTTCATCCACCAGCCGGCTGGCTATGCCCTTCCGGCGGTGGGCAGGGTGCACGGCGAGTCGCAGGATCCAGCCCCGCCGCCCGTCATAGGTTCCCATGATCACGGCCACTACCGCGCCACCCAGCTCGGCAACCAGGAACAGCTCAGGGTCGCGGGTCAGCTTGGCTTCCAGCTCAACGCGGGGCAGGACGTCACGACCCGCCGCTGTCCACACCGCGACGACAGCGTCGTAGTCGCTCCACTGGAACTGGCGGATGTGAATCACAACCTGTCTCCTTGCCTGCGCCCTGCTGACGCGGTTCGCTCATCGACATGGCTCGCATCGCATACGACCACGCGGACGCGGGCGCGTTCGCATCGACCCGGCACCTCGGCGACGAGGAAGCCGGCGAGTGGCAGGCCGCTGTGACCAGGCACCTCGACCCGCAGCCGGGCATGCGGCTGCTGGACCTGGGTGCTGGCACGGGCAGCTGGGCCAAGGCGTTCTCCTCCTGGTTCCCCGGTGTCGAAGTGACCGCAGTCGAGCCGTCGATGGCCATGCGCGAACGCTCGGTGTACCAACCCGTCGTCGCTGGCGACGCCGCCGACATCCCGCTCCCCGACGCAAGCGTCGACGCCGCCTGGATCTCCACCGTCCTCCACCACGTGCCCGACCTGAACGCCGCGGCACGCGAGCTGCGCCGCGTCCTGCGCCCCGGCGCGCTCGTCCTGATCCGGTCCGCGTTCGCCGGTCGGCACGAGGCGATCACGCTGTTCCGCTACTTTTCCGAAGCGATCCGGGTACTGGACACCTATCCCAGCGTCGCCCAGGTCGAAGCAGCCTTCGGCGGCGAAGGATTCTCCACCGTCAGCCTGGAGCAGGTCCCGCAGATCACCGCCGCGTCGCTGCACGAAGCGGCGACCACCCTGCGCCGCGAGGCACACACGCTGCTGCAACTGATCACCGACGAGGAGTACGACACCGGCCTGGGCCGCCTGCACCAAGCAGCGCTTACCGAAACCGGACCGGTGATCGACGCCCTGGACCTGCTCGTACTGCGCAGAGAATGATTCCCCGCCAGCGAGCAGGCCAGCAGCTCGTACTCCGGGAACGCGGCCCGGAGCCGTTCCTGACACTCTTCAACGAGGGACAACACCACAGGAACCAGGCCTGTCAGGCCGGCTCATCGTGCTCGACCTCGACTCGGGTCGGCCTCGACGGGTGCAGGACGGGCATCCGAGCACGGCGGGCGGCCCGGTCATCGCCGACGGGCGCGTGCTGCGTGACCCGGACGGTGCCGAGGTACGCCTGCACGTCGACCAGTTGGAGGTGTCGCCGGACGGTCGCTGGCTGTACTACCAACCGGCCTCCGGCGGGATGTCCCGAATCGCCACCCGCTGGCTGGACGACCCGTCGGTGACCGCCGACGAGATGGCCCGGAGGGTCGAATGGTGGTGTGACACCCCCAGCACCGGCGGGACGGCCATCGACGCCACCGGCACCATCTACCTCAGCGACCTGGAACGGCGGCGCGTTCTCGTCCTCGCACCCGACCGCAGCGTCCGGACGCTCGTCGCCGACCCGCGGTTGGCGTGGGTGGACGCGATGTGGCTGGACGCCGATGCCCGGCTGTGGATGCCGGCGGCCCAGCTGCACCTGACCGCCGGGCTCAACGGCGGGCACCAGGCCGTCGACTACCCGGTCCAGATCTACCGGATGCCCGTCGACACCGGGCCGCCCGCACGGGACCACACCTGACCGTCCACTTCGCCAACCGCAGCTGCCCCTCTGCGGGCCAACGGTCTCTCCGCTGCCACACGCCGAGTCGAGCAGGCTGTTGGCGGCGTCGATATTCTGTTCGGCATGCACCGGAGCCGCGTGTTCGCGCTGCTGATCGACGCCCCCGAGGCGGAGGCCGCCCGGTCGGCGGAGTTCTGGTCGGCGGCGCTCGGCGTCGGCACCCGGTCCGATCCGGCCGAGCCGCAGTTCGTCGGCCTGCACGAGGCACTGCCGGGGCTGGTCACCGCGGTCCAGGCGGTCGATGACGCGCCGCGCTTCCACCTGGACATCGAGACCGACGACGTGCCAGCCGAGACCGCGCGGTTGACGGCCCTGGGCGCCACCGAGGTGTCACAGTGGCTGGAGTGCCGGGTCCTGCGGGCCCCCGGCGGCCACCTGCTCTGTGTGCTTCCGGTGGCGAGTCCACCTGAGGTGTTCGCCGCCGAGGCCCGCACCTGGTCGTGACCCGCCGACCTGTCGTAGGTCGGCGTTAGGCTCCCGGCCATGGCTGAATTCGTGTTGGTGGCAGGGGCGTGGCTGGGGTCGTCGGCATGGGACGAGGTGGTGCCGCCACTGCGGGCGGCCGGGCACGGCACCCACCCGCTGACCCTCTCCGGCCTCGCCGACAAGCGGGATGCGCCCGCCGGGCAGCAGACCCACGTGCAGGACATCGTCGACGAGATCGAGCGTCGCGACCTGCGCGACGTGGTGCTGGTCGGGCACAGCTACGCGGGCATCCCGGTGGGTCAGGCCGCCGAGCGGATCGGTGACCGGTTGACCCGGGTGGTCTTCGTCGATTCGGAGGTGCCGGTCGACGGTGAGTCGTTCGCGTCCGGATGGTGGCAGGGCCAGGCGGCCTTCGAGGCGCAGATCGCCGACAACAACGGCTACTGGGCTCCGCTCGGTGCTGCCGACTTCGACGGTCAGGGTCTCACCGATGAGCAGATCGCGCGCCTGGTCGACAGTTCCACTCCGCACCCGGGTGCCACGCTGACCGAGCCGGCCGTGTTGAGCCGGCCACTGGGTGAGCTGCCGGCGACGTACGTCAAGTGCCTGCTCGACGGGCCGGAGCCCAACGACACGGTGGCCAAGCTGCTGACCAGCGAGCACTGGCGACTGGTCACGATGGCCACCGGCCACTGGCCGATGTTCTCCCAGCCCGCCGAGCTGGCCCGGATTCTGTTGGCAGAGGCTGGCTGACCAGGTTAGGCGGTGGGCTCGTCGAGGGTTCTGATGTGGCGCACCGGCGACGCGACCAACCACAGCACGGCGAGCACGCCACCCAGGCCGGCGATGACCAGGGTGGGCCGCAGGCCGATGGTGGTGCCCAACGCACCGCCGACCAGCGCGCCGAGCGGCCGGATGCCGTAGTTGACGGCGCTGTACGCGCCGGCCCGGCGTCCTCGCGCGTCGTCGGGTGTCACGGCGGTGAGGAGGGCGTTGAGGTTCACGTCCATCAGCATCACCCCGACGCTGGAGACCAGCTCGATGGCCGCCAGCATGGCCACCTTCGTCCACGTGGGTCCGGACACCAGCGCGGTCAGCGCCAGCGGCGCGGGGAAGAGCACCACGCCGATCATGGCGGTGCGGCCCAGACCGATCGCGCGTGAGATCCGCGGAGCCAGCGCCGCACCCGCGAACCCGCCGAGCGCTCCGAACCCGAAGGCGATGCCGATCGCGCCGGCCGACAGGTCGAGTTCGCGGCTGGCGTAGAGCACCAGCAGCGCGCTGGCGATGAAGGTGAAGAAGTTGACAGTGCTGGTGCAGCCGAGGGCGGCCCGCAGAACCGGGTGCCGCAGCACCAGCACGAGCCCTTCGCGGACCAGCCCGAGAGTGGACGTCCGACGCGGCGGGGGCGGCGGCTCGGTCACCGGGATGCGACTGAGTAGTAGCGCGGAGCCGAGGAAGCTGACCGCGTCGACGACTATCGCGACCGGCGCGCTGAGCGCCTGGACCAGCCCACCGCCGACGGCCGGGCCGGCGATGAAGGACAGCGACCGGCTCATGCTCAGCTTGCTGGTGGCGTCCACGTACGCCGATCGTGGCACCAGGGCGACGAAGAACGCCTGACGCGCCATGGCGAAGAGCACCGCTCCGAAGCCGGTGAGCAGTGCCACCAGGTAGAGCTGGGTGAGGGTGATCGCGTCGAACAGGTAGGCCACCGGCAGGCTGAGCAGCACCGCGGCGCGGATCAGGTCCGCGATGATCAGGAGTCGCCGCTTGTGGGTGCGCTGGTCCACCCAGGCGCCCAGGAACAGACCCAGCAGGTTGGGCAGCCAGATCAAGGCGGTGAGGACGCTGACCTGCACGGGTGTGGCGGTGAGCAGGGTGACGGCGATCAGCGGTAGAGCCAGTTCGCTGATCCGATCGCCGAACTGGGAGATCGTCTCGCTGATCCAGAAGGTGCGGAAGCGCCGGTCGCGGTGCAGGGCCGGCGGGGCCCCGGTCTCGGTGGGGACGTCGGTGGCGGTCATGACGCGGCCGGGTCGTCGTCGCCGGGTTCGGGCAGCAGGTACCGCAGCATCCGGATGATCCGCGCGTCGGCCGGGGCCGACTCCTCCTTGCGCCGCACGTACGGGGCGATCAGCTCCTCAATGGACTCCTCCAGTTGCCGCAGTTCGTCGGCGGTTGCCACGAACCGGGTGTCGGCCATGCCCGCCAGCGCGCGCCACTCGGGGTCCAGCCGAGGCTCCTCATGCAGCAGCCACTGCTGGGGTGCGTCGGCGTTGCGGGCGAACATCTCGCCGCGCAGCTGCTGGCTGGCGGACTGCCCCTCGGTCCCCTCCGGCATCGTGAAGCGGAAGCCTCGGGCTGCCGCCTGCCACCAGCGTTCCCGCTTGCTGGTGGCACCGTCCCAGTCGAGGACCAGGCCGAACGTCGCGAGGTGCCGCAGGTGCCAGCTGACCACCGACGGTGTGGCGCCGACGTGCGGTGAGAGCCCGGTGGCCGTGGCCGGGCCGTGTCGCTGAAGGTGCTCCAGGATCGCCAGCCGGACCGGGTGGGCCAGTGCTCGCAGCGCCTGCGGCTCGGTGATCTCGAAATCCCCGTACGGATTCTTGAGAGACATGTTTCGAGAGTAGTCTCTCAGATCGGATCGGGGCAACCCCGAACCGCCGCCGGGGGCTTTGATCAGGCGATGCCCAACCGCGCCAACGGCTCGACCAACTCGCGCTCCTCGTAGCTGAGGTGCGACAACAGCGCGTCGGTCAGCAGGTCCACCGCGGCCCGCAGCTCGGCGAGACCGTCCGGAGACCCGACGTACGCGACCAGGGCCCGGTCGACACCCTCCAACACGTCGTGGATGACGTGATGCTCCTGCTCCAGCCTGTCGACCACCGGGCCGAGTCGGGGGTCCCGCGCCCGCAACCGGGGGAAGAACGACTGGTCCTCGATCGTGTGGTGGGTGGTGACGATGCGGCAGTACGACTCGCAGTAGACACCGAGCGTCCACCGGTTCTGTCGCATGGTCATCGTGTTGATGTGGGACCGGGCCGCGCCGGCGTCGATCTCGCCGGCCGCCACCTGCTCGATGAGGTCGTGAATCTGGGCCAACTCGGCGCGCAGGCCGTCGTGGATCTGCACGAGGTGCGCGCCGGTGGCCTGCTCCTGCGGGGTGTACGTGCGCTCCGGGTCGGGCACGGGCCCGGTCGGCCGGGTCGACTCGTCCCACACCTCCTGCTCGCTTCGCCGTACACCGTCGTCGGGGGTCGGCACCACGGCGAACGCGCCGCCGGTAGCGGTGGCGCGGCTCGCCCGGACCGGCGGCGCAGCGACCGGCTCCGGCTGTGCCGGCATACGTTCCGGCTCCGGCTGTGCCGGCATTCGTTCCGGCTGTGCCGGCGTACCGGCCGCAGCCGCGCCCCGGTCACGTTCGGCCGCGACCAACTCGCGGACGGCGGGGGCCACCTCGCCGGCGAACCGGCGCAGGTCGTCGGGATCGTCGCTGCCGAGGATGAAGGTGCCGACTCCCTCCTCCAGCGCCAGCTCGGCCAGCTCCTCGGCCCACTGTTCGGCCGGCCCGTCCAGCGGGCCCCGTCCGACGGCCGAGAACTGGCCGCTGATGTTGAGCAGCCGACGCACGTCCTGCGGGGACCTGCCGGCCTGCTGCGCGGCATCGTCGATGATCGCGTTGCCCCTGGCCAGGTCACCGGGCTGGAGGTAGCCGAGCGAGGGCAGCCAGCCGTCGGCCCGACGACCGGTGAGCTGGAGCATCCGGGGTTTGTACGCACCCAGCCAGATCGGCGCCGCGTGGGCCGGAGCGGGCCCACGCTTGGCGCCCACCACCCGGTAGAACTCGCCGTCGACCCGCACTCCGCCCCGCGTCTCGACGTCCCAGAGCTGACGGATGACCTCGATGGCCTCCTCCAGCGCTCGCACGCCCTGGGCGGGGGTCAACCGCCGGCCGCCCATCGCCTCGATGGCATCCCAGAACGCTCCCGCCCCGAGGCCGAGGCCGACCCGGCCGCCGCTGAGCAGGTCCAGGCTGGCCACGCTGCGGGCGAGCACCGCCGGCGGACGCAGTGGCAGGTTCGTCACGTTCGCTGCCAGGTGCACCCGGCTGGTGCGGGCCGCCACGAAGCTCAGCAGCGTCCAGGTGTCGAGGAACGCCGGCTGGTACGGGTGATCCTGGAAGGTGACCAGATCCAGCCCGACCTGCTCGGCCAGGACGGCGACGCCGACCGTACGGTCCGGATTGCCAGCGCTTGGCGTGACGAAGGATCCGAAGACCAGGTCGTGGCCGTAGTCGCTCATCTGCGAGCCTCCCGCTTCCCCCGACGCGTCGGACGATGCGTCGTGACCTTAACCTTATGCCACACAGAACATCTGCTGCCAACAAGGTCTGGCCCACTGCGGTATTGTCGGGGGATGACGGGTGCCACTCACCGGCCGGACCGGCCCGATCCGCTCGACGACGACCTGGGCTGGATGCTCGGGATCGTCTTCCGCGGCTACGTCCGGGCGGCCGAGCACGCGCTCACCGACTTCCCCGGCGGCCCGCGCGGCTACCAGTTGCTCACCGCGGCGGCCAACGGGCCGGCCCGAAACCAGGGCGCGATCGCCGAGGAGATCGGCATCGACCGCACGGTCCTCACGTACCTGATCGATGACCTGGAGCGGCCCGGGTTCGTCGCCCGGCGCGCGGACCCGGCCGACCGACGCAACCGGCTGGTCGAGGTCACCGACACCGGTCGTGCCGCCTGGGAGCAGCGGCGGTTGGCGCTGCGGCAGGTCGAATCGCATCTGCTGGGGGCGCTCACGCCGACCGAGTCGGCGACGCTGCGGTCACTGCTCCAGAAGGTCGCCTGTTCGACCCAGGCGGTGGACCCGCTGCGCGACCTCTGTGAGGTGGTGACGCAGGTGCAGGCCGACCCGGCGGCACCCGTTGCGCGCGGGACCGGCGCCGCGGCGGCGCGAAGCGGCCGAACCGCTACCCCCCGAACGCGCCGCCGCAGCGCCGACTGACCTGCCGACACGGCGGGACGGGCCCGCCCCGCACCACCCGACGTCGTCCGTCGAGCGGTGCCGGACCGGCCCGCGACATCCCTACCGCACGTGCACGAACACCGGGTTCGAGTAGAACCACAGGTCGTCCCACGGGCTCTCCAGCCCGTCGGCGAGCGGCTCGGCCTCGTCGGTGCTGGTGCCCCGCACCCGCGCGTAGGTGTCCGCCTCGACGTTGCGCAGGGTGTGCCGGATGACGTAGCTGTCGCCGTGCCGCCGCCAGTCCCGCGGGCCGAACCGGGCCGCCACCTTCGTGGTGGGGTTGGTGTCGGCGTCCAGGTTGGCGCTCGGGCCGGTGATCTGGCCGACGATCAGGTCGACCCGGCGGACCTCGGGCCGGTCGCCGTTCGCGTTCACCCCACCCAACGGGCGGAACGTGATCTCGATCTCGACATCGGTACGGCTCCGACGGCTCACCGTGATCGTCTCGCCCACCTCGGCGGTCCGGCCCTGGGAGGTGGCGGTGACGTCGAGGCTGCGGATCAGGTCACCGGTGGTGACCCAGATCCGGCCGTTGCGCAGGCCGTCCATGATGTCGCCGTAGTCCTGGCGGGCGTGCACGTACGTCTTGCTGTACTCGCCCGGCCAGAAGTCGGAGCCACCACGGGTCCAGTGGACGTGCGAGTCCGAGGTCGCGGTGATCCACCAGCGCCGACCCTCGCCGAGCAGCGAGTCCCACATTCCGCCGACCCGGGCGGTCATCTGGTCGAAGCCGCCGTAGGTGGGGTGGTTGCCGTAGCCGCCCCGCTTGCCACCGTTGAGCGGGCCGGCCTGGTGGCCGGGCGCGCCCTCGAAGCCGATGTAGACGTCCGGTGCGGCGTTGTTGCCGTTGCGGAACTCGCGCGGGGTGTCCTGACCGTAGACGCCGAGACCGGGCGCCGAACGGGACGTGTGGTGGGCGATCACCAGCGGCTTGTGTGGCATGCCCCGGGCGACCTTGAGGAACTCCACCATCCTGGCCTCGGTGTCGCGGGCCGGATCGGTGGGGAACGCGTCGTACTTGGCGAACCGGCTCTCCAGCTCGAAGAGCTGCTTCGCCTCGTCGTCGTGGCGCGGGATCATCAGCGTGTGGTGGTCCAGCGAGGGCGCGTCGAACTCCATGCCCCAGAACTGAAGCACCTCGGGGACCAGCTTGCGCGACCGCAGCAGGTCGGGGTACGCCTGCTCGATGTTCACCTTCGAGTGGGTCGGTCCACCATGGTCGGTGCACATCGCCCAGGTCAGTCCGAAGTTCTTCGCCATGATGGCGTTGGTGACGATCGGGTAGACCGCGTCCGCGCCCTTGTGGAAGACGATCGGGGACTTCGTGGTGTCGAACTCGCCGCTGTACTCGGAGTGGATGTGGTGGTCGCCCGCACGCCACGCCCGGTTCTTGGAGTTACCCCGGTCGGTCTTGTCGTCGTCACCCGGGCGGCGGTCCTCGTCGGCCCACGCCGCTCCGGCGCCGACCAGCGGGCTGGCAGCGGCCAGCGTCGCGCCGACGCCCGCGTACTTGACCAGCTTGCGCCGGGACAGCTGCGCGTGCTCGGTCTCTTCGGGATGCTTGTCTCTCACGTGAGAGCCTCTCCTCGATCAAGCGAATGCTCTTTCGATCAAGGAGCCTCGGAGAAGGCGGTGAACAGCCGCCGTACGCAGCGGGTGCCCCCGATGAACACCCTGCTCCGACCCGCAGGGAGCGCGGCCGGGGCAGCAGCGGGTCACCTCGCGACCGCGCGGAGTGCCCGATCAGGACCGAGGCCGGCCGGTTCAGGGCACCTGCCGGGTGTCCCGGGCCGTGCGGACGGCGGACGGGTCAGCCGGCCCGGTCAGATCCGGGCACGCGGCAGCCAGCCCAGGAATCGGAGCCGGACCCGAGGCAGCGGCAGTGCCGGCAGGTCCTGGGCGGCGGCGACGAGGCAGGAACCGAGATAGACCGCGAGGGAGGCGCGCGCTCCACCGAACTCGGCGAGCAGTTGGCTCTGCTTGGTGGCGCAGGGCCACTCGCGGCCGCACCCGGTGCAGGTCCAGCTCGGCGGGTTGGGAAGGTGCTCTGGCAGCTTGGCGCGGCGGTACCGACCGACGACGCTGTTGTCCGAGCGCACGTCGCGTCGCCGTGGCGCGGGGCCCTCGTTGCGGTGGGCCACCGGACGGGCACCGGGCAGGTAGCGCCCGACGGTGCCGAAGAGCACCCCGACGCGGATCAGGGCGTCCGGTCCGACGTGCTGGGTCAGCAACGCGGTCATCAGGTAGTGCCCCAGCAGGTCGAAGGCGTCACGGTGCAGACCCAGGTCGCGGCAGAGGTCGACGAACTCCGGCGTGGTCAGCGGCACCCGGTCGTCGAGTGCGCGGCGCAGCACCTCACGCAGCCCACCGCCGAGCCTCGCCAGCGCGTCACCCTCACCCAGACCCAGGCTGTCCTCGTCGGCCACCCGGGCCAGTGCCTCGGCCACGGCCAGCCGAACAACGCGGTCAGGATCAGTAGCGTCCAACGTTTCCCCCCTCCGTGGGCCGGTCTCCCGGCAGTGACCCGGCCACCCCCCAGACGAATCATGAACAAGATTTCGCTGTCGGCCACGAGGGTGGCTAGGACAGCAGACGTAGAACCATTCGGCGCGCTAGCCGGAAAACGAAGTCGAGCTGCCGACACACCGCATTGATTCGCGGGACGGCACGTCGGTGATTGTCGTATGGTGACATTCCCATCTACAGATATTGCGCCTCAGCGTCACCGAATGGTCAGACCAGATCCGACGCCCGCACCCGGTCGCTGCCGTCCCGCTCGCGACGTTCCACCTCACCGCACCGCCGGCAACGACGTGCCGAGTCACCGCCGAGCACCCCGGCACGGCCCGACCCTGCCGCCGGCACCCGTTCCACGACCCGGCGGCACCTCCACCGGACGGAGACAGCGGATGACGTCATCGCCAGTGCAGACCCACCAGTTCGACAGCCGTGACCCGGCGGCCATCCAGGAATTCCTGTCCGCCACGTACGACCCGAAGCTGCGCATTCAGAGCAGGAACGGATACCGGCTCACCCATCAGCGCCTGGACACCGGCCCCTTCGCCATCGCGACCACCCGTCAGACCGGACGCCTGGAGATCTATGCCAGCGCCCTCGGCGGACTGGTCATCGGTAGTACCCGCACCGCCCACGTCGATCGCTCCTGTGCCGGGTCGGCCCACCGGTTCGGCCCCGGCGACGTCTTCCTCGTCACGAGGCCGGAGGAGCCCTGCGCCGTCGGCTGGCATCCCGGCGAGGTGGAGCTCTGCGTACTGGACCTGTCGGTGCTGGCGCAGGTGGCCACCACCGCGCCGGCCCGCCGGCCCGGTCGGATCCAGTTCACCGAGCTCGGCGCCACCAGTACCGCCCTCGCCCGGCAGTGGCGCAACACCACGAGCTTCGTCCGCGACGTCGTGTTGAACAGCCCGGCCGCCGGGGCGCAGTCGCTGGTGATCGGCAACGCCGCCCGGATGCTGGCCGCGGCGGCGCTCGCGGTATTTCCCAACACCGCGTTCACCGAACCGACCGCCGCGGACCGGAACGACGCCACCACCGCCACGCTGCGCCGGGCGATAGCGTTCCTGGAGGAGAACGCCGACCGGGACATCAGCGCGGTCGACATCGCCAGCGCGGCCGGCGTCTCCCTCCGGGCGGTGCAACTCGCCTTCCGCCGTCATCTCGGCACCACTCCCATGGCCCACCTGCGTCGGATCCGGCTCGTTCGGGCACACCACGACCTGGTACGCGCCGACCCACGCCAGGAGACGGTCTCGGCGATCGCCAGTCGGTGGGGGTTCGCCAGCCACAGCAGGTTCACGGCGCGATACCACGCCAGCTACGGTGTGCCGCCACGCGAGACGCTGCAAACCTGAGGCACGGATGGTCCGCCTCCGCTGACCGGGCGGGTGCAGGACGCCGACCAGCGTTGACCGACGTTCGCCGGTCTAGCCCTGGTCGCGCTCGCGGCTGTCGCGGGCGGTCTGCAACTCGGGCACCGATGCCTCCAGCAGATCAGCGAGGCCACGCAGTTGCTCGGCGACCCGGGCACCGAGGGGGGTCAGCGAGTATTCGACGCGCGGCGGGATCGCGGTGAGCACCTCGCGGGTGAGCATTCCGTCCCGTTCGAGGGTCTGCAGGGTCTGGGAGAGCATCCGCTCGCTGACGCCGTCGATGCGGCGGCGCAGCGCGTTGAACCGGTAGCGGCCCTCGCCGAGCGCCAACAGGGCCAGCGAGGCCCACTTCGAGGTGACGTCCTCGAAGGCCGCACGGGAGGTGCACCCCCGCGCGAAGACATCGCTGACGAATTCCTGGGTAGGCCCCGCCGGGTCCTGGGCCGGCATGTCGCTCACCTCACCAGCCTATCCCATGCCACTTTTTGGTTAGTGCTGTAGATTCGTAAGTGCTTACTGATTTGCCACTACCCTCCGGAGGTTCCCATGCCCACCTATGCCGTCACCGGCGCCACCGGCCGGCTGGGCCGCCTGGTGATCGAGCAGCTGCTCGACAACGGCGTACCCGCCGTCGAGATCGCCGCCATCGTGCGCAACCCGGAGAAGGCCGCCGACCTGGCCGCACGCGGGATCGGGATCCGCAAGGCCAACTACGACGACCCGTCGACGCTGCCCGGCGCCGTGGCCGGCGTACGCCGCCTGCTGCTCATCTCCGGCGACACTCCCGGTCAGCGCGTCGCGCAGCACACAGCGGTCATCGACGCCGCCAAGCTCGCCGGGGTGGAGCGCCTCGTCTACACCAGCATCCTGAAGGCCGACACCACCGCGAACCCGCTCGCTCCGGAGCACAAGGCCACCGAGGAGGTTCTCGCCGCGTCCGGTCTGGCCTACACGGTGCTGCGCAACAGCTGGTACATCGAGAACTACACCGACCAGCTGCCGCAGTACCTGGGGTCCGGCACGATCCTCGGCGCCACCGGCGGCAGCAAGATCTCCGCCGCGACCCGGGCCGACTACGCCGGGACGGCCGTGGCCGCGCTGACCCGCGCGGAGGACGGCAACGCCGTCTACGAACTGGGCGGCACCGCGTTCACCTTCGACGAGCTGGCCGAGGCCGTCACCGAGGTGACCGGCACCACAGTCGTCCACCAGGACATGTCCGCCGCCGAGCTGGCCTCGGCCCTGGAGAACGTCGGCCTGGACGGGGGCACCGCCGGATTCGTCGCCGCGCTCGACCACTCGATCGCCAACGGCGAGCTGGCGACCGACAGCGACGACCTCAGCCGGCTGCTCGGCCGGCCGAGCACCCCGCTGCGCGACGCCATCCGGGCCGCACGGGCCTGACCCGTAGTGATCGCCGGAGCGGGCGACGGGGCCCCCGGTCGCCGTCGCCCGCCACGCGGTGCAGCTGGACACGTATCCTCGACCGCATGCTCAGGCACGTCGATGACCGGCTCTGCCGGCACCCCGCGCGGTCCGACCTGGACACTCCGGCTTCGGCCCGGTGAGCGACGGCGACTTCGTCGTCCGCGCCGCCGTACCGGAGGACGACCCCGAGCGGGTCTTCGACGTGCTGTGGCAACTCGCTCCCGACGACGCACGGCCGGACGCCACCCGGCTGGCCACCGCCTGGCCCGCCCTGCACGCGCAGGCTGGCCGGCGCCTCCTGCTGGCCGTCGCCGGGGACACCTTCGTGGGCACCGTGGACACCCTCGTCGCCCCGAACCTCACCCACGGCGCGCGACCGTACATGCTGGTGGAGAACGTGGTGGTCGCACCCGGATGGCGCCGTCGTGGGGTCGCCCGGGCCCTCATGCTCGCGGCGCTCGACGACGCGGCGGCGGCCGGCTGCTACAAGGTCCAGTTGGTGTCGAACGCCGCGCGCACCGAGGCCCATCGGTTCTACGCGTCAATCGGCTTTGCGCAGTCCGCTGTCGGTTACCGCCGATACCTCACCGCCGCGCCGTGACACCGGACGCGGGCACGCTCCAGCGCCCGGCCGACCGCTCCGCCCGGGGCGCCGGTCCGGAGGGCTGACTGAACGCCGGTCTTGGCTAGGCTGATGGGCATGCCCGCACACCATCCGCACCGCCACCACGACGGCCGGAGGTGGGCCCCCGCCGCGGCGCGCCCGATCGAGCCGGCCGACTGGTGAGTGACGCACCCGTGCCCGCCCCGCGGGATGGGCCGTCCACACCACCGCGGCACCGCTCGGGTTGGACCGACCGTTGCGACCGACTCGCCCGGTCCCGCCCCTTCGAGATCGCCATCGTCGTCGTCATCCTCGCCAACGGCATCGTTCTCGGCCTGGAGACGTACGACGACCTGAGCCCGGCGGGCACCGCGCTGCACGGGCTGGAGCTGTTCTTCCGGGCCGTCTTCGTCGTGGAGATCGCCGTCCGGCTGGCCGCCTACGGCAGGCGCCCACAGGACTTCTTCCGACACGGCTGGAACGTCTTCGACTTCGTGGTGATCGCGGCGATCTTCATTCCGGGCCTGCACGGCGACCCGGCGCTGCTGCGGGTCGTGCGGGTCGCCCGGATGGTTCGCCTCGTGCGGTTCTCGCCGGGTCTGCGGACCATCGTCTCCGCGC
The DNA here is from genome assembly GCF_018070365.1 of Micromonospora sp. D93. Taxonomy (NCBI): domain Bacteria; kingdom Bacillati; phylum Actinomycetota; class Actinomycetes; order Micromonosporales; family Micromonosporaceae; genus Micromonospora; species Micromonospora sp. D93. The sequence continues at coordinate 165,042 of NZ_JAGPXW010000008.1, read as the reverse complement.
TGTGGCGCAGCCTGCCGGGCGTCACCGGGTTCCTCGCCCTGGCCGTGGTGACGCTCTACGTGTACGGCATGGCCGGTTGGCTGATCTTCGGCAACAGGTATCCGGAGGAGTACGGCGACATCGGCCGATCGCTGCTGACGTTGTTCGTGCTGTTGTCTCTGGAGACGCTGCCGGACCTCATCGAGCAGGGCATGGCGATCTCACCGTGGACGCTGCTCTACTACGTCAGTTACGTGGTCATCACCGTCAACCTGCTGCTCAACATCCTCATCGCGGTCATCGTGAACTCCATGGAGGAGGCCCGCCGGTTGGAGATGACCGAGCGACTGGCCCCCGGGTACGACGAGGACGGCGACGGCGTACCGGACGAGGTGGACCGCATCGCGCTCACGCAGCGGCTGGACGACCTGCGGGCGGTCGTCACCGAGCTGGAACGGGAGCTGCGCATCGACCGGGACGACGGGCACGGCCGCCCCCTCCGGGACAACGCCCGCGTCAGACGGTAATCCGACGCTCGCGCTGAGTCTTCGGATTCGGATAGTGTCGGCGGCGGTCCCATCGGCCTTCGGAAGAGGTACCGGCGTGACGACAACTGTCGACAGTGCCCAGACCGCCACCGATCCCACGGACACGCTCGGCACGGTGATCGACGACGTGATCCGCCCGAGGGCGCCGATCGTCGACCGGGACGGGGCCTTCCCCCGCCCGGGTGTCGACGCTCTCGCCGCGGCCGGCCTGCTCGGCCTGGCCTCCTCGACCGAGGTCGGTGGCGGCGGCCACGGCATGCGGGCGGTCGCCGAGGTCATCGAGCGGTTGGCCGCCGAGTGCGGGTCCACAGCGATGGTGCTGCTCATGCACTACGCGGCGACCGCCGTCATCGAGGCGCACGGCCCGCGCGACGTCCGCGCGGCGATCGCCGCCGGCCATCACCTCACCACCCTGGCGTTCTCCGAGTACGGCTCGCGCAGCCGCTTCTGGTCGCCGACCGGCACCGCGACAGCCGCCGACGACGACGTCGTCCGCCTCGACGCCCGGAAGAGCTGGGTCACCTCGGCCGGCGAGGCCAACAGTTACGTCTGGTCGAGCCTTCCGCTGACCCCCGATGCCGGCCCGATGACGCTGTGGCTCGTGCCGGCCGACAGCGCCGGCCTGAGCGTGACCGGCGACTTCGACGGGCTGGGCCTGCGCGGCAACGGCTCTCGGCCGATGACCGCCGACGGGCTCCGGGTTCCGTCGACGGCGCGGATGGCGGCCGACGGGGCCGGGCTCGACGCCGCGCTCGGCGCGGTCCTACCCTGGTTCCTGGTGCTCAACGCCGCCTTCTGCCTCGGTCTCGCCGGCAGCGCGGTGGCCGAGGCCAGCCGACATCTCACCAGGACCACGCTCGCGCACACTGGCGCCGCCCTGCGCGACGCGCCCGTCACCCGACGCGACCTGGCCCGGCTGATGATCCGCACCGACGCGCTGCGCACCTTCCTGGGCGACACGCTCACCGCGCTGGAGACCGGCCGCGCCGACGCGATGCTGCGGGTGCTGCAGGTCAAGGCGCTCGCTGGCGAGACCGTCGCCGACGTGACCGATGGCGCGATGCAGCTCTGCGGCGGCAGCGCCTTCCGCAAGGAGTTGGGCCTCGAGCGTCGTTTCCGGGACGCACGCGCGGCGCGGGTGATGGCACCGACCACCGACGCGCTGCACGATTTCGTCGGCCGTGTGGCCACCGGGTTGCCGCTGTTCGACGAGGCCAACCGCTGATGCCCGCGCCAACGGTTCTGCTGGGCGCGGTCGCGTACGACCCGAAGGTGGTGACCATCTGGGAGGGCTTCCGCGCCTGGCTGCGCGGTCGGGGCCTGGACTTCGACTTCGTCCTGTACTCGCACTACGAACGACAGGTCGAGGATCTCGTCGCCGGGCGGATCGACGCGGCCTGGAACTCTCCCCTGGCCTGGCTGCGGGCCGAGCGGTTGGCGGCGGGCAACGGCACGGCCGTCCGCGCGCTCACCATGCGCGACACCGACCAGGACCTCACCTCGGTCGTGGTGGTTCGCGCGGCCTCGCCGGTACGCCAGATCGCCGACCTCACCGGACGGGTGGTCGCCGTCGGGGCGATCGACAGTCCACAGGCGACGCTGATTCCGCTGGGCCACCTCGCGGCTGCCGGGGTCACTGTCGACGTACGCCGCTTCGACGTGGGTGTCGGCCTGCACGGCGACCACATCGGCGGCGAGCGCGACGCGGCCCGCGCCCTCGCGGCCGGGGAGGTCGACGCCGCCTGCATGATCGACGCCAACCATCTGGCGTTCGTCCAGGAGGGCACGTTACCGCCCGAGGGCACCCGGATCGTGGCGCAGACCGCACGCTACGACCACTGCAACATGACGGTCCGCGCGCCGGAGTCCGACGGCGTCCGCCTCTTCGGCACGCTGCTGCTCGGCATGTCGTACGCCGATCCACAGGTGCGTCCGCTGCTCGACCTGGAGGGGCTGACGGCCTGGCGCGAGGGTCGCACCTCGGGGTATGGCGCTCTCGCCGACGCGGTCGACGCCAGCGGCTTCTACTCCCCCGACGGGCGGGTGACGGCCACGGACTACCGGCCGTGAGCGCGGCGCCGGTCGCCGAGGTCGACCTCGGTGACCTGGGTTTCGGCCGGGGCGCGCACCTGCTCGTGCAACGCGCACTGGCCGGGCTGCCGCCCGGCGGCCGGTTGGCGGTCTCCGGCCGCGACCCGGCGCTGCGCGTACACCTGCCGGCCTGGTGTCGTCGGCGGGGTCATCGGGTCGAATGGCCGGATCGAGGCGAGGCGAGCGACCTCGTCGCGGTCGTGGTCCGGGGGTCGGCGGACGACGACCGCTGGTTCGGCGCGGAGCGGGCCGGGCCGGCTCTGCCGTCGGCGCTCAGCAGCCGTCCGCCGGCGCGGTGGGGGCTCGGTGCCCGGGGCGCACTCCTCGAAGCCGGTGGTCCCGAAGCCCGGTTCGACCTGGACGACCGCGACCTGGTCTGGGCCGACATCGCCCCGCACCTGTACGCGCAGGCGGCCGCGCGGCAGTGGGACCCGCAGACCGCGGTGCCGTGGGACGACCAGTTCGCGCTGCCGGCCGACGTCGAGGCCGCGGTGGTACAGGTGATGACCTACCTGGTCGAGAACGAGCAGGCCGCCCTCGTCGTACCGGCCCGGTTCGTGGGGCGCATCCATCCGCACTTTCGGGAGGTGGTGCAGCTCCTCGCCGTACAGATGGCCGACGAGGCGCGGCACATGGAGGTCTTCAGCCGGCGGGCACTCCTGCGGGGCGCCGAGCTGGGAACGTCATCCGCCGGCGGTCGGCAGTCGCTGTTCACGCTGGTCGCGGAGTCGGACTTCGCGTTGGCGTCGTTCCTGCTCTCCGTGCTCGGCGAGGGAAGCTTCGTCGATCTGCTCTCGTTTCTGCACGAGTTCGCCCCGGACCCGGTGACGCGGCGGATCTGTTGGCTCGCCATGCAGGACGAGCGCCGGCACGTGGTGTTCGGCATGGCACACCTGGAGCATCAGGCCCAGCTGGATCCGCTGCTGCGGGACCGGCTGCGGGCCGCCATCCACCGCCGTCACGACGCGCTCGTCGACACCGCAGGGCTCAACGCGGACGTCTTCGACGCGCTGGTGGTGCTCGCGGCGGGTGGTTGGCATCCGAACGACGTGTCCGTCGGCTTCGACCGGGTGCAGGCTCTGCAACACGCCATGGATCAGGGCCGTCAGCGCCGACTCGTCCGCCTGGGATTCCGGCCCGACGAGGCGGCGGCGCTCTCCGCCCTGCACACCCGCAACTTCATGTAGGCGAGCAGTACGGTAGAGCGGACATGACCAGCGACTCCAACGCGGTCCGCGAGGAACTGCTGCGGCTGCGCGAGCAGACCGAGGCTCAGGCCACCGCCCTGGAGGGCGACCTGCGGAGCCTCTTCGAGGCGTCCCGGTCGTCCAACGCCGATGACGAACACGACCCCGAGGGCAGCACGATCGCCTTCGAACGCGCACAGCTCAGCGCCGTGCTGGACGCCACCCGCCGACGCCTGGCCGAGCTGGATGTCGCGCTGCGACGGGTCGACGACGGCAGCTACGGCGTGTGCGAACGATGCCTGCTCCCCATTCCCGCCGAGCGCCTGGTGGCCCGCCCGTCAGCACGGACGTGTGTGGCCTGTGCCAGCCAACGGTGACGGTGCCAGCCCGGCCTTCGCGGCGGTCCGGCCGACCGCGCCCCCGGTGATCGGAAGTCCCACTTCGGGGGGACCGTCCGACTGCGCGCGCTGCCCGGCATCTCGCACTGACGAGCGGTAGCGTCGGTCATGGGACGCACGGTGATGTCGACCATCAGCAGGCTGCCTTTCGGAAGAGGTCAGCGGCTGTCTCAACGTAAACCCCCGCGCCGATCTTGCAGTTCCGGTCGCCGAAAAGCACGGAATGCCCCTTAATTCGGGACAGTAAGTGCAAGATCGCGAGTCCGCACCGTCGATCATGGAGTTATGGTGCCCGACTTGGTGTGATAAGAGCGCTTTGTCGCCCATCACAACTCCATGATCGACGAGGCAGGGGTTGGTCGGCGGTGTGCACCGGGGGGCACCCGACCGGAGCACAGCACTCAGCGGCCGCCGGCGTAGATGGCGCGGTCGCCCAACTCTTCCTCGATGCGGATGAGCTGGTTGTACTTGGCCGTCCGGTCCGAGCGCGACAACGAGCCGGTCTTGATCTGCCCGCAGCCGACGCCCACGGCCAGGTCGGCGATGGTGGTGTCCTCGGTCTCCCCGGATCGGTGCGACATCACCACCCGGTAACCCGCCTTGTGGGCGGCGTCCACAGTCGCCAGGGTCTCGGTGAGCGTGCCGATCTGGTTGACCTTGACCAGGATCGCGTTGGCGTAACCACCGTCGATCCCGTCGCGCAGCCGGTCGACGTCGGTGCAGAAGACGTCGTCGCCGACCAACTGCACGCGCTCCCCCGCCACCGCCGTCAGCCGCTTCCAGCCGGCGATGTCGTCCTCGGCCATCGGGTCCTCGATCGAGCTGATCGGGTACCGGGAGACGAGATCGAGCAGGTAGTCGATGTGCTCCTCAACGGTGCGCCGACGTCCCTCACCCACGTAGTCGTAGACGCCGGCACGGAAGAACTCCGAGCTGGCCGGGTCGAGGCAGATCAGCACGTCGGCCCCGGGCTCGTAACCGGTGTCCTCGATGGCGCGCTGCACGAACCGCAGCGCCTCGTCGGCGTCCGCGACGGTGGGCGCGAAGCCGCCCTCGTCACCGACGTTGGTGCTGTGCCCGGCCGCGGCCAGGGACGCCTTCAGGGTGTGGAAGACCTCCGAGCCCATCCGGACCGCCTCGGCGAAGGTCTGCGCGCCGACCGGGGCGATCATGAACTCCTGGAAGTCGAGCGGATTGTCGGCGTGCGCGCCACCGTTGATGATGTTCATCATCGGCACCGGCAGCAGGCGGGCGCCGACGCCACCGACGTAGCGGTAGAGCGGCTGCCGGTGGGCCAGCGCCGCCGCCTTCGCCGCCGCCAGGGAGACCGCCAGGATGGCGTTGGCACCCAGTCGACCCTTGTCCTTCGAACCGTCGAGGTCGATCATCGTCTCGTCGATCCGGGCCTGGTCCTCCGCGTCGAACCCGAGCACCGCGTCGGCGATCTCACCATTGACCGCGGCGACGGCCGCGCTGACCCCCTTGCCGTGAAAACGCGTCCGGTCCCCGTCGCGCAACTCGACCGCCTCGTTCGCCCCCGTCGACGCGCCGGACGGCACAGCCGCCCGGCCGGTCGACCCGTCGGCGAGGACCACGTCGGCCTCCACCGTCGGGTTGCCCCTGCTGTCGAGGATCTGCCGACCCCGCACCCGACTGATTGCCGTCATCACACACTCCCTGCTCAGGCTTCCTTTTCGCAGCCAGACTGGCAGGAAACGGCGGCCCCGACACCGCGACGATGGACACGTTGACCCGTACCCCGGGGTGCGGGTTTAGGGTCGCGGGATGCGGGTGGGTGAGTTGGCACGACGGACCGGGACCACGGTCCGGGCCTTGCGGTACTACGAGTCGGCCGGGCTGGTCGTGCCCCGACGGTTGAGCAACGGCTACCGAGAGTACGACCCGATCGCGGAGCGGCTGGTGGCCCAGATCCGCGAGCTGATGGCGCTCGGCCTCACGGTGGAGGAGACCCGCCCGTTCGTCGAGTCGATCGCCGGTGGTTCCGACGACACCGACGTGTGCGCGGCGGCGGTGGCCACGTACCGCAGCACCATCACCAATCTCCAGCAACGGATCGGCAAGTTGACGGCCCAGCGGGAGGCGCTGGACGCGCGCCTCGACGCGGCCGCGACCCAGGTCGTACCCGGCAGTCCCGCCGAAGGCGCCGACCCCGCCGCGCTGGTCGGCGTCAGGTTGCCGTCGCTGTCCTTCTACGGCACCGACGGCCGTCCGGTCGATCTCGGCGCGCTCGGCGCCGGGCGCAGCGTCATCTTCGTCTACCCACTGACCGGCCGGCCGGGCGTCGACCTGCCCAACGGGCTGCTGGAGATCCACGGCGCCCGCGGCAGCACCAAGCAGGCCGCCTGGTTCCGCGACCATCACGCGGAACTCCGCGCGGCCGGCGCGGCACGGGTGTACGGCCTGTCCGCGCAGTCGACCGGGTACCAGCGTGAGCTCGTGCACCGGCTGCGGCTGCCGTACCCGCTGATCCCCGATCCGAGGCTGACCCTGGCCGACGCGCTGCGCCTGCCGACCCGCGCCGCGGGCGACATGACGCTCTACGAGCGGTTGACGCTGATCATTGCCAATGGCGCTGTCGAACACGTCTTCCACCCGATCCCGGACCCGGCGTCGCACCCCCTGCACGTGATGCGGTGGCTCACCAAGCGACGCCAGGCCCCCGGATCGGTTGCCGCCTAGAAGTCGTCGTCGAAGGCGACGGTGCCGCTCACCCCGACCTGGTACGCCGACACCCGCCGCTCGAAGAAGTTGGACAGCTCCTGCACGTCCTGCAACTCCATGAAGCCGAACGGGTTGCTCGACCCGTAGTGCGGGGCGATGCCGAGCTGGGCGAGGCGGCGGTCGGCGACGTGCTGGAGGTACTCCCGCATGTCGGTCAACGTCAGACCGGGCACGCCGTGACCCAACAGGTCCTCGGCGAACTGCACCTCACACTCGACCGCCTCGGTGAGCATCCGGCGAACCTGGTCGGCGAGGTCGTCGTCGAAGAGGTCCGGCTCCTCGGCGCGGACGGTGTCGACGACGTCGAACGCGAACGCCATGTGCATGGACTCGTCGCGGAACACCCAGTTGGTGCCGGAGGCGAGGCCGTGCAGCAGGCCGCGGGAGCGCAGAAAGTACACGTACGCGAACGCGCCGTAGAAGAACAAACCCTCGATGCAGGCGGCGAAGCAGATCAGGTTGAGCAGGAACGTCCGCCGATCCTCCCGGGACCGCAGCTCCCGCAGGTCGTTGAGCGAGTCGATCCAGCGGAAGCAGAACTCGGCCTTGCGACGGATCGAGGGGATGTTCTCGATGGCCGCGAAGGCCTCGAAGCGCTCGGTCTCGTCGGGCACGTACGTGTCGAGCAGGTTGAGATAGAACTGGACGTGCACGGCCTCCTCGAACAGCTGCCGGGACAGGTAGAGGCGGCCCTCGGGGCTGTTGACGTGCTGGTAGAGGTTGAGCACCAGGTTGTTCGCGACGATCGTGTCGCCGGTGGCGAAGAACGCCACCAGCCGGCTGACCAGGTGCCGTTCGGCCGGTGACAGCTTGTCCAGGTCGGCGAGGTCGGCGTGCAGGTCGACCTCCTCGACGGTCCAGGTGTTGCGGATGGCGTCGCGGAACCGGTCGAAGAAGTGCGGGTAGCGCATCGGGCGGAGGGTGAGGTCCATCCCGGGGTCGAGCAGCATGTGCGTGGTCCTCGTGTCGGTGGTGCGGGTGTCGGCGGTGGTGGCGTCGGCGGGGGTCACTGGCAGGCCTCGCACGACTCGGGGTTCTCCAGCGAGCAGGCCAGCGCCTCCGCGTCGACGGCGACGGCGACGGGTGCCACGGCGCTGACGGTGGCCTGCTGGATCCGCGTCGCGGGGCGCGAACGCAGGTAGTAGGTGGTCTTCAGCCCGGCCTTCCAGGCGTAGAGGTACATCGAGGAGAGCTTGCCGATGGTCGGTGCGGCCAGGAACAGGTTCAACGACTGGGACTGGTCGATGAACGGGGCGCGGGCGGCGGCCAGGTCGATCAGCGCCCGCTGCGGCAGCTCCCACGCGGTGCGGAACAACTCCCGTACGCCGGCCGGCAGCTCGGCGATGTCCTGCACCGACCCCTCCGCCCGCTTGATCGCCGAACGGATCCGCTCGGTCCACAGACCGCGGGCCTTCAGCTCGCGTACCAGAGCGGTGTTGACCTGGAGGAACTCCCCCGACAGGGTTTCGCGCTTGAACAGGTTGGACACCTGCGGCTCGATGCACTCGTAGCACCCGGCGATCGAGGCGATGGTCGCGGTCGGCGCGACCGCCACCAGCAGCGAGTTGCGCAGCCCGTACGCCTCGACCTGCTTCCGCAGCGCGCCCCACCGCGCGGCCTGCGTGCCCTCGACACCCCACAGGTCGGGCTGCAGCTGACCCCGCGCGGCCCGGGTCTGCGGGTACGCCGGGTGCGCTCCGAAGTCGCGCGCCAGGTCGGCGGACGTCTCCAGTGCGGTCAGGTACAGCTCCTCGCTGATCCGGGTGGACAGCTCCCGCGCGGCCGGCGAGTCGAACGGCAGCCGCAGCGCGAAGAACACGTCCTGCAGGCCCATCAGCCCGAGCCCGACCGGCCGCCAGCGGGGGTTGCTCGCCGCCGCCTGCGCGGTCGGGTAGTAGTTGATGTCGATGACCCGGTCGAGGAAGGTCACCGCGGTCCGTACCGTGGCGCGCAGCCGCTCCCAGTCGATGCCGCCGTCGGCGAGGTGGGCGGCGAGGTTCACCGAGCCCAGGTTGCACACGGCGGTCTCGGCGTCACTGGACACCTCGACGATCTCGGTGCACAGGTTGGACAGGTGCACCACGTTGCCCGGCTCGGCGGTCTGGTTGCAGAGTCGGTTGGCGGCGTCCTTGAAGGTCATCCACCCGTTGCCGGTCTGGGCGAGGGTGCGCATCATCTTCCCGTACAGCTCCCTGGCCGGGACCTGCCGCACGTAGCGGCCCTGCGCCTCGGCCTCCCGGTACGCGGTGTCGAACCGCTCCCCCCACAGGTCGGGCAGCTCGGGCACCTCGTGCGGGTCGAACAGCGACCACAGCTCGTCGGCCTCGACCCGGCGCATGAACTCGTCGGGGATCCAGTTGGCCAGGTTGAGGTTGTGGGCACGCCGGGCGTCCTCGCCGGTGTTGTCCCGCAGTTGCAGGAACTCCTCGATGTCCGGGTGCCACGGCTCCAGGTAGACGCAGGCCGCGCCCTTGCGCCGGCCGCCCTGGTTGACCGCGGCGACGCTCGCGTCCAGCGTGCGCAGCCACGGCACGATCCCGTTGGACTGTCCGTTCGTGCCTCGGATCAGCGCACCCCGGGAACGGACCCGGGAGTACGCGATGCCGATGCCACCGGCGAACTTGGACAGGTTGGCGACCTGGGCGTACCGCTGGTAGATCGAGTCCAACTCGTCGAGCGGGGAGTCGACCAGGTAGCAGGAGGACATCTGGGTGTGCCGGGTCCCGGAGTTGAACAGGGTCGGTGAGCTGGGCAGGTAGGCCAGGCTGGACATCAGTCGGTAGAAGCCGACCGCCTCGTCCGCCGTCCGGGACAGGCCGCAGGCCACCCGCAGCAGCCAGTACTGCGGGGTCTCCAGCACCAGTCGGCTGGTGGGGTGGCGCAGCAGGTAGCGGTCGTACACCGTGCGCAGGCCGAAGTACTCGAACCGGCGGTCGCCGTCCAGGTCGATGGCGTGGTCGAGCGTCGTGGCGTGCGCGGCGACGAACGTGGCGGTGTCGTCACCGATCAGGCCCTCGGCGTGACCGACCCGGATCGCCGCGCTGAACGAGGTGATGCCCTGCCGACGCACCTCCTTGTCGACGTAGCCGGCCAGCAGCCGCGCGGCGAGGCGCGAGTACTGCGGCTCCTCGCCGATCATCTCGGCCGCGGTCTGGATGGACAGCCGGTCCAGTTCGGCAGTGGTCGCGCCGTCGTAGAGACCGCTGATGGTGCGGGTGGCAACCCGCATCGGGTCGACGTCGGTCAGGTCGTCGGCCCACCGCTCGACCGCCCGGACGATCTTGTTCACGTCCACGGGTTCGGTGGCGCCGTCGCGCTTGCGGACCTGCATCGGCGTCCGCCGCACTGTCGCGTCGCCGCTGACCGGGACTACCTCGGTGACTGTCACCACTCGCTCCTCGGAGTTCGAGACCTGGTGGCCCGGACGCGAGGAGACAGACACCGACGGACGCCACGCCAGCCCGGCGTGGGTCAGGTGGCGTCAGCCGTCCCACGCGGCCTCGGACCGCCGCCCACCCGGGTGCGGGTACGCGGCGCGCTGGCAGGTCTTCGGACTCGCGGGCACGACCGGACTCGCCGGTCTCCTACTGGCCGTCGCTTCCCAGGCCGATTGGTGGCCCAGTGCTGATGACGGCTGTCGTTCCCACTCACCGCTGCGGGACAGTCCCGGATTTCCACCGGGTTCCCTGTTGCCTCGACCGCACCGGATGAGCGGCCGAACCAGCTGCGTTCGACACCATATATAGGGACGCAGTCGTTGTCACACCCCACATGTCGGTCTCGGGCGTGTCGGGGACCGGCTCGGTGATCACCGTCACCACTGTGGCCAACCCACGCACGCCGAGCATCTGGGACGGGCTTCCGCGCGTGTGTCGACAAGCGACATAGGTTTGATCTATCGGGGCAGCAAACATCATACGTATGCGGGCCTGCGGCGATCGATATCGTTGACGTGCCGGAGCCGCCCTCCGTATACTCCCAGTGATCATCTGATCTTTAGCCTAGCTGGGCGAGGAGCGCATGCCGCAGATCACCGCCGTCACCGTCGAAGACGTCCGCTTCCCCACCTCCCTGACCGCTGACGGGTCAGACGCGATGAACAAGGACGGCGACTACTCGGCGGCCTACGTCGTCCTGCACACCGACGGCGTCGACGGAGTGGGTGCGCCACTCGCGGGGCACGGCCTGACCTTCACCATCGGTCGAGGAAACGACATCGTCGCGGCGGCGGCGGTCCACCAGGCACAGCTCCTCGTGGGCCTGGACGTGGCGACGATGGCAGCGGACATGGGCGCGGTCTACCGCCTGCTGACCTCCGACTCACAGCTGCGGTGGCTCGGCCCGGAGAAGGGTGTCGTCCACCTGTCCCTCGCCGCCGTGTTGAACGCGTCGTGGGACCTGGTCGCCCGGGTCGCCGACAAGCCGCTGTGGCGGCTGCTCGTCGACATGTCCCCCGAGCAGCTCGTCGACATCGCGGACCTGCGCTACCTGTCCGACGCGCTGACCCGGGACGAGGCACTGGCCATCCTGCGGGCCAAGGAGGCCACTAAGGCCGCCCGCCTCGCCGAACTCGACCGGACCGGCTACCCCGCCTACACCACCTCGGCGGGCTGGCTCGGCTACGGCGACGACAAGCTGCGCCGACTGTGCCAGGAGGCGGTCGACACCGGCTACGGCTACGTCAAGCTCAAGGTGGGCGCCAACCTCGATGACGACATCCGCCGATGCGCGATCGCGCGGGAGATCCTCGGACCGGACCGCAACCTGATGATCGACGCCAACCAGGTGTGGGACGTCGGTCAGGCCATCGAGTGGGTCACGGCCCTCGCCCAGTTCAAGCCACTGTGGATCGAGGAGCCGACCAGCCCCGACGACATCCTGGGCCACGCGGCCGTCCGCCGTGCCGTCGCTCCGATCGGCGTCGCCACCGGCGAGCACTGCCACAACCGGGTGATGTTCAAGCAGCTGTTCCAAGCCGAGGCCATCGACTTCTGCCAGCTGGACACCGGCCGGTTGGCCAGCATCAACGAGATCGTCGCCGTGCTGCTGCTCGCCGCGAAGTTCGACGTACCGGTGTGCCCACACGCCGGTGGTGTCGGCCTGTGCGAGATGGTCCAACACGTGTCGGTGCTCGACTACGTCGCGATCTCGGGGGATCTCACCAACCGTGTCACCGAGTTCGTCGATCACCTGCACGAGCACTTCACCGATCCGTGCATCATCCAGGACACCGGCTCAGGCAGCGGTTACGTCCTGCCCAGCCAGCCCGGCTACTCCACCCGGATGCGCCAGGAGTCGGTCGCGCTCTACCGCTTTCCGGACGGCGGCTACTGGGCAGCGACAGACCCGACTACCGTGTCATCTCCGGAGGCGGCGTACGTGATCGCGGGTGGGAAGGCCACCCCCGCCGGCCGCTAGGGGAGTCATGTCTCGCACTGACGAAGTGGTCAACGGCATCAAGCGGATGATCCTCGAAGGGCAGTTCAGGCCCGGGGACCGGCTGCCCATCGAGAAGGACCTCGCCGAGTCGCTCGGCGTCTCGCGGGGCTCGCTGCGCGAGGGGATGTCGGCCCTGTCGATCCTCGGCATCGTCAACATCCGCCAGGGCGACGGCACCTACGTCACCAACCTCGACGCGCCACAACTGCTGGCCCCGATGGGTTTCGTGGTGGACTTCCAGGGTCAGGGCGACCCACGGCACATCCACACCGTTCGGCGACTGCTGGAGTGCGAGGCCGCCTGCCTGGCGGCGACCAGGATCACCGACGAGGCGCTGGCCCAGGCCGGTGACCTGCTCGCCGAGGCGGCCCGGCTGGTCGGCCAGTCACCGCTGGATCACGAGCGGATCATGGAGATCGACATCGCCTTCCACCGGATCATCGCCGCGCACGCTGGGAATCCGGTGCTCGTCGGCCTGATCGAAGCCTTCGCCGGGCGGACCATCCGCGGCCGACTCTGGCGGAGTCTGCACGAGGAGGGCGCGGACGTGCGTACCCATGACGAACACGTGGCGATCCTGAAGGCCCTCGTGGCGCGCGACCCGGAGCGGGCCCGCACCCGGATGGCCAACCACCTGATCGGCGTGGAGGAGTCGTTGCAGGGTTTACCCGACGACGCGGACGCGGGCATCGAGACGGCCCGGTGACCGCCGGCCGTCACGACTGCACGTCGAGCAACCCTTCGTCGTACAACGCCGCCCAGAGCTGATCCGGGACGTCGACGTCGGATCGGCGCAGGGTCTCGGTCACCTGGGCCTCGTCCCGCATGCCGACCACCGTCGAGACCACGGCCGGGTGCCGACGGACGAACGCCAACGCCGCCTGGGGCAACGTGACGCCGTACGTCTGACAGACCCGCGCCATCCGGCGGGCCTGGTCGATCACCTCTGCCGGAGCCTGCTGATAGTCGTAGACGGCGTCGGTCGCCGGCATGTCCCGGGCCAGCAGCCCGGAGTTGTAGACCCCGGCGACCACCACACCGACGCGGCGGGCCTGCGCGACGGGCAGCAGGTCGGTCAACGCGCCCTGCTCCAGCAGGGTGTACCGGCCGGCGCACATCACCACGTCCACGTCGGTCTCCGCCACGAAGCGGGCCAGCATCGCGGACTGGTTCATCCCGGCCCCGACCGCACCGATCACGCCCTGCTCCCGCAACTCCACCAACGCCGGGATCGCCTCGCGCGCGGCCTGCTCCCAATGCTCGTCCGGATCATGCAGATACACCACGTCGATCCGGTCCAGGCCGGTGCGCCGAAGGCTCGACTCCAACGAACGGCGCACGCCGTCGCGGCTGAAGTCCCAGACCCGGCGATGATCGGCGGGAACGTCGTACCCCTCCGGATCCCGCCGGTGCGCCGTCTCCGGTGACGGCACGAGCAGCCGGCCGACCTTCGTCGACACCACGTACTCCTCGCGCGGGCGGGAGCGGAGGGCCGCGCCCAGGCGCGTTTCGGACAGGCCCAGCCCGTAGTGCGGTGCCGTGTCGAAGTATCGGATGCCGCCCGCCCACGCGGTGTCCACCGCGGCGGCGAACTGCTCGTCCGAGGTCGCCCGGTAGAGATTGCCACCCTGCGAGGCGCCGAAGCCCAGTGGGCCCAGCCGCAGCGGCGACCCGGCGGCGAGCCGGGTCGCCTGACGGGCGAGATCGTGCGCGACCCGGTGGGCGGCCACCGTCACCTCTCGTCCCGATCCACGCTGGTGCTGCCGGTCATCGCCGCGACCAGGTCGTCGGTGGTGACCTCGTCAGCGCGTAGTTGGGCCGCTCGCCGGCCGAGGCGCAGCACCTCGACCCGGTCGGCGATCTCGAGCACCTGCGGCATGTTGTGGCTCACCAACACCACCGACATGCCGGCGTCGCGGGCACGCCGGACGACGTCGAGCACGCGTCCGGTCTGGACCACGCCCAACGCCGCGGTGGGCTCGTCGAGGATGACCACGTTTGTCGCCCAGATGATGGCGCGGGCCACGGCGACACACTGCCGCTGCCCACCGGACAGCATCGCGATCGGGGTGGTGACCCGGGGGATGCGTACGCCCAGTTCGTCGAGGGCCGTGGCGGCGCCCTGCCGCATGGCGCGCTTGTCCAACAGCCCGAGCCGGCCGAGTGGTCCGGAGCGGAGGATCTCCCGGCCGAGATACAGGTTGGCGGCCACGCTGAGGTCGTCGGCGACGGCGAGATCCTGGTAGACGGTCTCCACCCCCGCGCGCCGGGCATCGACCGGAGTCGAGAACTCAACCGGACGGCCGCCGATCCGGATCTCGCCCTCGTCCGGCGGATGCACACCGGACAGGGTCTTGATCAGCGTGCTCTTTCCGGCACCGTTGTCACCGATCAGCGCGACGACCTCACCCCGGCGGACCATGAAGTCGGCGCCACGCAACGCCTCGACGTGCCCGAACCGCTTGACGATGCCGCGGGCTTCGAGGGCCGGCGGTTCCGCGTCGGTGGGTTGCTGATCGCTGTCGGCGGTGGCCGAAGGGATGCCGCCCATCACTGCACCGGCGGGTTGGCGCAGCTGGGCTCGAGCACCGCCTTGATCTCCGCCGAGTCGATGTTCTCCTTGGTGACGAACGTGACGCCGGTGTCGGCCGACGCCAGCGGCGCCTTGTCCCGAAGGTGCTTGACCATCTTGTCGACGCCGAAGTAGCCCATCTTGAACGGGTTCTGCACGACCAGCGCCGAGATCTGGCCGTTGCGCACTCCGGCGATCTCGTCCGGCGCCGCGTCCCAGCCGATGATGACCACCTTGCCGGACTTGCCGGCCGCCTGGATGGCCTGCGCGGCACCGAGCACGCTCGGCTCGTTGGCCGCGAAGACGCCGGCGAGGTTGGGGTTCGCGGTGAGGATGTTCTCGGTGACCCGTCGGGCCTCGTTGACATCACTGCGGCTCGGCTGCTGGCCGACCAGCTTCAGGTTGGGGTACTGGGCGAGGCCGGCCTTGAAGCCGTCGACCCGCTCGGTGTTGGTCTGCGATCCGGGCTGGAACTCGACGAGTGCCACCTCGTGGTTTCCGGGGCCGAGTTCGGTGGCGAGCAGCTTCGCCGCCTCGGTCGCCGACGCACGGTTGTCGGTGGCGAAGAGGGGCACGGTCGACGGCTGCGGGCTGGTGCCAGAGTCGATCATGGCGACCGGGATGTTGGCGCTGAGCGCCTTGTCGGTCGCCGGTGCCAGCGCGCTGGAGTCGGTCGCCGCGTAGACGATGCCGTCGACCTTCTTGGTGACGAAGTTCTGGATCAGGTTGACCTGCCCCTCGACGTCGGTCTCGGCGGTCACCCCGTCCCACTGGACGGTGACGTCCCCCGCGCGCTGCGCGGCGCACTCCGCGCCCGCCTTGACCGTGTTCCAGTAGTCCGCCCCGACCGCCTTGGGTACGACGGCGAGCTTCAGCGGGCCGCTGGCGTCCTTTGTCGCGCCGTCGCCGCCGTCCCGGACCTCGACCCCGCCGCAGGCGCTGAGCAGAGCGGTCGCCGCGGCCGCGGCGAGGATCGCCTGCGCACGCAGGAGGGGTCCTCGCGTCCGCCGGCTGGTGGTGGTCTGTGCCATGGTGTGTGTCCTTCCTCGTTCGGACTCTCGGAATGGCATGTCAACCCCGTGATTCCAACCGCCGGCGGCGGTACTGGTCGAAGTAGACGGCGGCCCAGATGATCACGCCGACGATCACCTGCTGGTAGTGGATGCTGATGTCGAGCAGGACGGCGCCGTTGCGGACCAGGGCAATGAGGAACGCGCCGATGATGGTCCCGACGATCCGGCCCTGCCCGCCGAACAGGCTGGCTCCGCCGATGACGGCGGCGGCGATGACGTCGAGTTCCAGCGAGATCCCGTAGTTGGGCTGGCCGGAGTTGACCCGGGAGGCGGCGATCATGCCGCCCAGCCCGACCAGGACGCCGGCCAGCACGTACACCCCGGTCAGGTGGCGCCCCACCCGGATGCCGGAGCGGCGGGCCGCCTCCAGGTTGGAGCCCATCGCGTAGGTGTGCTGACCGAAGCGGGTCTGGGAGAGCAGGAAGGCGACCCCGACGGCGACCAGGACGGTGATCACCACGGCGAACGGAATGCCGAGGATCTCCCCGTTGCCGAGCAGTTGGAAGGTTCGGGGCAGGCCGTAGACGCCGACGGCTCCGGTGATGATGAAGACGAGGCCGCGGCCCACGGACATCGTCCCCAACGTCGCGATGAACGGTGGGATCCGGGCCACCGTCACCAGCAGCCCGTTCAACAGCCCGGCCAGTGCGCCGACGCCGATCGCGACGGCCGTGGCCGCCCACAGTGAGAAGCCGAGGTCGCGCACGACCATCGCGCCCAACACGCCGGCGAGCGCGGCGACCGACCCCACGGACAGGTCGATGCCCTTCGTGATGATGACCATCGTCTGGGCCGTGGCGATGATGGCGATCACCGCCGTCTGCGCCCCGATGTTGAAGAGGTTGTCCGCGGTCAGGAAGTACGGACTCGCGAAGGTCAAGGCGATGAACAGGACGACCAACGCGGTCGCGGCCGTGAACTCGGAGACGGCGTGGGAGATCCGTTCCCGGAACCAGTCGCTGAGTTCGCCGCGCTGTGTGCCGGCGGTTGCCTCGGCGCTACTCATCGTCGGACCTGACCTCCCCAAGCGTGGCGGTGGCACCCGACGGTGACCCGCCGACGAGCCGAACGCCTGTGCGCGACCGACCCTGCTCGGAGGGCAGTGCGGCAATGTGCCCGCACGACCCTCGAGATAGGTCGGATGTTTGCCCCGATCAGGCGTTACCTTCCCATGCATTCACGTATGTTGCCAAGGCCTTACGGGCGTGTTTTGCCATCGTTACCTGCACCGCCGAAGGCATACATCTGACCAAACGCCATCGGCCACCGTCGCTAGGATGCCATCGACAACATGCTATGTCCCCAGTTCGGAACCCGCTGCCGGGTCAGAAGGGGGGCAGTTGGTACACCCGGCCGGCGGTCCCACGCCAGATCGCCGCCCGCTCGCCCGCCGACAGCGGGTCCAGCAGGTCGCCGAGGACCGTGACCCAGCGGGTGTACGAGGTGGCGAGCAGGCACACCGGCCAGTCCGAGCCGAACATCAGCCGATCCGGCCCGAACACGTCGAGGGCGTGCTCGACAGCGGGCCGCAGGTCGGTCGTCGTCCAGGACGCGCCGTCCACCTCGGTCACCAGGCCGGAGAGCTTCGCCGTCGTGTTGGGCTCGGCCGCGAACGCGCGGAGGTCGCGGCGCCAGTCGGCGAGATCGCCGCGCCCGAGCGGGGGCTTGCCGAGGTGGTCGAGGACGAACCGCACCTGGGGCAGGTCCCGGACGAGCCGGGTGGCCGCCGGCAGCTGACCGTGGCGCACCAGGAGGTCGAAGGCGAGGCCGGCGGCGCCGACCGCGGCGATGCCCCGCCGCACCTCGGGGCGGTCGAGATAGGCCGGGTCGGGCTCGGACTGGACCAGGTGGCGGATCCCGACCAGCCGTTCGCCGCCCCGCGCCCTCCGCAGTCGGTCGAGACGACGGCCGACCTCCGCGGCGGTGAGGTCGACCCAGCCGACCACCCCGGCGACGAGAGGATCGTCGGCCGCGATACCGAGCAGCTCGGGCGTCTCCGACCGGACGGCGACGGACTGCACGACCACGGTCTGGGTGACCCCGGCGGCCCGGGTCGCCGGGGCGAGTTCGACAGGGGTGAAGTCGTCGTCGATCGCGGCCATGGTGTGCGGATCGATCCAGGGCTGCGGGTGCCGCGCCCGGACCCAGAGGTGATGATGCGCGTCGACGATGCCCGGCCGTCGCGCGACCTCGCCGGTCGTCATCGGACCCGTCCTGGCGTGTTCACGTTCACCCCACACCCCGCCCCGCCACCGACCGAACCCCTCCGGGTAGACCCGGAGCCACAGAGTCGATCTGGCAGGTTGACCATGTTAGCGGTAACAGGCTGTTCCCGGGTCGCGGAACGCGCGCCGGACCGGATTCCCACCGAGTCGCCTTTTGGTCAGACGAATCCGCCGGCACCGACGGCTGGTCCGGCTCGTTGAACCTCCAGTGCGCGGGCGCCCTGCGGGCGCGGGGCCCGGGTTGACCGCCTGAGGCGGCCCCGATACCGTCGACCCACTATCTGCGGCGACGCGAGGGAAGCCGGTGTGAATCCGGCGCGGTCGCGCCACTGTGAGCGGTTCCCCCACCTCAAACTGGGGGCCGCGAGCCAGGACGCTCGGTCGTCCGCAGCCTTGCGATGGGGACGCGTCATCCCTGGGGAGGTTCGTGTATTCATGTCTAGTTCCGCTTCCAGCCAGCCGGTGGTGCACCCCGCTGGCAGCGCACGTCTCCTGTGGACGGCTCTCGCGACCGTTGCCGTGCTCACCCTGCTGGCCTACCTCGTCGCCTTCGACCAGGGGGCGGTATCGCGCAGCGGGATGTACCTGCACGAGCTGATGCACGACGGCAGGCACCTGCTGGGTGTCCCGTGCCACTGAACACCACCACCGCTCCCCCGTTCGTCGCCGTCCTCGTTCGCGGGCTGCTCGCCGGTCTGATCGCCGGCCTGCTCGCCGGGGCGTTCGCGTACGTCGCCGGCGAACCCCACGTCGAGGCAGCCATCGCCATCGAGGAGGCGGCGGCACACGCCGAGCCCGCCGCCGGTGCGCACGACCACGAGGACGCCCTGGTCAGCCGGACGGGTCAGCGTGGCGGCCTGTTCCTGGCCACCGGCCTGTTCGGCGCCGCGATGGGTGGTCTGCTGGCCACGGCGTACGTCCTGCTGTCCCGTCGGCGGCGTAGCGACGACGGCGGGCGGTCGGGCCTGCTGCTGGCCGGCGCGGCGCTGCTCGGCGCGGTGATCGTGCCGTTCCTCAAGTACCCGGCGAACCCGCCGGCGGTCGGCGACCCGGCCACCATCAACCAGCGGACCGTCACCTACCTGTTGATGGTGGTACTCGGGCTGGTGGCCGTGTGGGCCGGCTCGCTGGGCTACCGGTCGGTCGGTGCCCAGGCGCCGACGTGGCTGCGCGCCGCCGCGGCCGTGGGCGGGTTCCTGCTGGTCACGGCAGTGTCGTACGTGGTGATGCCGTCCTTCCAGGAGGTTCCGGCGGACTTCCCGGCGACCCTGCTGTGGAACTTCCGGCTGGCCTCGCTCGGCACCCAGGTCGTGCTCTGGACCGGCATCGGCCTGCTGTTCGCGGCCCTGATGCACCACGAGCGGCGTCACCGGGCCGGCACCGCACTGCCGAGCACGTGACCGGCACCAGCCTCCGGCTGGTCGCCCACGGTCATACCGCCGCTCTGCGTCGGGCGCGCTTCGGCGGCACAGACGACGGCCTGGACGAGGGTGGCCTTCGTGCCGCCCTCGCCCAGGCCCACGCCGGTCCGGACCGGCGTGGGCCCCTCGGCGTGCACGACACGTGCCTGTCCAGCCCGGCGGCGGCGGCCCGACAGACCGCCGACGCCCTGGGCCTGCTGCCGACTATCGAGGCTGCGTTGGCCGACTGTGACTACGGCGACTGGTCCGGACTGTCGCTTGAGGAGATCGCCGGTACGCACCCGCAGGCGCTGCACGACTGGCTGTCCGACGCGGACTCCGCGCCGCACGGCGGTGAATCGGTCACGGCCGTACGGGATCGGGTCGGTCGCTGGCTGGACGAGCACCGCAACGCCGGTCGACGCGTCGTCGCGGTCACCCACCCGCTGGTGATCCGGGTCGCGGTCGTGCACGCCCTCGGCCTGCCGACGGCGACGTACCGGCAGGTGGACGTGGAACCCCTGGCCGTCGTCCGGCTCACCAGCCAGGGCACGCGCTGGCAGCTGCGACTGGGCCCGCAGTGAGCTGAGCGGCGGGTGGATGGCCCGCTGAGCCCGACCGGACGGTCTGCTTCAGCCCTCTCGAGTGGCAGTGGGTTGCGCGACTGCACTATCCCTGGCTTGGCGCTAGCCGGTGACGGTGACGGTGAACGGTCGGGACACCTTCGCCGCCGACGTGGCGCCGTTCAGCGTGACGCTTGTCGCGCCCGCCTTCGCCGCACCCGGAACGCTCACCGTCGCGCCGGAGATGACGCCGTCACCGTTCGCGCGCACGGTGCTGACCGCCAGTCCGGACCCGAAGGCGATCGTGACCACCTCGTTCGGAGCGAACCCGGAACCGTCGAACATGATCGACGTGCCGCGCGGTCCCGAGGTGGTCAACAGCGCCACCCGCGGCTGGTAGGTCCGCGCCTCCGGCCGCCCGGTCACCTGGACGGTGGCCGTGGCCGGCGTACGCGAGGACGCGCCAGTCGCGGTGACGGCGTACCGGCCGGGTTGCGCGTCACCGGAGGTCGGCACCGAGGCGCGAACCGTTCCCGTCGCGGAGGCCGCGACCTTCACGGTCCGGCCCGGGTCGGTGCCGACGCTGACTGTCACCTGCTCGCCGGCGGCGAAGCCGCTGCCGTCGACGGTGACCGCGCCACCGGTGGTGACGGCGCCGGACGCGGACAGCGCGATCGCCGGCTGCGATCCGCCCCGGGCCACGGTCACGGTGAAGGACCCGGTGCTGCTCGACTGCGTGTCCCACGCGGTGACGCGCACCGTGTGGGTGCCCTCCCGCGCGTAGGTGTGCTGGCCACTCATTGCACCGGACTCGCCGATCGTCACGTCGTTCGGAACCGTGCCGTCACCCCACTGGACGCGGGCGCGGTAGCCCGTCGTACCGGGAACGCCGCCGGTCACCGCACCGAGGTTCGCCGCGAGGGCCTGCCCGGCGGTGGCCGTCTGGTCCTTCGGGGCGGCGGTCCTCAGCGCCGGGGCGGGCGTGCCGTCGTTGGCCACGGCGAACACGTGGATCCGGCCGGCCGAGCGAGGGTCGCCGGTCTGCGTCGGCAGGGTCACCGACACCAGCGTCTTGCCCGCCGGGATCTGGTACGGCGCGGTGGCGAACAGGAACGGCTGGGCGCCGTCGCGGCTCGTGCCCTGCAACCGGTACGCCGTCCGGGCGACGATGATGTTGCCGTAGGACGGGGTGCCGTTGGCGTTGCCGCCCAGCGTCCAGTCGCTCAACTGGATCGGAATGCTGGCCGTGCTGCCGTCGCTGAACGTCGCCGTGCCGGTGGTGCTCTGGTTGCCCTGCGTTCCGGCGCCGATGAACGAGATGCTCTTCGCGTCCTCCGGGAGGTCGAGGACGACAGTCGCCCCGTTGCCGGTGGCGTTGTCCGGCTGCCCGGCCGGGATCACCGGCACTGTGAACCGCAGCTCGGTTCCGGGAATCTGCCGCTGCTGACCCTGGGTCACACCGCCCGCCGCGAGGGCCGCCCGCGAGTACGCCCACGACTTGGCGTCGCAGTCTGCCGCGAGTGCCCCTTCGTCACCGACGCAGACGCTGTCGAACGCGGCGGTGAGACCGGAGGCCGGGGCGTACGCCACCTCGACGCCGACCGTCGCGGAACTCTGGCTGTCGCCGTCGGTCACCGTGACGTTCGCCTGGTGGTAGCCCGGCGTGGCGTAGGTGTGGGACCCACCGATGCGGTAGACGGCCCGCGAACTCAACGTCACGGTGCCCGCGGTGACCGGCGTGCCGTCACCCCAGTCGATGGTGGCCTGGTAGCCGCTGGCGTCGCCGCCGGTGACGGTGGCCAACGGCACCGAGACGGGTACGCCTGACGTCGCGTGCACGCCGTCCGCGGCGGTGACCGCGATGTCGCCGCCACCGAGGTCGAGGTCACCCCCGGCGAGCAGCTCGACCTCGGCGAGGTTGGTCTGCGCGGCGCCGACCGTCTTGGTGACGGCGAGGCGGAACTGCGCGAACCGCCCCGGCTTGTCGATCGAGTACGGGCGGGTCTGGTTGCGCCACGGGAACACCTGGCCGGTGCGGGAGTCCACTGTGGTCCATGTGAGACCGTCGTTGGAGCCCTGCAGGTGCCAGTCCGCCGGATCGCCCGCACCGGCGCCGGACGTGACCGTGTAGTACTTCGGCTTCTGCTTGCCACCACGGAAGGCCCAGGTGATCTGGGGGGTCGCCGAGGTGAAGGTCAGCTGGGTGGTCGACGAGTCGTCGAACAGCTTCGACGCGTCCTGACCGCCCGTCGCGGTCGAGGTGCCGAGACCGGGACCGGTGACGTCCTGCAACGGCTTCGGCGCATCGTCACCCTTGGTCAGCGACGGCGGCGCGTCGTTCTTGCCGGTGCCCCACGGCGACGGCCTGGGGCCCATCTGGAAGTCGATGGTGCCGCCCTTGGCGAGCGCCGCCACATCCACTGACAGGCCGCGCTGCTTCTTGCCGTTGACCTTGACGTCCTGCACGTAGATGTTCGTCGTGCTGTTGTTCGGCGCGTTGACGACGATGTCGCCGCTGCTGCGGTGCACTGTCATCCTGGTGAACTGCGGCGAGCCGATCGCCCACTCGGACGACCCGGCCTGCAACGGGTAGATGCCCAGCGAGCTGAGGATGTACCAGGACGACATCTCGCCGTTGTCCTCGTCGCCCAGGTAGCCCTGGCCGATCTCACTGCCGACGTAGAGGCGGCGCAGGATCTCCCGCACCGTCTCCTGGGTTTTGGCCGGCGCGCCGGCGACGTTGTACATGTACGGGATGTGGTGCGACGGCTGGTTGCTCATGCCGAGCTGCCCCATCCGCACCGCGCGCGCTTCGAGCATCTCGTGGATGACACCGCCGTACCCACCGGGGCGGTCGGCGTTCTCGGGGGTGGTGAAGAACGCGTCCAGCTTGTCCCGCAGCGCCTTCTGCCCGCCGTACAGGTTGGTCAGGCCCTGGCCGTCCTGCTGGGCGGTGAACGCGAAGTTCCACCCGTTCGTCTCGGTGTAGACGCCACCCCAGTCCAGCGGGTCACCGGCGAGGAAGTTTCCGGCGGCGTCGCGGCCCTGGAAGAGCTTCGTCTTCGGGTCGAAGAGGTGGACGTAGTTGCGGGCACGCTCCAGGAAGTACCGCGACTCCTCCTTGAGCCGGGCACGCTCCGACTTCGGCGTGGCCGGGTCCTTGGCGAGCGCCGCACCCATGTTGCCGATGCCGTAGTCGTTGATGTAGCCCTCCAGCGCCCAGGACACCGACTCCCCCGTGGACGTCGGCGTGTAGCCGAGGAACAGGGAGCTCTCGATGCCCTTGCGTCCGACAGCGCTGCGCCCGGACGCGACGGTCGCGTCCTTGACCGCCGCGTCGTACGCCGCCAGCGGGTCGGGCAGCTTGACCCCGGTGAGGTACGCCTGGGCCAGGGCCACGTTCGCGCTGGTGCCGGTCATCAGGTCGGCGTAGCCGGGGGACGACCAGCGGGCGATCCAGCCGCCGTCACGGTAGTGCTGGACGAACCCGTCGGAGATCTTGGCGGCGACGTCCGGGTACAGCAGCGCGTAGGCCGGCCACACGGTGCGGTAGGTGTCCCAGAAGCCGTTGTTGACATAGATCTGGCCGTCGACGACCTTCGCGCCGGTCTGCGTGGGGGTCGACGCGCCGGTCGCCGCCGAGACCGGGCTCGCGTACTGCCAGCGCGGCGCGGCGGAGGTGCCGGTGTTCTCCGACTGCGAGTTCGGGTAGAGGTTCAACCGGTACAGGTTCGAGTACATCGTGATTAGCTGCGCCTCGGTGGCGCCCCGCACCTCGACCCGGCCGAGCCGATCCTTCCACGAGGCCGTCGCGGCGGCGTGGATCTGGTCGAAGCTCTTACCGGTGACCTCCAGGTCGAGGTTCCGGCGCGCCTGGTCGACGGAGAGGAACGACGTGGCGAGACGCATCGTCACCTCCCGCGAGCCCGAGATGTCAAAGGTGGCCGAGGTCGCGGCGGACACCGTCGGCGCCCGGTCGAAGGCGCCGGAGACGAACATCCGGCTACGGCCGGCCGACAGGCCACTTCCGTTGTCGACCCAACCGGTGAACGTGCCGTCCGTGCCGATGGTGAACGTGCCGTTGTGGAAGACGAGACTTCCGGTCGCCTGCCCGGTGGGGAAGGTGAACCGCATGATCCCGGCGTGGTCGGTGGGCGACACCTCCGCCACCAGGCCGTTCTGGAGCGTGACCCGGTAGAGATCCGGCTGCGCCGTCTCGTCGTCATGGCTGAACGCGAGCGCACGGCTGGCCGGCTGACCGGTGAGGGGCCCGCCACCGACGACGGGCATCACCGACATCTGGTTGCGGTCACCCATCCAGGGGCTCGGCTCGTGGGAGATCGCCAGGCCCTGGAGCATCGGCAGGTTGGCCTCGTTGTTGACCCGGTGGTACTCGTACTCCCACGAGTCGGAGGTCGCGTCGGTCACCGGCGTGAAGAAGTTGAACCCGTTCGGCACGGCGGTGATCGGCAGGTTGTTGCCGCGCGAGAAACCGCCTGTCGAGTTGGTGCCCCGTCGGGTGTCGACGTAGTTGGTCAGCTTCGAGCCGTCGATCGACGCCGGCGCGGCCGTCACCTCGACGTCGTCGAGCCAACCCTGGAACCGGGTCTCCCCGGTGGCCTGCGGATTGTCGTACGCCAGCAGGATGCGGTCGATCGTCTTGCCGCGCGCGACGGTGCCGAGGTCGGCCTGCACCAGGTTCCACTGGTCGGCGAAGAGCACCTTCGAGGCGCCCTGCCCGGCGCCGGTGAGTGGGTAGCCGTGCTGGTCGGCGGGCGAGCGTCCACTCAGGTAGCTGCCGTCGGTGAAGTGCAGGTCGACGGCGGTGTAGGTGGACGGGTACCGACCGTCCCCGCCTGTGAACTCGGGGAAGATCTTGTACGACAGTCGGGTCTTCGGCCCCACCGGGATGATGACGTCGAACAGCTTGTTCGTCGCGTACGAGCGGCCGTTGCCCTCGGCGCCGCCGGAGTAGCGCAGCGCGGCCAGTCCGGTGAACCCGACGTCCGGCTTCGTGGTGTAGCCACCGTTCGGGCCGGCGGTCGCTTCGCTGACCATGGGGGTGGCCGGCGGGCGGACGTCCGAGCCGTCGCTGATGTTCCAGTCGGCGAGCTGCACGAGCGAGTCACCGGAGTTCGCTGTGACGTTGAGCCGGTAGAAGCCGTAGGCGTTCGTGTTGGTGAAGCTGTACGTCCTGGTGGCGAAGCGCCCGCTGAACTTCTCGCCGGCGCGCTTGTCCAGGTCGGCCCAGGTGCTGCCGTCGTTCGACCCCTGGAGGACGAAGTCCCGGGGGTCTCGGGTCGGTGCGTCGTCGGCCGCGGTCAGCGAGTAACGCACCACAGTCGCCGGCTTGGCGAGTTGGTAGGTCACCCAGCCGGTGGACGCGAACACGAGCCACTTGGTCGACGGATCGTCGTCAGTGAGGTTCGCGGCGACCTCCCGTGGCGGGTTCTCGTCGCTCGCGGTCACGGCGCTGACCTGGCCGAGCAGGCTGCCGGGCAGGGAGGCGACAGTGCCGCTCAGGTTGGCCTGGACCGGCTTTCCGTTCGCGCCGACCTCCACGGTGCTCGTGGCGGGCTGCGGGTCGGCGGACTCGAACGAGGAGGTGAAGGTGCCGGGAGTCGCGGGGGTGGGGGCGGCGTTCGCCAGGGGCGCGGCGACGAGCAGGCCCAGCGGTAGCAGGACTGCTGTCGTCGCCGCGATCAGGCGGGGAGACAGGGGACGCGCAAGGGGGGTGTGCGACATGAGGGACGGAGCCTTTCGACTCGAACCGGGTCGAGTACGTCGAACGTCTGGGCAGTGTGGAGCGGGTGGCGGGTCGGAGCCCTGACATCGTTGTCATTGGAGATCGTGAGCAACGGGAGCCGGGGCCTGTGGACTGCCGCTGATAGTTCCGGGCACAGCACGGCCGTGTCAACGGGTCGGTCGCGCCGAAACGGCCGCCGCCCCTCCCGGGCCCCGGCGGCCGAGGTGCCGGGCCTCGACGCCGTCCGGCGACGGACGCCGAGGCCCGGCCACGGATCAGCAGTAGAGGTTGGCTCCGGCGGACACGCCGAGGATGCCGACGAACTGCTGGTACCTGGTGACGCGACTCTGCACCTGGGCGGGATTTCCGCCGTTGCACTCGATCGAGCCGTTGATGCTGCGGATCGTCTGACCGAACCCGGCGCCGTTGACCATCGCATTGTGGGCGGTCATGGTGCCCGGACCGTTCTGGGTCATCCAGTACCAGATACCTGTCTTCCAGGCCACCGACGCGTCGGTCTGCACCAGCCACGGGTTCGTCAACAGCGGCAGGTTGAGCGCGTTACCCGCGGCGTTGTAGTTGAAGTTCCAACTGAGCTGGATCGGCCCCCGCCCGTAGTAGGCGGCCTGCCCGGCGGGGCACCCGTACGGCTGCCCGTAGTCGCAGTAGTGCGGGTAGTTAGCGGTGTTCTGCTCGACGACGTGCACGAGCCCGCCGGTCTCGTGGTAGACGTTCGCCAGGAAGGCCGCGGCCTCCTGCCGCTGGACGGTGGCGCTGCCGCTGCGCGCGAACGCCGGGTAGGCGCTGAGCGCGGCGACGAGTCCGGAGTACGTGTAGAACGAGTTGCGACCTGGGAACATCTGGTTGAACTGGGCCTCGGTGACCACGAAGCCGCCCGGGTTGGTGGGTGGCGGGGTGGTCGGTGGCTGACCGCCACAGGTGTACGGCTCCCAGTACCAGGTGCTGACGACGGGGTCGTACCCCGGGTTGTCGTGCTCGGCGATGTAGTAGGAACCGTTCGTGTACCGCACTATCGCCCCGGTGGCGTACCAGGTCCCGGCGGTCCAGTTCGGGTAGCTGCAGGTCCCCCCGGTGGGCGGCGTGGTGCCCCCGCCGCACGCGCCGAGGTCCTCCCAGACGCCCGTCGTGCCCGGCGGCGCCTCGTTCTGGGTCCACCACTTCGCCCGGTAGTTACGGCCGTTGTGGGAGACCTGGGCGTCTCCCCAGTAGACGGCTGAGGCCTGCCACGATGCTGAACAGGCCGCCGCCGACGCGGCGGTGGCCGGGATGACCGCCACCAGTCCACCGGCGACGATCAGTGCCGCCAGCGCGACCAGCGCGCGCAGTCTCGTCATGTGATCACTTCCCTCCTGGGACCTCGCTGGCCGAAACCCGAGCGGAGATCGACCGAAGTGACTGTAACATCTTCTGTTCACAATCTTTACTATTACGTGTGGCCGGCTCGGCGGTGGGCTCGGCGACGACTGTCGATAATTCCGGCAGCTTTCCGGATCATGTCGGGTGCATACTCATCGATCAGCATGATCGAGACCCTCCGATAGGCCGCAGTGCCTGGCCAGCCCCCGAACAGCCCTCTGCGTTGTTCCGAGGGTTTTCCGGAACTTGTTGACGCGTTGGAATTCTCGCTGTAATACTCCGATCCACTGAGGTCAATGCCATCGGCTTCGTTGCGGTCTCGGCTCCACCCCACCACTCATCCACACCTGTCCGGACTGTGCTGCCCGCCCCCCAGGGCGCGTCCGGCCTGCGCGAAGGGGCACCAGATGAGCAGGCTCTTCCCCCGCACCGCCCTGTGGTCGAGGCGGTTGCGCGCGGCGCTCGCCGTCCTGGCCACCGCCGTCGCCATGTGCGGCGTCGTCCTCGCGGCCACCTCGACCCCGTCGAGCGCCGCCACCTGCAACGGCTACGTCGGCCTGACCTTCGACGACGGTCCGACCGGCAGCACCAGCTCGCTGCTGAACGTGCTGCGCACCAACGGCGTACGCGCCACGATGTTCAACGTCGGGCAGAACGTCCAGAACAACCGGTCGGCCGCGCAGGCCCAGGTGGCCGCCGGCATGTGGGTCGCCAACCACAGCTGGAACCACGCCCACATGACCTCGATGTCGCAGTCTCAGATGCAGTCGGACCTGTCCCAGACCAGCTCGGCGATCCAGTCGGCGACCGGCAGCCGACCGACGCTGTTCCGGCCGCCCTACGGGGAGACCAACTCCACGTTGCAGTCGGTCGCGTCGTCGCTGGGCATGCGCCAGGTGATCTGGGACGTGGACTCCCAGGACTGGAACGGCGCCAGCGTCAGCCAGATCGTGGCCAACGCGAGCCGACTCCAGGCCGGTCAGGTCATCCTGATGCACGACGGGATCCAGAACACCCGCGACGCGATCCCCCAGATCATGGCCAACCTGACCAGTCGCAACCTGTGCCCCGGCATGATCTCGCCGTCCACCGGCCGCGCGGTAGCGCCCGACGGCAGCACCCCGCCGCCCACCACCACCACCCCGCCGCCCGCCGGCGGCACCTGCACCGCCACCGCCACGACCCCCAACGTCTGGGGCGACAGGTACAACACGTCGGTGACGGTCAGCGGCGCCAGCACGTGGACAGTGGTCGTGGCCATCACCTCGCCGCAGCGGGTCTCCACGATCTGGAACGGCACCGCCACCTGGGACAGCAGCGGCACCGTCATGACCATGCGGTCCAACGGCAGCGGCAACACCTTCGGCTTCACCACGATGACCAACGGCAACAGCAGCGCCCGCCCGCAGATCCGTTCCTGCACCTCGGGTTGACATCGCCCGGGTCCGAGACGTGCGCGGTGGGTGCGCCCGGCACCCACCGCGCACCGGGCCACCCGCGGCGCGAACCAGCTGCCACTAGCCTGCACAGATGCGACACACCCTCATCCCGGGGGATGACAGCCTCCACGGTCACTTCTCCCCCGACTTCCCGCCGGTGCTCACCATCGACGCCGGCGACACAGTCACCTATCGCACCCTGGACTGCTGGTGGTCCGCCGGCCCGTACCCGGGCGGACCGAACCGGGACCGGCCCCGTGTCGCGCAGCACCAACCCGACCACGGACACGCGTTGATCGGTCCGGTCGCGGTCCGCGGTGCGCGCGCCGGACAGACCCTCGTGGTACGCATCGACGCGGTCGTCCCGGCCAGTTGGGGAACCACAGTGGCCGGCGGCTGGCCGAGCGGGTTCAACGAGCGCTACGGCGTGCAGGACCACCAGGTGGTGCACGCCTGGACGCTGGACCCGGTGACGATGACCGGCCGCAACCAGCATGGCCACGCTGTCGCGCTGCGGCCCTTCATGGGAGTGCTCGGCATGCCACCCGCGGAGCCGGGACGGCACTCGACGACCCCACCGCGCCCCTGGGGCGGCAATCTGGACTGCCGGGACCTCACCGCCGGCAGCACCCTCCTGCTGCCGATCCCGGTCGACGACGCGCTGTTCTCCGTCGGGGACGGGCACGCCGCACAGGGTGACGGCGAGGTCGGCGGCACCGCGATCGAGTGTCCGATGGACGAGGTGACGTTGACCTTCGACGTGCGCGACGACTTTCCGGTCACCGGCCCGGTGGCCCGTACCCCCGATGCCTGGCTGACGCTGGGCGTCGGTGCGTCCCTCGACGACGCCACGTTCGCCGCCCTGGACTCGATGCTGACCCTGATGCAGCGGCTGCACTCCCTCAGCCGCGCGGACGCGGTGGCGCTGGCCAGCATCGCTGTCGACGTACGGGTGACGCAGATCGTCAACCAGACCGTCGGCGCGCACGCGGTGCTCCGCGACGACGCGCTGCGCTGGCCGGACACCGATTCTGTCGGGGGCCGCCGTTAGCGTGTGGGCACTGTCGCCGCGCCGGCCGGATCGCGCGCTCGCTGACCCTCGGAGGCCCCCATGTCCCAGGAGACGACCTACCTCGAACTGTCCGAAGTGGACGGTGCGCACAAGTTCTACGAGGTCATCGTCGACAACGCCACACTGACGGTGCGCTACGGCCGGATCGGTGACCAGGGGCAGGTCAAGGCGAGTGCCTATCCGGACAACACCCGGGCCCGGGCCGCCGCGGCGAAGAAAATCGGGGAAAAGGTCCGCAAGGGCTACGCGCCGGCGGTCCCCGGCGTCCGCCAGAAGCGCACCGTGTCACGGCGGCAGATCGTGAGCACCCGCTCCACCGCCCACACCGCCCCGGTGCTCTGGCGCTACGACTCCGGCGCCCCCGCGTTCGGCATCTTCGTCGACGGGCAGCACTGCATGGTCGGCAACGAGCACGGTGTCATCACGACGCTCGACCACGACGCGCAGGTCCGCAGCCAGGTCCGCCTCCCCGACGGTGTGAAGTGCATCGTCGCCGACGACGCCTGGATCTACGCCGGCTGCGACGACGGCAACGTCTACGACCTGTCCGGCAAGGTGCCCCGCGTGGCGTACGCGATCGCCCCGGAGATCGACATCTACTGGCTGGACATCCACGACGGCGTCCTCGGCGTCTCCGACGCCGACGGCGGGATCACCGCCGTCGACCACGAGGACGAGTTCCTGTGGCGTCGCCCCGGGCGGGGGCGTTCGGCCTGGATGGTGCGGTGCGACAACGACGCCATCTACCACGGCCACTCGCAGGGCGTGACCGGTTACGAGTGGCGTACCGGCGGGGAGCTGTGGCACACCACTACCGGTTCGGTGCTCTTCGGCTGGCAGGAGCACGGCAGCGTGTTCGCCGGGACGGGCACCCGCGAGGTGGTGCGCCTGTCCAAGTCGGGTCGCCTCGAACGCACCTACCGTTGCGACGCCCCGGTCTTCTCCTGCGCCACCGCCGAGGGCGGTCGGTACGTCTTCGCCGGCGACAGCCAGTCCTCGATCTACTGCTTCGACGCGGCGGGCACCCGGCTGTGGAAGCTCGGCACCGGGTGCGGCTCGGCGTACTCCATGCAGTACCACGACGACCGGCTCTACGTCGTCACCACCGGCGGCCATCTGGCCTGCATCGACGCGAGCGAGCCGGCCATCCGCGCGGCGCAGGCCGGTGACGTTCCCCAGGTCCGCGACATCAAGGCCCCCCGCCAGGCGCCCCAACCGGTGCAACCGACGATCGTCGAGGTGACAAGCGACTCGGGCGCGGGCGTGGTCGTGCAGTGCCTTGACGACCGGGGGCGGCTGCGGGTTCAGGTGCTCTCCGACGGCTACCGGCGCGACTGGTCGGTGCAGTTCCCCAAGGGGATTCGCGAGCCGGGCGCCCGCTATCTGGTGACCGAGGTACGCGAGTCCAGCCGCGGTGGTTACTACCGCGCGTACGGCGACATCCGCCGTCTGCGCTGACCGGCGAGCGCGCCGCTTCCGCTGTCGAGGGGCCCCGGTCGCGCACGCTCGTGTCGTAGGGTGCCGGCATGGCGCACCCCGTCCGGGTCAACGGAGACGCCACCAGGGCCTGGTGGGCCGCCCCGCCGACGCGGCGAGTGAGTCACCTACCGGGCGTCGACCCGGAGCTGCTGCGGGTGGCGCTCGACCCGTTGCCACCGGCAGCGCCCGCGATCGTGCACTACCGGCCCACTGTGGTAGGTCCGCTCGGTGACCTCGTGGACGCCCTGCTCGACCAACTGGACACCGCAGCCCTCACGATGTTCCCCCGCTGGCTGGCGGGGGCCGACCGTTTCGACAGCGCGGGCACGCTCGGTGTGGCGGCGGTGCGCGCCCTCGCGGCCCGTACCGCCGCCCGCTCCCGGCACTTCGGCCCGTTCCTCGCCGACCTCGCCGAGCGTGGGCTGCGCGATCGGCGCCGTGCCGCCGACCGGTCCCGCTTCGCCCCGGGGGTACGCGCCGCCGGGCTCGCCCGCGTGATCGCCGAGGCGTACGACCGGGAGAGCTGCGTACTCGTCGTGGCCCTACCCGACCTGGACGCGGACGCCGAGCGGACGCTGGTGGCAGCCGCCGAGTGGTTCGTGCGGCACGGCGGCTTCACAGTGTGGTTGGTCGGCGGGCCGCTGCGCCACGTCGACCGGGTGCGCTCGGTGCCCCTGCCGGTGCCGAAGCGATTCGCCGAGCTGGCCAGCACGACCGAACCGATTCCGGCCACCGCCGCCGAGCCGGAGTCGACGGTGCTGGCGTGGCCACCGATCGCGGGCGTGCCACGCGGTGACAGCGCCGCCGAGCAGGCGTTGGAACGCGCGCTCGCGCCGCACGACTGGGCGCGGGGCCGGCGGTGGAACCAGACCTACGAGTGGCACGTCCTGGGTGCGGCATACCGACTGGATCTGTTTTGGCCCGTGGAGGGTCTTGCGGTCGAGGTGGACGGCCCGGAGCATCGTGGGCGAATCGCTTTCGCCAACGATCGGCGGAGAGACGTGCAGCTGCAACTCCTCGGGCTGGACGTGCTCCGCTTCACCAACGAGCAGGTGCTGACCGACGCTCCGGCGGTGGTCGACGGGATCCGTCGGCTACTGGCCCGGCGGCGCGCGGGCGGCACGTACCCCCATGGAGATGAGACATCATGACGAGCCCGGCGGACGTCCCGCACCTGACGCCGAACCAGATCAACGCCCTCGTGGTGCTGATGGTCGAGGCGCGTCGAGTCACAAACGTCGAGCTGAAGGAGCTGGCCGGTTTCACGCTGACCGGCAAGGACAACACGAAGCTCGTCGACCTGGGCCTGGTGGACACCGACAAGAATCACCGGCCGTTCGCCCACGAGCTGACCGAGGAGGGCTGGCGAGTGGCACGTCAGCTGCACACCTCCCCGCCGCCGAAGCAGGGCGGCTCGACGACCCGCTCGCTGTTCGTCGTCCTGTCCAACCTGCACCGTTCGCTGGACCGGCTCCGGGTCAGCCACGGCGACTTCTTCAAGCAGACCGGAGCAACGGCGCTGGCGGCCGGCGAGTCTCGGCCCGACGCACCGGCACCGGCCACGGCGGCGGCACCGACTGCGGCGGCACCGGCACCGGCGGCACCCGTGTCCGCGGTGGAGGTGGAGGCGCTGGTCCGTTCGGCGTACCGGGATCTGGCCACCGCGCCTGGCGCCTGGGTCGGCCTCGCCGACGTCCGCGACCGGCTCGTCGACACCGATCGGGTCGCCCTGGACGCGGCGTTGCGGGCGATGGTCGGCCGGGAGGACGTCCGCATCATCCCGGTGGCGAACACCAAGTCACTGACCGCACGGGACCGGACCGCGGCCGTCCGCATCGGGAACGAGGACAACCACGCCCTGGCGATCGGCCCGGCATGATCTCCGACGACCAGCGGACCGCGCTGGACGCGGTGAGTCTCAACCCGGCGGTCACCCCGGACGACGTGTGGCGACCCAGCCCGCACAACGTGCCGGAGCTGCACGAGAAGGTGGCCGCGGAGATCCTGCGCGGGGTGGCGCGGGCCCGCACCGACGACACGAGCATGCCGCTCGGCGTGGCCATGCAGGGCCGAGCGGGCGCCGGCAAGACGCACCTACTCGGGGCGGTGCGCGAACGGATCCAACGCGACGGCGGCTACTTCTTCCTTGTCGACATGGTCAGTGGCAAGACGTTCTGGGAGAGCGTGGCCCTGGCCCTGGTGGAGGGGATGGGTCGGCCCCACGTCGGCTGGGGCACCCAGCTGAAGACCTTCCTGCGTCGACTCACCCCCCAGCTCGGCCTGCCGACTGAGGTCCGTGACGCGGTCGCCGGCGCCCAACCAGTGACCCGCGCACAGCTCGACACCTTCATCTGGGCGCTACGCGAGCGCGATCGGGAGGTCGGGCGGGACGCCCAGGACACCGCTCGGGCGCTCGTCCTGCACGGCGCCATCGACTTCGAGGCACAGGACGTCGGTTACGCCCACCTGATCTCCGAACCGGGTGACCCGGCCGCGCGGGCGGCGTGGGGGTTGAGCACCGCGATCCGCACCCCGCAGCAGGTCGTGCAGGACATCTCCCGGCTGATGGCCCTGACCCTGGACCCCACGGTCATCGCCGTGGACCAGCTCGACACGCTGTTCGCCCAGACCAGCACCTCACTGCTCAACCAGCATCAGGGGCTGGAGGACGGCCAGGCCAAGATGCTCGGCCCGATCGCCGACGGCCTGCTCAAGCTCCGCGACATCACCCGCCGCACCCTGGTCGTTGTCTCGTGCCTGCCGGACACCTGGGTGCTGATGACCCGCGCCGCGCCCACCCCGGTCGCCGACCGCTTCCGTACGTCGACCCTGCCGGACCGGATCCCCACCGCGGAGATCGGGCAGGCGATCGTGGCGAAGCGCCTCACCGCAGCGTTCGCGGGGATGTTCTTCGGGCCACCGCACCCCACCTGGCCGATCGCCCCCGCCGCCTTCGCCGACGCCCCCACCCTGACGCCACGCGCCCTGCTGCGCCGGGTGGACCGCCACATCGCCTGGTGCCGTGACCGCGACGAGGTGGTCGAGCTGGACCGGCTCATCGACGGCGCCGACTCGACGCCGACGGTGGGCCCCGTCCGTGGCGCTTCCAATGACCCGACGACGGACGAGCGCCGCCTGCACGAGTTGGACGCACGGTTCGCCGAGCTGGTCGAGGCCGCGGACGTGTCGGCCGCCGTCGACCCTGCGGGCGAGGACGAACACATGCCACCGCTGCTCGCCGCCGGCCTGGCCGCCTGGATCGCCGAGCAGGCACCGACCGGCGCCACCTACAAGTACGATCCGCCGCCCGGGCGCAAGCCCGCGCTGCACGGGCGGCTGATCGAGGTGCTCGACGAGGCCACCGAGAACGAGGCGCACTGGTGCTTCCGGGCCATCGCGCACCCCAACGCCGTCGCCGTCACCGCGCGGGTCAAGGCCGCGTGCACCCTCGCCGGGTTGGACCGGGACCTGCCACAACGGCGGCTGATCCTGCTGCGCAACGGTCCGTGGCCGACGGGGAAACGTACGACCGAGGTGTTGGCCGGCTTCGACGCGGCCGGCGGCCTGCGGTGCGCCGTGCCGGAGGCGGACCTGCGGGTCTTCGCGGCGCTGCGGGTGATGGCGGCCGAGCCGTCCACGGCCCTGCAGGAGTGGCTGGTGACCCGTCGCCCGGCCAGCGGCACCGAGCTGTTCCGCGCGGTCCTGCCCGGGCCCGACGGGACGCGCGGCGGCGCCCCGCCGACGACGCCGGACGACGGCGAGCCACCGTCGGACGGCAGCGACTCCGACCCGACGAACGCGCCGGTCGCCGACGTGGCAGGTGGTCCGGCGACCGGTTCGGCGGCCGGGCCGGTGCCGACTGACACGGTCGACCCCGTGGTCGGCGCCGATGGTCTGGCGGTCGGGCTGGGGCGGACCGTCGACGGTGGTCAACCGTTCACGGTGCCCCTGGAGTCGCTGCGCCGCCACGCCGTCGTGTTCGCCGGGTCCGGCTCGGGCAAGACCGTGCTCATCCGTCGGCTGGTCGAGGAGTGCGCCCGCGAGGGAGTCTCGGCGATCGTGCTCGACCCCAACAACGACCTCGCCCGGCTCGGCGACGCGTGGCCCGATCCACCGAGCGGCTGGGGTCCCGGCGACGCCGAACGGGCCGCCGACTACCTCGCGCACACCGAGGTGGTGGTGTGGACGCCCCGGGTCACCGCCGGTCGGCCGCTGAGCTTCCAGCCGCTGCCCGACTTCACCTCCCTGCGGGACTGGCCCGACGAGTTCGACCAGGCCGTCCGCTCCGCCGTGGAGGCGCTCGCGCCCCGAGCCGGCGTCGACAGGTCGAGCCGGCTCGCCCAGCAGGGCAAGGCCGTGCTCACCGAGGCCCTCCAGGCGTACGCGCGAAGCGGGATGGTGGGCCTGCCCGGCTTCACCGACTTCCTCACCGACCTGCCCGAGGGGGTCAGTCGGCTGGCCCGCGCCGGGAAGCTCGCCGAGGAGTTGGCCGAGGCGCTCAAGGCGGCGATGGTCACCGATCCGCTCTTCGGCGGGGTTGGCGCGCCGGCCGACCCGGGGCTGTTGCTGACGCCGTCGCCGGGGCGGCGGGCCCGGGTGTCGGTGATCAGCTTCGTCGGCCTCACCTCCGACCAGGAGCGGCAGAGCTTCGTCAACCAGTTGCAGATGGCGCTCTTCGCGTGGATCAAGCGGCACCCCGCCGGTGACCGACCGTTGGGTGGGCTGTTCGTGATGGACGAGGCGCAGACGCTGGCGCCATCGACCGGCACCACGGCCTGCACGGCCAGTTCGATCGCGCTGGCCGCGCAGGCCCGCAAGTACGGGCTCGGGCTGGTCTTCGCCACCCAGGCGCCCAAGGGTCTGCACAACCAGATCTCCGGCAACGCGACGACGCAGTTCTTCGGGCTGCTCAACGCGCCGGCGCAGATCGACGCGGCCCGGCAACTCGCCGAGGCCAAGGGCGGGCGGCTGCCGGACATCGGCCTGCTCAACAGCGGTGAGTTCTACGCCGCCGGGGAGGGATTCTCGTTCGTCAAGGTCCGCACCCCGTTGTGCCTGACGCACCACCCGAAGGCGCCGTTGACCCCCGAGGAGGTCGTCGCCCGCGCCCGCCCGGCTGGGTAGCCTGGGCCCATGATCTTCATTACCGCCAAATTCCGGATCTTGGCCGAGCACGCCGACCAGTGGCCGCAGATCGCCGCCGAGTTCACCGAGGCGACCCGCGCGGAGCCGGGTTGCCTGTGGTTCGACTGGTCCCGCAGCCTAGACGATCCGACCGAGTACGTGCTGGTCGAGGCGTTCCGCGACGACCAGGCCGGCGCGGCTCACGTCCAGTCCGCCCATTTCCGCGCGGCCCAGGAGACCCTGCCGCCGCACCTGGCCGAGACGCCGCGCATCGTGAACGCAACGGTGCCGCAGGAGGACTGGTCGCTGCTCGGCGAGATGGCCGTCCCCGAGGGCCGCTGACCGCCGCCTACCCGCTGCCCGCCGTCAGCGTCGCCGGTCGGTGACCCGCCGTCCGCCGTCAGCGCAGCCGGCGGGCGGTGAAACGGGTCGGCGGGTCGGCGATCACGTCCTGCGCCGCGACCAGCTGGATCTCCCGGGTGCCGGCCGCGAGAGTCGCCTCCAGCACGGCGTAGACGGAGGCGATGGTGCGTTCCAGCGCTGTCGCCGGTGAGCCGGTCGTCCACAGGTGCGCGAGGTACAGCGCCGCGGTGACGTCGCCCCCACCGTTCGGGTTGATCGGCAGCAGCGGCGTGGTCACCGCCCACGCGCCCTCGTCGGAGACCGCCACCACCTCCAGCGAGTCCGGCGGCAGGCCGCCGTGCAGGACGCTGGTCACCAGGACGTGCCGCGGCCCGGTCGCGCGCACCACGTCGACCGCGTCGAGCACCTCGGCCAGCGAGTTCGTCGTACGGCCGGCGAGGAAGTCCAACTCGAAGTGGTTCGGCGTGATGATGTCCGCGCGTGGCACGACGGTGTCCCGTAGGTACTCCGGAATTCCCGGCCGGACGAACATGCCCCGACCGGCGTCGCCCATCACCGGGTCGCAGCAGTACACAGCGGCCGGGTTTGTCGCCTTCACCGTCGCCACCGCGTCCAGGATCACCGCGCCCATGGCCGGGTCGCCCTGGTAGCCGGAGAGCACCGCGTCGGCGTCGCCGAGGACCCCGCGGTCCTCGATGCCCGCGATCACCTCCGCCACGTCCGCCGCCGGGAGCATCGGGCCCCGCCACGCGCCGTACCCGGTGTGGTTGGAGAAGTGCACAGTCAGGACCGGCCAGACCTCGTGCCCGAGCCGTTGCAGAGGAAAGGCCGCCGCCGAGTTGCCGACGTGACCGTAGGCGACCGACGACTGGATGGACAGGATCTTCACCGGCCCATCATCGCCGTTGCGCCCGGTGCCGCACCGACGGCCCGCCGAATCTGTCGGGTGGCCCACTCGCCGCCCGTTCCGTCTGACGGCACGAACGGGCGGCCCGGACCGTGTCGTCCGGGCCGCCCGAGCGGTCGTACGGTCAGCCGCCGAGGCTCGCCGCGGCCGAGGCGATCGACGAGGCGAAGTAGCTCACCTGGGTGTAGACGCCCGGGTAGTTGGGCCGGGCGCAGCCGTTGCCCCAGCTCACGATGCCGACCTGGATCCAGGCGTTGCTGGCGTTACGGCGGAACATCGGGCCACCCGAGTCACCCTGGCAGGTGTCCGTGCCGCCGCTGGCGTAGCCGGCGCAGATCTCCTGGGCCGGGATGAGGTCCCCGCCGTAGTTGGCGTTGCAGGTGGAGTCGCTGACGAACGGCACTGTCGCCTTGAGCAGGTACCGCTGCTGGCCGCCGCCCTCGCGCGCGGCGCCCCAACCGGCGACGGTGAAGGTGCCGCTGTCGTACGCGGTAGTGCTGGCGATCGGCAGCGTGCTCAGCCCGGTGACGGGACTGGCCAACCGGATCAGCGCCCAGTCGCGCCCGGCGCCGTTGTAACCGGGGGCGCGGTAGACGTAGTTGGACCGGACGGTGATCCGGCTGGACGACTGGAGGTCGACAGTCCCGAGCGTCGCGGTGATGCTGGTGTTGGTGCCGGTCGAGCCCACGCAGTGTGCCGCGGTGAGCACCAGCCGGGAGCTGTACAGCGCCCCGCCGCAGCCCATCGAGAGACGCACCATGAACGGGAACTCGCCCTGAGCGGCGCGGGTGCCACCGACGACGTTCGGCGTCACGGGACTGTCGGCCGCGGCGGCCGGCGCGGTGAGGGTGAGGCTGGCCGCGGTCACCGCGGCCAACGCGGTGGCCAGCAGGCCAGTGAGGGTACGCCAGCGAACCATGCATTCCTCCGCATCAGGATGGCGCGCCTCGTGAGCGCACCCCGTTTCGAGATAGCGGTCATCATATTGAGGTGCGTGGATGTTGCGGGTCATCCTCTCTGGGTCGTACCACCGAGACTATGGATCTCGGTCTCACCCGCCCGGCGTGCCGGTGCTCTCCCGGCGGATGAGCCGGAAGGGCGTCTGCACGGTCAGCGGCCCCGCGACCTCCGCGACCTCGATGCGCGCGACGAGACGGCGTACCGCGAGACGGCCGATCTCCCTCTTGTCCGGGGCGATCGTGGTGAGGGTCGGGGCACTGAACCGGCCCTCCTCGATGTCGTCGATCCCGACCACCGCGACGTCCTCGGGCACCCGGTGACCGGCCTCGGCCAGCGCCCGCAGCGCGCCGATGGCGACCAGGTCGTTGTAACCGAACACCGCGTCCGGCGGGTCACCGAGCGCGAGCAGGTCACGCATGGCCCGCTTGCCGTCGAGCCGGCCGAACGCGTCGGTGCGGGCGACCAGCCGCAGTCGGTACGGCAGGCCGGCGGCCGCCAGGGCCTCCCGGTAACCCCGGAACCGCAGGTGCGCCGACTGCCGGTCACCGCCCGGGGTGGCGCCGATGAACGCTATCCGGCGGCGCCCGATCGCCACGAGATGCCGGATCGCCGCGTGACTGGCGGCCACGTTGTCGATGGCGATGTGGTCGTGCGGCACGTCGAAGACGCCCTCGCCGATCAGCACCAGTGGACTGCCGGCGGACCGGGCCAGCACCTCCTCCCGGCCGATGCGCACCGGACTGAGGATCAGGCCGTCGATGACGCGCTGCCGGGAACCGTCGAGGAGCGCCAGCTCCGCCCCCCGGTCCGCCGCGGTGTTCTCCATGACGAGCGTGTAGCCGAGCGCGGCGGCCTCGGCGATGGCGATCTCGGCGAGTTCGGCGAAGTAGGGGTTGGTCAGTTCCGGGACGGCCAGGGCGATCAGGCCGGTACGCCCCCGGCGGAGATGTCGGGCGCCGAGGTTGGGGCTGTAGCCGAGTTCGTCGATCGCCTGCTGCACCCGCTGTCGGGTCCGCTCCCCCACCGGCCGGTACCCGTTCACCACGTTCGAGACCGTGGCCAGCGAGACGCCGGCGCGCTGGGCGATGTCCTTCAGGTTGACGCCCATCCACCAACCTTTCGCGAATTCGGCAGGCGGACCGACAAGGCATTGATGAACAAGCATTGACGGGACGCCCGGCGCGGCTCTATAACGTTATACAGGTGATGATGGATGTCAATATGCCGGTCACCGATGCCCACCACCCACGCGCTTCGGGCCTGGCTGCACCGCCCGCGGCGACTCGCCCCCTCGGAGACGGCATGACACGTCACGTCCCCATCCGCCCCGCCCTGCCCCTACTGCTCATCCTCGCCCTGGTGGCCGGCATTCTCGCCGCGCCCTCCTCGTCGGCGTACGCCGCGCCGGCGAAGACGCCACCACTGACCACCCCCTGGACCAGCCAGGCCCTGGCCGGCACACCACTGCCCGAGTACCCGCGACCCCAGATGACGCGGCCGGACTGGCTCAACCTCAACGGCGAGTGGCAGCTACGCCAGTCGACGACCGACGACGCCCCACAGTTCGGCGCCAACCTGCCCGAGCGGGTCAACGTGCCCTTCCCGGTCGAGAGCGCCCTGTCCGGCATCCAGCGGGCCGCCAACGACAACCGCAACTACCTGTTCTACCGACGCACCGTCACCATCCCGGCCAACTGGTCGGGTCGACGGACCCTGCTGCACTTCGGCGCCGTCGACTGGCAGAGCACGGTCTGGGTGAACGGTGTCCGGGTCGGCGCGCACACCGGCGGCTACGACGCCTTCACCTTCGACGTGACTCCCCAGCTCACCGCCGGGACGAACGAGATCGTCGTCAAGGTCTGGGATCCCACCGACACCCGGCAGAACGGCAGCCTGCCCGCCATCGGCAAGCAGACGAAGACACCCAGCGGGATCTTCTACACCCCCAGCTCCGGCATCTGGCAGACGGTGTGGCTGGAGCCGGTGCCCGCCGCCTCGATCAGCAGCGTGGACGTCTACCCGAACCTGAGCAACAACACAGTGCGGGTCCGGGTCTCCACCCGGGGCGACGTGAGCGGTCACAGCGTGCTCGCCGAGGCGCTGAACGGTGGCACAGTGGTCGGCTCGGCCACCGGCGGCTTCACCGACTTCAGCGTGCCGGTGCCCAACGCCCGCCGCTGGTCACCCGACGACCCGTTCCTCTACAACCTCCGGGTGACAGTGCGCAACGCCACCGGCACCACAGTGGACCGGACCACGCACTACTTCGGCATGCGGGAGATCACCACCGGCATGGTCAACGGTGTGCTGCGCCCCAAGCTCAACGGCCAGTTCGTGTTCCAGGTCGGCACCCTGGACCAGGGCTTCTGGCCGGACGGGCTCTACACCGCGCCGACCGACGCAGCCCTCGCCTTCGACCTGCAGAAGCACAAGGATCTGGGCTTCAACATGGTGCGCAAGCACATCAAGGTGGAACCGCAGCGCTGGTTCTACCACGCCGACCGGCTCGGCCTGCTTGTCTGGCAGGACATCCCCTCGCTGACCGCCCAGGACGTCGACCCGACCGACGCCCAGCAGGCGCAGTTCGAGGCCGAGGCACGGGAGATCGTCGACGAGCACCGCAGCTCACCCGCCGTGATCGCGTACACGCCCTACAACGAGGGCTGGGGCGAGCGGTCCCTCACCGACACCCGGCGGGTCGCGCAGAACATCAAGAACCAGGACCCGACCCGTCTGGTCAACCCGCACAGCGGCCACAACTGCTGCCAGTCCCTCGGCAACCCCGGCAACGGCGACATCGACGACTGGCACGTCTACCTCGGACCGGACTCCCCCGTACCGTCGAGCAGCCGGATCGCGGTTCTCGGTGAGTTCGGCGGCCTGGGCCTGCACACGCCGGGTCACGAGTACAGCCCGAGCGGCAGCTTCTTCGCGTACGAGTGGCAGTCCAGTTCGAGTGCCCTCACCGACCGGTACGTCGGGCTGGTGCAGGGCACCCAGAACCTGATGCTCGGCAAGGGGCTCAGCGCCTCGATCTACACCGAGATCACCGACCTGGAGGGTGAGCTGAACGGCTTCGTCACCTACGACCGGCAGGTGATCAAGATGGACCAGGCGCGGGTGCGCGCCGCCAACACCGCCCTGATCAACGCCTCGAAGACCATCGGCAGTTCGGCGCCCGTCGCCCTGCCGGTCAACACCCGCCGGTCGTTGCAGGTGACCACGCCCGGCTTCACCAACCGCTACCTACGCCACCAGGACAGCCTGGCCTACACGGAGGTGGTCGACGCCGCGAGTTCCAGCCTGCTCAAGGCCGACGCCACGTACACCGTCCGACCCGGCCTGGCCGGCACCGGTTGCTACTCGTTCGAGTCGGTCAACTTTCCCGGGCAGTACCTGCGCCACCAGAACTCCCGGGTCCGCAACTCACCGGACGACGGCTCCGCGCTGCTGCGCGCCGACGCCACCTGGTGCGCCCGCACCGGGCTGACCGGCACCGGCGTGTCGCTGGAGTCGTACAACTTCCGGGGTAAGTACCTGCGGCACTACAACGCGGAGGTCTGGCTCAGCAACGGCACCGGCGGCGACGCGTACAACACGCCGACGTCGTGGACCGCCGACAGCACCTGGAGCATCGCCGCCCCATGGGCGCCCTGACCGCTGCGCGCTGACCGAGCCGTCACGACACGACGACGCGCGGGGGGTTCCGGCACTGGCTGGAGCCCCCCGCTTCTGTCTGGGGTCGGTGACCGGACTTCGGCGTCACCCGGCGTCGCGGGGGTCGTTTCCCCGGTCATGAGGGAAATCGGGGAGTCGAATGCACCATCCGGCTGGGTCGACCTCATGGCAAGGACCGAGCCGCAACTTGCATCTGGCCAGGTTCGCCCGGCGGTTGCAACACGCAATTATGCCGACCAATAAATAGACGAAACCCAATCTTGACTTGTGCGGCCGGCCAGCGCACCGTAAAGAGCCAGAGGCAGATGCGCGCCATTATCGGCCCGGCTGAAGTGGATCGCCAAATGGGGGCGCTGCCGGTTTTGCGCCGCGTGCATCAGGAGGCTTTCCATGCGGTTGAATCCGTTCACCGGGGTTTACCTCACCGACCCGGCAAGCATGTGGCGGCGTATTCTCGACGATCCCGACGGGGTGCACTACGCCGAGGATCTGGGCCTGTGGTTGATCAGCAGGCACGCACACGTCCGACGGGCCCTCGCCGACGCCGCGACATTCGCCAACGCCCTCACCCTCGCCCCGGTCTACGAGGTGTGCCCCCCGGCACTGAACGTCATCATGCAGATCGACGCGCCGCCCACGACGGCCGCAGCGGACCCACCGGCGCACCCGCGCACCCGCCGGGCCCTACGGGCGACCTTCGCGAACACCGCCGAGCGGGTCGAGGCCGAGTACGGTGCGATCGTCCGGCGCCGGGTCGACCAACTCGTGTCCCGGCTCGCCACCCGCCGGGGCGACCAGGTCGACCTGATCCCGGAATTCGCCACCGAGCTTCCGCTGCTGGTGGTCCTGGACATCCTCGGGGTGCCCGACGCCGACATCGGGGGGATCCGGAGTTGGGCGGACGGCCAGATCGCCCTCATCTGGGGGCAGCCGGACCCGGCCGAACAGGTGCGCCTGGCGCAGGGCCTACTGGAGTTCTGGCACTACTGCGAAGATCTGGTCCGCCAGCGGGTGGACAGCGGGCACCTGGGTGACGACTTCATCAGTCGC
Organism: Micromonospora sp. D93; assembly: GCF_018070365.1. Lineage (NCBI taxonomy): Bacteria > Bacillati > Actinomycetota > Actinomycetes > Micromonosporales > Micromonosporaceae > Micromonospora > Micromonospora sp. D93. Next base: position 121,630 of record NZ_JAGPXW010000008.1, on the reverse strand, counting down.
GCGCTGGCCTACCGGGACGACGACGACACCGTGTTGACGGTGCCCGAGGTCGCGAGCCTGGCCTTCAATCTCCTGGTAGCGGGCCACGAGACCACCGCCGGGTTGCTCGCGCACGCCCTCGACCAGGCCCTGTCCAATCCCGAGCGCTGGTCGGCGATCGCCAAGGACCCGGGGCTCGTTCCCGCCTTCGTGGGCGAGACGCTGCGCTTCGCGCCGGCCATCGACGGCTGGCTCCGGGTGACCACGCGGGATGTCACAGTGGGGGCGGTGACGATCCCCGCCGGGGCGCGTTGCCTGCTGTTGATCGGAGCGGCGAACCGGGACCCCGCGGCGTTCCATGACCCGGACCGGTTCGACCCACACCGGGCCGATGTCGGCAATCACCTGTCGTTCGGGCACGGTCCGCATTTCTGCATCGGCGCGGGGTTGGCGCGACTTGAGGCCGGGGTCGCCCTCAGCCGGCTCGCCGAAACCATTCCCGACCTACGGTTGTCACCGGAGCAGCATCGCACGTACAAACCCAATGTCGCGTTCCGTGCGCACCGCACACTGCTCGCGATAATCGATATCCCGACGCCCGCGGACGCGCCGGTGGCACGGGGTGGGGTGACGGCCGAAGTGCGCGCCGCCTGAGTGGACGCGAGCGCCAGCGGTGCTGACCTGCGGACGGGTCGAGGGTGGGGCGGGGCGCGTGTTGCCCGCTCCACCGGGCGCACCTCGGTGCCGGCAACGGGCCCGGCGCGCACCTTTCGCGCTTTGCCCGACGATTCAAACCGGTGAACGTCTTCACACCCATCACGTGTTGGGTTAAGAATTGCCCTCTGTGAATGTCCTGCTCATCGGCCAATCTCGATCTGGTGTCCGCCGCCGAATATCCGTTCCACGAAGGTGAGCGCATGGAGCACACGTCCCCGTCGAGCTCGGCTCCCTCCGCGGCCAGTCAGCGGTTCCGATGGGAGTTGCGCAACTGTCGCGTCCAACGGGGCCTGACCCAAAGGGCCCTGGCGGATCTGGTGCGGTTCAGCCGGGAGACGGTGGCGGCGGTCGAGTCGGGTCGCCGGTTCGGCAGTCACGAGTTCGCGTTGCGCTGCGACGACGTGCTCGGCACCGACGGCCGACTGGCCGCCCTGTGGCCGCAGGTCGCGGCCGAGCAGTTGGCGGCCGACGGTCGCCGGGGACCGCGCGCTCCGGAACCGGCTCGGCTGGATCGACGGGTGCCGCGTCAGCCTGGGCGGCGTGACGCGCGCGACCCGGGCGCCGTTGTGGACGCGATCGACGAGCTGCGTGAACTGATCGGCCAGGTGCTCAACGGCCAGCCCGAGCTGGACGATCCGGAGCGGCGGCACCCGCCGGCCGAACCCCTGGACAACCAGCGCTGACCCGACCGACTCGGCACGACCTCGCGGCGTCACCGGTCGCTGACGTTGGGTACAGATGCTGGTACGGGCAGTTTGTACCACGGCCAGGTCTGGTCTACGAGCGCGGCGTCCGGCCGAATGGGACTTGCATTCGGCAAGGTGCGGATAGACCGTCATCGACGAGTCGTGGGAGTCAATCTTGGCGTCGAGCACCCGGTCCCACGCGGCCAGACCCTACCCGACCCGCCGACGCGGTTGGAAGATAGCCGGCCGGATGCGCCTCATCGTCGCGGCCCCCCTCGTCGCCGTGATCGGCTTCGCCGGTCTCGCACTGACCGAGAGCGCACGCCAGACGGCCCGTGCCAGCGACCTGCAGATCCTGGCCCAGGTCGGTGCCGAGGCCGGCGACCTGGCCTACCGGCTGCAACGCGAACGCATTGCCGCCGCCGACCTGCTCACCTACGCCCGGCCGGAGCAGCAGGACGCCTTCGGCGCGGAGATGGCCGCCACCGACGACGCCGTGGCCCGCTACCGCGAGCAGCGTGACCGGCTGTCCAACGACAACGACACCAATCCGTCTCTCCTGCGGCGCATCGACGCGGCTCTGGATGGCCTCGCCCCTCTGCGCACCCAGGTGCGCACCGCCACGCACGCCTCGGTGTCGGCGATGACCTTCAGCTACCGCATCGCGATCGCCGACCTCATCAACTTCCGGGAGAACGTCTCACACGGCGTGGTGGACGCCCAACTCGCCGACGGGATCCGGGCCTCGGCGGCGCTGTCGAAGACGGCCGAGGCCATCGGTCAGCAGCAGGTCGCCGTGCTGCGCGCCGTCGCGGGCGGCGAGCTGACCCCGGCCATGCAGCAGGACATCACAGCGGCCCGCACCAGCTACACCGAGTCGAGCCTGTCGTTCCTGGCCCTGGCCCCACCCGAGTGGGGCATCTGGTGGGAGCAGGCCGGCACCGGCAAGGAGGCGCTCGCCCTGCAACGGATGCAGGACGAGGTGTCCCGGGCCCAGCCGGGGTCACAGCTGCGACTGGAGACCGGCGCGTGGGTGACCACCACCCAGACGCGCGCCGCCCGCCTGGCCGACCTGCGCGCCCGGGTCGACGACGCGGTCCGCGACGACGTTCGGGCCGCGCACGCCGACCAGCGCCGCCGGGCCGTGGCCGAGGCCGCCAGCGTCCTCCTGGCCCTGATCCTGACCGCGTTGGTGACCTGGGCCGTCGCGCGGCAGATCACCCGACGGCTGCGTCGCCTCCGGGACGCGGCCAACGCCGTGGCGTTCGAACAGCTTCCCGCCGTGGTGGCCCAGCTCCAACAGCCCGGCAGCGCCACCGTCGACCCACAGAAGCTGGCCCACCAGCAGTCCAGCGCCGCCCTGGAACCGTCCAGCGACGACGAGATCGGCGAACTGGGTCAGGCGTTCAGCGCCGTGCACCAGGCCGCCGTGCGGACCGCCGCCGAACAGGCAGTCATGCGCGCCAACACCGCCGACATCTTCATCCACCTGAGCCGCCGCGAACAGCGACTGGTCGACGCCGTCCTGGCCCAGGTCGACCTGGTCGAGCGGGACGAGACCGACCCCGACCGGCTCGACCAGCTCTACACACTGGACAACCTGGCGACCCGGATGGGCCGGATCAACGCCAGCCTGCTGGTGCTCGGCGGCGTCGGCGTGGGTCGCGTACGCCAGCGGGACGTCCCTCTGCAACAGGTGCTCCAGGCTGCGCTGTCCCAGATCGAGCACTACGCGCGGGTCCGGCTCGGCATGATCGACGGCGACGTGGCAGTGGCCGCCAAGACCGTCGACGAGGTCGTGCACCTGCTCGCCGAACTCATGGACAACGCCACGACGTACTCGCCGCCGGGCAGTGAGACCTGGGTGAGCGGCCGGAGCCTGGGTGACCGCGTCATCGTCCAGATCAGCGACGAGGGTGTGGGGCTGTCCGCGCTGCGGATGCAACAGCTGAACGAGCTGCTGGCCCGCCCGCCGGCCATCGACGTGGCCGCCGTGCGGGCGATGGGGCTGGTCGTCGTGGGCCAGCTCGCGGCTCGGCTGGGCGCGACCGTCCAACTGCGACGCGGCCCCCGACGCGGCATCCTCGCCGAGGCGACACTGCCCGCGGCGATCATCCGGTCCCTGCCGCCGGAGGAGTACCTGCTCGCACCCGGCCGGCTGTCGCGGCGGGCAGCGCGGACGCCCAGCACTCCGCCGCCGTACCAGCCGCGCCCCGAGCCCACCGCCGGACGCCCTGCGGCCGAACGGACGCTGCCGGCGGCGCCGGTCTTCCGACCGGCTCCCCAACCCCCGGACCGGGGTGACGCGCCCACCGAGGAGCTCCTCATCTTCGAACAGGTCAACCACTGGTTCCAGAACGACGTCGTCGACGGCCAGAACGGTCAGAACGGTCAGCAGTGGTCCACCCCCGCCGACGACGCCTGGCGTACGGCCGCCCAGGCGCACACCCCCGAGGTCGCCACGACCACCAACTCCGGTCTGCCGAAACGGCAGCCGCAACGGCACCTCGTGCCCGGCGGGGTGACGGTGCCCCAGCAGCAGCAACGCTCCGAGTACCGCGACCCGGCGCAGGTGGCGACGGCGATGGCCGCGTACGCGAGGGGTGTGGCGAACCGACGGCGTACCCCGATAAACCTCGGCAACAAATGACGGGACAGGAGAGCACGTGACCGACCAACAGGATCTCGGCTGGCTGCTGGACAACTTCGCCGCGCGGGCGACCGAGGTCAGCCACGCGATCGCCATTTCCAGCGACGGTCTGATGGTGGCCGCCACCCGCGACCTGCCACCGGACCGGGCCGACCAGTTGGCCGCCACGGGTAGCGGGCTCGTCAGCCTGCTGCGGGGCGCGGCGGCCTTCTTCGACGCCGGCGCGGTGATCTCCAACGTCACGCAGCTCGAGGGCGGGTTCATGTTCTCGATGGCCTTCAACGACGGCGCCTCGCTGCTGGTGCTCGCCGCCCCCGAGTGCGACGTGGGCAAGGTCTCCTACGAGATGACCGAGCTGGCCAACCGCATCGGGGACGCCCTGACCCCCGCTGCCCGAGCGGCGCTCGCCCGCAGTCGCTGACAACCCCGGCGCCCCCACACGCCGGAGACCCCTTCCCCTTCCCCTGGAGTCAGACATGCCTCTCACCACCCCTTGGCGCAGCCGTGCCCTGACCGCCGCGCTGCTCGCGGCCGTGCTGACCACAAGCACGGCCTGCGGTGACGACGCGCCGGGCACGAGCGCCGGCGGCTCGATAAAGATCGGTCTGCTCGCGTCGCTGTCCGGGACGTACCAGGCGGTCGGCACCGAGATCCGCGACGGCTTCCAGCTCTACCTGGACACCCACGACGGCAAGTTGGGCGGCCGGCAGGTCGACCTCGTCGTCGCGGACGAGGGAAACGGCGCCCAGACCGCGGTCCCGGCGGCGACCAAGCTGCTCAAGCAGGACCGGGTGTCCGCGCTGACCGGCATCGTCGGTGGCGGCTCGGTCGCCGGAGTCACCCCGCTGCTCAACGAGACCAAGGTGCCACTTGTCGGCTCCAACGGCCGACCGGAACTCAAGGACGTCTCCCGGGTCTGGCACACCTCGTACCTCTCCGACGAGCCCGGGGCGGCGATCGCCCAGCACGTCCGTGACAACGTGAAGGGCTCCGTCTACGCGATCGGCCCGGACTACCAGGGCGGTTGGGACGAGCTGCGCGGTTTCACCGACGCGTTCGGGAAGATCGGCGGGAAGCTCGCGAACACCGACGGCAAGACGACGTTCACGCCGTTCCCGGCCACCGCCAACTTCCTCCCGTACTTCGCCCGCATCAAGGCCTCGGGCGCGGCGGCGGTCTACACCTTCTACGCCGGCAGCGCCGCCGTCGACTTCGTGAAGCAGTACGCGCAGTCCGAGATCAAGGACATCCCGTTGTACGCGGCCGGGTTCCTCACCGAGGGCGGCGTGCTCAACGCGCAGGGCGAGGCCGCCCGGGACATCTACTCGGTGCTCAACTACTCGCCCGACCTCGACAACGCGGAGAACCGTGCCTTCGTGGCCGCGTGGAAGGCGAAGCACGACGGTTCGCCGACGACCTACGCGCTCGCCTCGTACGACGCGGCGGCGGTGTTGGACCGGGCGATCGGCGCCGCCGGAAGCGACCCGACCCCCGAGGCCATCAACGCGGCCATCGGCCAACTCGGTCAGATCGCCAGCCCGCGCGGCACCTGGCAGTTCTCCACCACCACGCACTCCCCCGTGCAGAAGTGGTACCTGCGGCAGGTCCGCCAGGACGGCCGGGCGCTGTCCAACACCGTCGTGGGTGACCTCGCGACCGTCGGCCGGTGACAGCGGTGGCGGCCGGCACGAACCGGATCGACCCGTACCTGATCCCAGCCCTGGACGGGGTCGCCTACGGGCTGCTCGTGTTCGTCGCCGCGTCGGGCCTGGTCTTCTGTTTCGGCGTCGCCAACATCCTCAACCTGGCGCACGGCCTGCTCTACGCGATCGGCGGGTACACCGCCGCGGCGGTGCTCGACGGCGGCTGGGCGAGCCTGGCGTTGGCCCTCGCCATCGGTGTGCTCGCCGCCGCAGCGGCGGGGGTACTCCTGGCCGGCCTGCTCACACCCGTCGCCACCGGCAATCACCTGAGTCAGGCGCTGCTGACGTTCGGGGTGGCGCTGGCCGGCGGCAGCCTGCTCGTCGCCGGCTTCGGGCCCGACAACCCGCAGGTCCAGGTTCCCGCGGCCCTGGAGGGGTCGGTGATGGTCGCCGGTCACCGCTACGCCGCGTACCGGTTGGTGTTCATCGTGGTCGCCGCGGTGCTCGCCGCCGGGCTCTACCTGGTGGTGCGACGCACCAGGGCCGGGATGCTGGTCCGGGCGGCCGTCGACGACCCGGAGATGGTCGCCTGTCTGGGCGTGAGTCCGGCGCGGATCCGGGCCGGTGTGCTCGCCGCCGCCGGTGCTCTGGCCGGCGCGGCCGGGGTCCTGGGCGCGCCCATCATCGGCCCCGGCACGGGCACCGCCGACACGGTGCTGCTGCTCTCCCTGGTGGTCGTCGTCCTCGGTGGTCTCGGGTCGATGGCGGGCACCCTGCTGGCCGCGCTCGCGATCGGTGAGATCCAGACCCTGGGAGTGGCGCTGCTGCCGTCCGCCGCGCCGTTTCTGCTGTTCGCCGCCATGGCGGCGGTGCTGGCCATGCGGGCGCGTGGCCTGGCCGGCAGGTGGAGGACGACATGAGGGGTGAGGTGATCCGACGGGTTCGGGGCGGCATCGCGGCGCTCGTCCTGGTCGGCCTGGTCGTGGCGCCCTGGGTGGTCGACGACTACACCACGTCGATCCTGGCCCGGACGCTGGCGCTGGCCCTGGTCGGGGTGAGTGTCGCGCTGCTCACCGGCGTCGCCGGCATGCCCACCCTCGGCCAGACCGCACCGTACGCGGCGGGCGCATACGCCTGTGCCGTGGTCGGCAGCCGAATCTCCGACGTCGGCGTCGTGCAGCTCGTCGTCGCGGCGGCCGCCGGGGCGCTGCTGGCGGCGCTCACCGTGCCGCTCGTCGTACACGCCCGAGGGGTGATCGTCCTGATGATCACCCTGGCCATCGGCGAACTCGTCGTCGTGGTCCTCGGGCGGTGGCGGTCGGTGACCGGTGGCACGGACGGGCTGGCCGGCATCCCCGCGGTCCGCCCGTTCTGGGGGCTCCCCGCCCTGGCCAGCGATCAGGCCCGTTACCTGTACGCCCTGGTCGTCGTGGCGACGCTGATCGGCGCGGTGCTGGTGCTGCTGCGTACCCGGGCCGGGTTGGTGTTGCGGGCCGGCCGCGACGACGAGACGCGGCTGCGCGCCAGCGGCCACCGGGTGGCGCTGCACCTGTCCGGCGCGCACATCGCCGCCGGGGCGATAGCCGGTGCCGCCGGCTCGCTCCTGGTCGTCGCCCAGCAGTACATCTCCCCCGCCGATTTCGGCTTCGACACGTCCGCCCTGCTGTTGCTCGGTGTCGTCATCGGTGGCACCGCCTCGGTGGGTGGCGCCCTGGTGGGTGCGGCGTTGGTCATCGCCGTCCGGGACTGGCTCTTCGGGGTGCTGCCCGGCCACGCGCCGCTGGTGTTGGGCGTGCTGTTCGTGGCGACGGTCTACCTGCTGCCCACCGGCGTCAGCCGGGCCCGGGTCCGGCTGCGCCCGCCGGGGGCCCCGGCGCACCAGCCGGACCCGCCGGCCGCCCAGAGGCAGGCCACCGTCCCGGGGCTGCGCCGATGACCTGCCTGCTCGACGCCCAGGAGATCAGCGTGCGGTACGGCTCGCTCGCCGCGCTCGACGGCGTGGACCTGTGCGTCCACGACGGCCAGCGGCACGCCCTGATCGGCCCGAACGGGGCCGGCAAGACGACACTGCTCAACGTGATCGGTGGGTCCACCAGGCCGCAGCGCGGCACTGTGCGGTTCGACGGACGGAACGTCGGTCGGCTCGGCCCGGCGGCCCGGGCCCGGCGGGGCATCAACCGCATCCACCAGCGACCCGCGGTCTTTCCGACGCTCAGCGCGACGGAGAACGTCGTGGTGGCCGCGCTGCCACGGGTCATCCCGCACCGCCGGTGGTTGCCGGGCGGACGCCGACGCGCCGCGCAACACCTGGCGGGTCCGCTGCTGGATCAGATGGGGCTCACCGCGGTCGCGACGGTGCCCGCCGGGCACCTCGCGCACGGGCAACGACGCCAGTTGGAGATCGCGATGGCCCTGGCCGGTCGCCCCCGCCTGCTGCTCCTCGACGAACCGGCGGCCGGGCTGTCCGCCGTCGAGGTCGGCCGGCTGGTCGAGTTGCTCCAGGCGCTGCCCAGGGCCGTCGCCGTGTTACTTGTCGAACATCGACTGGACCTGGTGTACGCCCTCTCCGACACGGTCACGGTGCTGCGCGACGGTCAGACGTTGGCCGCCGGCACACCGGACGAGATCCGTACCTCTCCGCTGGTGCGGCAGGCCTACGCCGACGGGGTGGCCTGATGCTCACAGTGGATCGCCTCAGCGCCGGCTACGGCGGGGGCATCGTCCTGCACGAGGTCAGCCTGCGGGTACGCCCGGGCAGCATCCAGGCCGTGGTGGGCCGCAACGGGGCCGGCAAGAGCACGCTCGTGCACACCATCGCCGGGCTGGTTCGTGCGTCCAGCGGTCGCATCGAGATCGGCGGTGTGCACGTCGCCGGCCGACAACCGCATCGCATCGCCCAGTCCGGCGTCGGTCTCGTCCCGCAGGGCCGGCGGGTCTTCTCCCGGTTGACAGTGGCCGAGCACCTGCACCTGGCGGCCGCGCCGTGGCGGGCCCCCACCTCCGGCGGTGAGGGCTGGACGGTCGCCCGGACCCTGGAACTGCTGCCGAGGCTCGCGGTGCGGTTGCGACACCGCGGCTGCGAACTCTCCGGCGGCGAGCAGCAGATGCTGGCGATAGCCCGTGCGCTACTCGGCCAACCCCGGGTGCTGCTGCTCGACGAACCGTGTGAGGGCCTGTCGCCCGATCTGGCGGCGCGGGTCCGCGAACTCGTCAACGGTCTCGCCGCCGACGGCCTGACCGTGCTGCTCGTGGAGCAGCAACTCCAGCACGCCATCGAGATCGCGGACCGGGTGGCGGTGCTGGAGTACGGCCGGGTGGTCTACGACCGGCCGACCGCGGAGGCCCGCCGCGACCCGGCCCCGCTGGCGGCGATGTTGAGCGTCGCCGCCGTTGCGCCGCCCCCGGCCAACCGATCGACCCCTCGGCTCTGGGCCGACACCCCGTAGTCACCCGACCCTGCTCGCGTCACCCGACCCTTCACGGAGAGGTAGACACCGATGACAACCGCTACGAGCGATGACACGTACACGTTCGACAACGGCGCACCGGACGCCGTTCCCCAGATGCACGCGCTGGAGTCCTTCCTGGACCCGATCACGACGCGGCGCCTGGCCCGCCCGGTGCTGGAACCCGGCGCGACCTGCTGGGAGGTCGGCGCGGGCGGCGGCTCGATCGCCCGGCGGATCGCCCGCGCGGTCGGCGACGACGGTCACGTGCTGGCCACCGACATCGACCCCACCCACCTCGTGGCCGAGGGTAACCTGCAGGTACGCCAGCACGACGTGCGCACCGAACCGCCACCCGGGGACGCGTTCGACCTGATCCACGCCCGGCTGGTGCTGCTGCACCTCCCCGACCGACGGCGGGTCCTGCGCACCCTCACCGGCGCGCTGGCGCCCGGCGGGTGGCTGGTCGTCGAGGAGTTCGACTGCACCGCGCCGCAGCGGGTGCTCACCGCGCCCACCGACGACGCCGCAAAGCTTTTCGCGCAGGTCATGGACGCCATGATGGGTGTCCTGGAGGACCACGGCGCCGACCTGGGATGGGCGCAGGACGTACACACCGAGATGGCCCTCGCCGGTCTGACCGACCTGGACACCATCACCCACTCGCAGAGCTGGGCCGGCGGGTCGACCGGGACGTCGCTCTACGAGACCAACTCCCGCCAGTTGGAACCGGACCTGCTGGCGGCGGGGCTGTCGCCCAACCAACTGAACGCCTTCCGGCGGCTGCTCCGTGATCCCGGGTTCGCCGTCATGTCGTACCACTTCGTCTCCACGCGGGGCCGCCTGCCGAGCTGAGCAGGTGGACCACCGCGCGGAGCGTGGTCACGCCGTCCGTACCTCTCCCGCGCGCAGCACCTCCCCCCGCTGCGCTCCGGCAGCGCTACGACGGCGTCGACCGCACCGGCCGGGCTCCCCGCAAGGGAGCCCGGCCGGCTCGCCGCTCGGACCGAGTTAGCCGATCGCGCGTGTCCCGTCTCAGTGACGTTGCTCTGATCTTGGGCTGTTCTGCCACTGATTTTGAGCAAGTACGATCCATGCCATCGTGGCGACATGAAACAGTGCGGGAGCAGCTAATGGTCACCGACGAAACGCTGACCCGCATTAACCAAGGCGTGCAGTTGAATCATCATCAAGGCCAGCGTGAGGCTGCTCGCGACTTGTTCGCGCAGATCTGGGACGAGATCGGCGGCGAGCGAGGCGATCCCCTGCATGTTTGCGTCCTCGCGCACTCGATGGCCGATGTGCAGGAAGACGTCCACCAGGAGTTGGTCTGGGACGAGCGGGCGCTGGCGGCGGCCGACTTACTCACCGAAGACCGGGTTGCGCAGGCCGGCGTTCCGATGTCGGTGGCCGGTCTGTATCCGTCGTTGCACCTCAACCTGGCTGAGTGCTATCGCAAGCTCGGCGATCTCGACAGTGCCCGGAAGTGCCTCCAGCGTGCGCAGGCGGGGATCGGCGCGCTTGGCGATGACGAGTACGGGCAGCTGATCAAGGGGGGCCTCGATCGGCTGGTGCAGCAGCTGGCGACGTCTGAGTAGGCGCGCGTTGCTCCTTCCAGATCGACCAGATGGGTGGCGCCCGCGCCGCCCGCGCCGCCCGCGCCGCCCGCGCCGCCCGCGCCGCCCGCGCCGCCCGCGGTTGCCGATCTTGCACTTTCGGTTGCCGACACGCGTGGAATGACCTGTATGTCAGGACAGAAAGTGCAAGATCGCGGCACGAGGGCCGGCTGGCTTGTTATCCCTGCCGAGGCCGTCGATCCCGGTCCAGAGGGCGGTTCCCGGCAGGTCTTTCGCCGGGCCGTCAGCTGATCGACCCGACGGTGGCCCAGGCAACGGCGTTCTGCCGGAGGGTCTGACCGGACCCGTTGGGAACGATGCGGGCGCCACCGAGCCAAGCCCTGGCTCAGCGCGGAGTGGTCTCCTGGTCGGCCAGGACAATCAGGTCGTCGGGGCGGGCCGCCAGCGGCGCCGTCGCCCCGTCGAGCCACACGAGATAACCCTCCGGCGGACCGGACGAACCCCACCGGGCACCAATGATCGTGGCCCACCGCCCGTCGTGCGGCTGCCTGAGCAGGCGTACCCGGGTGCCCGGCGCGTGTCCGTCGTCGGCGACGATCAGCAGCGCGTCGAGGATTTGCCGGGCACCGGCGACGGGCAACCCCGGAACGTACGGCTCGCCCGCGTACCCCAGACGCGGCGTCATCATCGTGCTCAGCAGCGCGGTCTGCCGGATCGCCTCCTGGCGGACCTGCCCGTCCACGCTGCGTTCGGCCACGGTCAGCGCCTTCTGGATGCTCGACCAGAGGGCCGGTGGCTCCTGGTCGAGCAGGCGGCGGGCCTCACGGTCGACTTCGGCGCAGGCGGTGTCGAGTGCGGTGTCCTCGCCGAGTTCAGCGATCCAGGCGAGGTCCCCCACCTCGGGCAGCAACCCTGGCGACTCGGCCACGATCACGATGTACAGCATCGCGAGCAGTTCATCGCGGCCCTCGCCGTGATAGAGCGAGCCCAGCCCGCTGCCGGTACGCCCACGGCTGGGTGGGAACCGTTCGACGAGGTGCCGCGCGCGACCATGCGGCAGGACTGCGGCCCGCCGGGTGTCCGACACCCGCTCCTCGAACGACCGCCGCTCACGACGTTCGACGAGCAGTTGGCGATGCGGATCGAACCCGACCGGATAGATCGTCCGCCCGTACCTGGAAAGGGTTTCGCCGGGCCGAAGGCCGACCGACTCAAGTTGCCGGGCAGCCTCTGAGTAGGCAACGCCAGCCTGGGCGGCATGTTCTCGGATGGCGCGCTTGCGGGCGCGTCCCGGGGCTGGGGTCCGTCGAGGGGTGGAATCAGACATGACGCCTCCGGTGCAGCCCCACGCACTCCACCGAACAGTCGGCGTGACCGGCACGCCGGGAGTCGACATATCGGCGCGGAGTCGGAGACTCTTGGCCCCAAGCATGCGGTCAGGCGTGGGCCACCACATCGGGCGCGGGCAGGCGCTCTGCCGTCGCCAGCATATCGTGACGCCGACCGCCTGCGGGACCGTGCAGCCCTGGCCGGCCCTCCCGAGCGGTGCCGGTGTCAGGCCGTGTCAGCCGGTGTCGGTGGCGTGTCGGGGCGGTGTCAGCGGGTCTGCGCAGACTAGGCGCATGACAGCTGACCTGGTGATCGAGGCCGAGGGCCTCGTGAAGACGTTCGGGAAGACGAGGGCGCTGCAGGGCGTGGACCTCGCCGTTCCCCGTGGGACGGTGCTCGGGGTGCTCGGCCCCAACGGCGCCGGCAAGACCACCGCCGTGCGGATCCTCTCCACCCTGCTCACCCCCGACGCCGGAACCGCCCGAATCAGCGGTTTCGACGTGGTACGGGACGCCGAGCACGTTCGGCAGAGCATCGGCCTCACCGGCCAGTACGCCTCGGTCGACGAGGACCTGACCGGGCGGCAGAACCTGGAGCTGTTCGGCACCCTGCTGGAGTTGGGGCGCACCGGCGCCCGGCGACGGGCCGCCGAGTTGCTCGACTGGTTCGACCTGACCGATGCCGCGAACCGTCAGGCCAAGACCTACTCCGGGGGCATGCGGCGACGGCTGGACCTGGCCGCCAGCCTCGTCGGCTCCCCCGACGTGATCTTCCTGGACGAGCCGACGACCGGGCTCGACCCGGCCAAGCGCGAGGACATGTGGGACGTGGTCCGTTCGCTTGTCAACAACGGTTCGACGGTGCTGCTGACCACCCAGTACCTGGAGGAGGCCGACGCGCTCGCCGACGCGATCACGGTGATCGACCACGGCCGGGTCATCGCGCACGACACCCCCGAAGGGCTCAAGCGGGTGGTCGGCGGGCAGACCCTGGAGGTCCGGCCATCCGATCCGGCTCAGCTGCCCCGCACCGCGGAGATCCTGACCCAGGTCGGCTCCGGCGGGCAGGCCGACGAGATCCGCAAGGGCGTGCTCGCGGTGCCGGTCACCGACGACGCGGCCCTGACCGAGAGCGTCGCGCGGTTCGCCACGGCCGGCATCGCGGTCACCGAACTCTCCCTGCACCTGCCGAGCCTCGACGAGGTGTTCTTCACCCTCACCGGGCGTACGGCATCGGAAGACGACACCACCCGCCCCACGGAGGTCGCGGCATGAGCACTCTGACCGACACCGCACCCACGAGGAGCCGCGCGCTCTCGACAACCGCGCCGAATCCTCGGCCGTTCCGGCTGGTCCGGCACTCGTTGGCGCTCGCCAAACGCAGCCTCATCAAGACCTGGCGTACGCCCGAGGCGCTCATCGACGTCACCCTGCAACCGGTGCTGTTCCTCATCATCTTCGTGTACGTCTTCGGCGGCGCTGTCGCCGGATCGACCCACGACTACCTGCAGTTCCTGCTGCCCGGCATCCTGGCGCAGACGATCGCGACCGGCGCCATCGCGATCGGCGTCAACCTGAACACCGACATCGCCAAGGGCATCTTCGACAGGTTCCGGTCGTTGCCGATCCCCCGTTCCGCACCACTTGTCGGCGCGGTCCTCGGCGACGTCGTCCGGTACGTCATCGTCACCGTGTCGACCCTCGCGATCGGCTACGTGATGGGTTTCCGGATCGACACCGACCCGTTCCGGGCGATCGCCGGGTGTCTGCTCGCTGTGCTGTTCGCGCTCTGCCTGAGCTGGCTGCCGGTGCTGGTGTCGATGAAGGTGCGGACCGCGGGCGCCGTGCAGGGTGTGATGTTCGCGTTGATCATGCCGCTGAGCTTCGCGTCCAACGTGTTCGTCGGCGCCGACACCCTGCCGGGCTGGATGCAGGCGTTCGTGGACGTCAACCCGATGACCCACCTGGTGGCGTCGGTACGCGGGTTGTTCCTCGGCACCCCACTGGGCAACCACGTGTGGTGGACGCTCGCCTGGTGCGCCGGCTTCGTTGCGGTGTTCATGCCGCTGGCGCTGCGGGCGTACCGCAAGAAGATCTGAGTCAGGCGAGCAGGTCGTCCATCAGCTCGCGGATCCGGCTGACGGCCGCGGCGGGTGGCCGCTCGCGCCACGCGGCCAGCAACGGCTCACGCTGCTCCTCGTTCCCGAGGATGGCGTTGAGCCGTTCGCCGTTTTCGAAGGGGAAGAACATCTCGATCTGGGTGCCGATCCGCTTCGCGAGTACGGCCAGTTCGCGGGCGCTGTCGACGTCACCCCGGTACGCCGCGAGTTCCGCGCCGCCCGACGCCCACGCCCCGATCACCGGCAGGTCCCGCGAGGTCAGCGCATCGTCACGGGCGAGCGACAGCATCGCGGCCGCCTGGACTGTGGCGTCGTTGCCCGACACCCGCCCAACCTGGGCCACCCGCAGGTAGATGACCGCCGCCGTGGCCCGGAGCATCACGCGCGGCTGCGGCTGCGGCCCGACCCAGCCGGCGAGGACGCGGGTCACCTCGTCGGCGTGGGCGAGCGCCTCGTCGTACCGCTCGCGCAGCCAGGCCAGGTGCGCCAGGCCGAGGAGCGCCTGCGCGGCGTCCATCTGCTCGGCCTGGCCCAGCGCGGCCGTCTCGCCCAGTCGCCGCTCCGCCTCCGCGTCGCCGCTCAGGGCGAGTTGCACGTCCAGCCGGACCCGGATGGACCGCGCGTCCTGCGTGGCGCCGACCAACTCCATGTGCCGAACGCTGCGGGTCAGCCACTCGGCCGACCGGTCATCCCCGCCCGGGACCAGGAACTGCCCGACGGCACCCGCCGCCATCGCCATGCCCCAGTGGTCGCCGGCGGCCTCGAACCGGTGGTACGCCTGCTCGGCGTCGCTGATCGACGCCTCCGGCAGGCCGCCGTTCTCCCGTACCGCCGCGCGCGCGAACAGCCCCAGCCCCTGCACGTACGGGTCCGGGTGCGCGACCATCTCGGTAGCGCTCTTCAGGCTCTGCTCCACATCGGACGCGTCGAAGCCGGGCAGCGCCGACGCGAGAGCTGTCAGCCGCGACGACACCTCGGCGGGACGTTCGGCCAGCAGCGTGCGCAGCGCCCGCCGGGCGAGCACGGCGGGCCGCAGATCGGCGCTGACGCCGGCGTTGACGCTGATCACCACGCACATCCAGGCCAGCCGGTCGGCGTTGGGCAGTGGCCGACCGCTGGCCGCGCCCCGCAGGATCGCCGACCCTGGCCGTCGCTGCGGGTCGTCGATGTGCAGCAGCCCGCGCGCCCAGGCGAGGACCTCCAGGTGCAGGCCGCGCACCGACCAGAGGTGGAACAGCGCGGTGGCGACGTCGACGGCGGCGGGCTCGTCGTCCGCCGCCATTGCCCAGCGCAGGCCCGCGACCAGGTTGTCCTGCTCGGCGGCGCACCGGTGCAGCGCCTCGACCTGGCCGGGGCCGATGAAGCGGCCGACGAGCGCGACTGCCTGCTCCCGCGCCCAGCCGACCAGGCCGGCCATGGCCTGGTCCCGGTCACCTGCCGCGTCCAGCCGGGCCTCGCCGTACTCACGGACCGTTTCGAGCATCCGGTAGCGCGGCGGACCGTCGCCCTCGACCAGTGTCAACAGGGACTGCTCGACGAGGGTCGCCAGGCCGCGGCGGACCTCCGGGGCCTGCGCGACGGCGGCGGCGAGGTCCGCGGTGAACGGCGCGGGAATGACCGCGACCCGCTGGAGCAGTCTCCGGTCGGCCTCGGCGAGCAGTTCCCTGCTCCAGTCGACAAGCGCCCACAGGCTCGCGTGCCGCTCGGGCAGGCCGCGTAGGGCGGCGTCGAGCAACGCGAACCGGTCGGCCAGCCCGGCGAGCACGTCGTCGATCGGCATGTGCCGCAGTCGCGCGGCGGCCAGTTCGAGCGCCAACGGCAGGTTGTCGAGCCGGTGGCACAGGGCGAGCGCCCGCTCGGTGTCCCAGGTCGGCACGGCGCCACCGGCCCGGGCTCGGGACTCGACAAGCGCGAGCGCGTCGGCGTCCGGCAACGCGGTCAGCCGGTGCACCAACTCGCCGACCAGGCCCAGTGGGGCGCGGCTCGTCGCGAGCACCGCGACCTCCGGCGAGGCCGCCGCGACCAGGTCCGCGACGACGACGGCGACCGCGTCGAGTACGTGCTCGCAGTTGTCCAGCACCACCAGCCCGTCGAGGTCCGGCGCCACGGCGCGCAGCCGCTCCTCGGGGCTGAGGACCCGCCGTTCCAGACCCAGGTTGCCGCCGGTCGCCGTGGTGTCCGCGCCGCCGAGCGCGGCGAGCACCGTGGGCAGCACCTCGTCGGGTGAGCGCAGGCCGGCGAGTTCGATCACGCGTACCGCCCGACCGGCCGCCGCCGTACGCCTCGCCACCTCGGCGGCGAGCCGGGTCTTGCCCGCCCCGCCGGTCGCCACGACCGTCACGACAGGTGTCTCGGCGAGCGCGCCGGTGACGGCCTCGACGTCCCCCTCCCGCCCCACGAGGGCGGCCATGGGACGACGCCACGCGGCGGGCAGCGTGATCCGCGCCGGTTGCCGGGGCGGCGCCACGACGGGCGGGGCGGTGAGTTCACCGCGCAGCAGCGCCAGATGGACGTCCGTGATCACGGGCGACGGGTCGGTGCCGTACCGGTCGGCCAGGTCGGCGCGCAGCCGCTCGACCAGCTCCAGCGCCTCCGCCTCCCGCCCCTGCGCGGCGAGCACCCGGACGAGCAGGGCAGCGGACGGCTCGTCCGGCGGCGTACGCGCGACGAGTCGACCCAGGTCGACCTCGTCGAACGAGCCCACGCCGGCGAGTGCCGCCTGCGCGCGCAGCGCGGCGACCTCCGCGAACAGGCGGGTGTCCTCGGCGGTGACCAGCTCCGGCACCTCGGGGAACAGGGCGCGCGCCTGATCGGCCAAGCCACGGGCGGCGCGGAGGTCACCGCACCGGAGCACGGTACGCGCCTGGTCGACGAACGCGCGCGCCTCGACCGCGTCGACGGTGATCTCCTCGGCGGGCAGCCGGTATCCGCCCGGCACCGCGACCACGGGCAGCCCGAGACGGCGCACCCTGGACACGAGCGCCTGGACGGCACCTGTCGCGTCGTCGGGTGGCGTGCCGTCCCAGACGGCGTCCACGAGCAGGCTCACGGAGACCACCCGTCCACGCGCGTCGACGAGCGCGCGGAGCACCGCCGCGAGCCGTTCACCCCGAACGGGCTGGCCGTCGACGGCGAGTGGGCCAAGGGTCGCGATGTGCACGGACCCAGCATCCCTCACGCGCGCACGGGCCCGACGACCGCCGGTCCGCCAGGCTGGTCACGGCCCGCGTCCGGCTTGACAGGCCGTCATTCCGTTAGGTTAGCCTACCCTCATGCAGAACGAGTTGGCGTCGGTCAACGGGGAGCGCGGAGGCACCATGACCGAGACCCTGCCCATCGCCCCGTGGCGCGTGTTCGCCGTCACCGTCCGGGCGGTACGCCGACTCAGCCCGTCCTTCACCCGGGTGACCTTCACCGGCGCGGACCTGGACCGTTTCGCCGACAACGGTTACGACCAGCGGATCAAGCTGGCGCTGCCGCTGCCCGGTCAGCGCCGGGGGACCCTGCCGGACGGAGCGGACTGGTACGCGGCGTGGCGGGCCCTGCCGGAGCACCTGTGCAACCCGATACGGACGTATACGGTGCGGGCGGTCCGGCCGCACCTGGCCGAGGTCGACGTCGACCTGGTGCTGCACGGCGACAGTGGTCCGGCGACGCGCTGGGCTCGGCGGGCCAGCGTCGGCGACGAGATCGCCCTCGTCGGGCCGGACGCCGGCTACGACGGCAACCACGGCGGGGTCGAGTTTCGACAGTCGACCGGCGGCATGCTGCTGCTGGCCGGGGACGAGACCGCGGTGCCGGCGATCAGCAACATCTGCGAGCGGCTCCCCCTCGATGCCCGGGGCACTGTCGTGCTGGAGGTGCCCGACGCCGCCGACGTGTTGCCGCTGGTCGTGCCCCCCGGCGTCGAGGTCCGCTGGCTGTCCCGGGGCGCCGACGGGTGCGGCAGCCGGCTGGTGCCCGCCGTCGTCGCCGCGGCCGGGGAACTGCTGACCCCCAGTGCGTCGAAGGCCGCCCAGCCGGCGCCGGACGTGGACGTGGACACCGAGATCCTGTGGGAGGTGCCCGAGGGGGTGGCCTCCGTGCCGCTGTACGCGTGGCTGGCCGGGGAGGCCGGTGTCATCCGTAACCTGCGCCGACACCTGGTCACCGAGCGGGGTCTGGACCGGCGGGCGGTCGCCTTCATGGGCTACTGGCGCCTCGGCCACGTCGACGCGGACTGACCGCGCCGCGAGGCGCGCCGCCCCGGGCAGCCGCGAGGTGCGTGGGAGGCCGTGAGGCGCGTACCGTTTCGGGTCGGACGTGGGGGGACCGGCTGGAGCCGGCACGGAATACGGGACGAGACAAGACGCATGACGGTGGACAACATTACCGAAAACGGTCAAGAGGGTATTGACCGAAGCCGGCTGGAGGCCTGCCTCAGCGTCTTCGAGGCGTTGGAGGAGCTGCCCTCCGACCACCCCGACGTGGTGCGGGTGCAGCGGGCCACCGCCCGGCTCTACAAGGTGATCAAGCAGCGGCGGCGGGAGGAGCGGCGGGATGCCATCCTCGCCGCCGACCGGGCGGTGACGGAGGCCACCGCCACCGGCGCTCCGGGACGGATCGACGACGAGACGCAGGGCATTCCGCTCGCGTCCTCCGCCCCGGGCGAGACGGCGGGATTCCTGCACAACCCCCGCGGCTGCTACGTCTGCAAGCAGCGCTACCGCGAGGTGGACGCCTTCTACCACCAGCTCTGCCCGTCCTGCGCCGCGCTCAACCGGGAGCGCCGTGACGCCCGTACCGACCTGACCGGCCGGCGCGCGCTGCTCACCGGCGGCCGGGCCAAGATCGGCATGTACATCGCGCTGCGCCTGCTGCGCGACGGCGCGCACACGACGGTGACCACCCGGTTCCCGCACGACGCGGTCCGCCGCTTCGCCGCGATGCCCGACAGCGGGGACTGGCTGCACCGGCTGCGCATCGTCGGCATCGACCTGCGCGACCCCGCCCAGGTGATCGCCCTCGCCGACGACGTCAGCAGCCAGGGCCCCCTCGACATCCTGATCAACAACGCGGCGCAGACCGTCCGCCGGTCCCCCGGGGCGTACGCGCAGCTCATCGCCGCGGAGGCGGCGGCCCTGCCGGACGGCCCACTGCCGGAGCTGATCACGTTCGCCAAGCCGGACGGGCAGGGCGGCCCGGTGGGCAGCCTGACCGCCGGGCCACAGTCGACAGCGCTCACCCCACACGCGCTCACCGCGCTGGCGCTGACCAGCGGCTCGGCCTCACCGGAGCGGATCGCGGCGTCCACGGCCATCGACGCCGGGGGTCTCGTGCCGGACCTCGACTCGGTCAACAGCTGGGTCCAGCGCGTGCAGGAGGTGGACCCGGTCGAGCTGCTCGAAGTGCAGCTGTGCAACGTCACAGCGCCGTTCGTGCTGGTCAGCCGACTGCGCCCGGCGATGGCCGCCGCGTCGGCCCGCCGCAGGTACGTGGTGAACGTGTCGGCGATGGAGGGCCAGTTCGGCCGTGGTTACAAGGGGCCCGGGCACCCGCACACCAACATGGCCAAGGCTGCGCTGAACATGCTGACCCGCACCAGCGCCGAGGAGATGTTGACCGACGGCATCCTGATGACGAGCGTCGACACCGGCTGGATCACCGACGAACGCCCCCACCCGACGAAGATGCGGCTGGCCGACGAGGGCTTCCACGCCCCACTGGACCTGGTCGACGGCGCGGCCCGGGTGTACGACCCGATCGTCCGCGGCGAGCTGGGCGAGGACCTGTACGGCTGTTTCCTGAAGGACTACGCGCCCTGCGCCTGGTGATCGAGGTCGCCACCGTCGAACGAGGAGAAACACATGTCAGCTGACCGTGAATCGTGGCCGACGCTGGACGAGCTGCTGCGCGAGGAGAGCGAGCTGGAGCTCGCGGGCCTGTCCGAGACCGACGCGTACGAGCTGGGGATGCTCGCCGTCGCCGCGGCGACCGAGCAGCGGCTGCCGGTCTCGGTGGGTGTGTGGCGGGCCGGACGGCAGCTGTTCCACTGTGGCCTGCCGGGGTCGACGGCCGACAACGACGCGTGGCTGCGCCGCAAGGGCCGGGTGGTGATGCGGTTCGAGCACTCCTCGCTCTACATGGCCCGGATGTGCCAGGACAAGCAGGTGACGCTGGCCGAGAGGTTCGGCCTCCCGGCCTCACGGTACGCGGCGGCCGGAGGCGCGGTGCCGCTGCGGGTGCGTGGCACCGGTGTGGTGGGCTGGGTCGGTGTCTCCGGGCTGCCGCAGCTGGACGACCACCGTTTCGTTGTCGACATTCTCCGCAAGCTCCCCCGGTAGGGCTGACCCGGCGGCCTCTCCGCGAGGCCGCCGGGTCGCCCGCTCAGCGTGCGCGCCGGTTGGCGCGCAGGGCGTCGAGGAGCACGCTGGGCCGGGCCAGTGAACGCGGGTGCGCGCGCATGGAGACGACCTCGTTGAACCGCCGCGCTGTCGTCACGTCCGTGACGGTCGCGGCGATGACCTGCCCGCTGGCCCAGCTGGTGAGCCGGTAGCCGCGCGGGTAGGGCCCGTCGACGTGGGGCAACGCCAGGTCCGCCGAGGTCGAGAGCGACCAGGCGGCGTCGACCACGACCTTCTGCAGCTCGAGGTAGTGGCGCGCGGGCGCCCGCAGATCCGGGCCGGACCGGAGGTACGTCGACAGGCAGGCCGCGTGCAGGGCCGCCGCCGTCATGCCCTGCCCGTAGACCGGGTTGAACGACGCGACGGCGTCACCGACGCTGATCAGGCCGGCCGGGAACCGCTTGAGCGCGTGGAAGTCCCGTCGCCGGCTGTCGGCATGGTGGTAGGTCTGGACGTCGCCGATCATCTCCTGGTCGGCGACCTCGCCGAACTCCGGCGGGAACTGTTCCCGCAGGCGGCGGACGAAGTCCTCCGCGGTGCGCCCCGGGCGGTCGTCGCCGTAACCGGCCATCATGGCCATCCACCGGCCGCCCTCGATGGCGAAGAACGCGGCCCCGGCCACGTCCGTCGCCATCCTCGGGGTGTTCAGCGCCAGCACGACCGTCGAGGCCGGGGTGACCTCCGGGCGGCGGAACAGGGCTGTCGCGTAGTTGAGATGCACTGTCATCCGCCGGGTGACCGGCCGGTCCCAGTCGGCCTGCTCCAGCCAGTCCGACAGTTTGCTGGACCGCCCCATCGCGTCCACCACGAGGTCGGCGCGCTCGACACCGGGCACCCCGCCGACCTCGCAGCGGACCCCGCTGACCGCGGTGCCGTCGAACACGAGGCCGCTGGCGCGGGCGGTGATCGTCTTGACGTTGGGCAGGCGAAGCACCTGCTGGCGGATCAGGCCCTCCAGGAGCGGCCGGCTGCCCGCCAGACTGTCGGCGTCGTCGGGGACGACGACCTTCAGACGCCCGTCGAGGTAGTTGCGCCGGGCCGCGGGCGGCGCCTCGACCGCTCCGCGCGCCAGTGCCTCCTCGCGGAATCCGGGAAACAGCCGCTCCAGCTGGAAGAGGCCGCCGGGCAGCAGCGCGTGCAGCTGAGTCCCCTGGGGTACGCCGGGCCGTGCGCCGGGCACCTGCGGGTCGTCTCGGTCGATGATGACGACCGTGTCGGCGTGGTCGGACAGCACCCGCGCGGCCAACAGACCGGCGACACTGCCGCCGACCACTACGGCCGTTCCCATCGTCGGGGACGGCTGGTCAGGGGGTCGACTCGCATTCAGCTCTGCGAAGACCCGGGACGGGGAGAGGGACATCGTGCTCTCCAAGGGGGTAACGAGGTGTGTGCCCTCCACGGTTACTGTCCGCGACCGTGCGCGGGCAGACCGGTGGACGGTCGTTCGACGTGATGCCCGCCGATCGTCGCACAGCCGCCGGAACGTCAACCGAGAGTGTCCGCCAGATGACCATCTGTTGACCGACGGGCCGGGTGTGGACCATCGCGCCGCACCCTGACACGATACTTGCGCTAGCAGTGCAAATACTTCGTTCGTCCAGGTGGAGGATCGATGCACACATCTCGCCGGAGGCTGCTCTCCGTGGTGGCGGGGGTCGCCCTCGCGGCCAGCCTGTCCGCCGTCGCCGTTCCACGCGCCGCCGAAGCCGCCACCACACCGACGTACCGTCCGGTGATCTTCGTGCACGGCAGCGCGGGATCGGCGGCGCAGTTCGAGACCCAGGCCAAACGGCTGGCCAGCAACGGGTACCCGATCGACATCATCGAAGCCCACGAGTACGACTCCCCGAACGTCGCGACGATCCTGCCCCAGGTGTACGCGGGACTCGACGCACGGATCTCCCGCCTGCTGGCGGCCACGGGCGCGGACCGGGTCGACCTCGTCGCGCACTCACTGGGCACCTTCGTGTCGCAGGCGTACCTCACCAGCTCGACGGAGCGTGCCGCCCGGGTCGCGCACTACGTCAACCTGGACGGACGTACCGCGACCTCCCCGCCGGGTGGTGTGCCCACAATGGCGATCTGGGGTGAGGGAGACCCGGCCCGCGCCGTCGGCGGGGCGACAAACGTGCACCTGCCGGACCAGTCGCACACCCAGACCGTGTCGTCGGCGGAGTCGTTCACCGAGATCTTCGGTTTCCTCCGGGGCCGCGCGCCCCACACGACGCGGATCGTGCCGCAACTCTTCGGCGCCGCCCGGGTCTCCGGCCGCGCCGTGCTCTTCCCGAGCAACGTCGGCGTCACCGGCGCGACTCTCGAGGTCTACCCGGTCAACCCGCTGACCGGCGGTCGGCTGTCACACCGGCCCGCGCATCGGCTGTCGCTCGGTGGCGACGGCTCGTTCGGCCCCCTCCCGGTGCTCGCCACGGCCCGTTACGAGTTCGCCATCGTGCGCCCCGACGCCGCGACGCACCACTTCTACTTCCAGCCGTTCCTCCGCTCGGATTCGTTCCTCCGCCTCGCGACCAGCGAGCCGGGCGAGGGCCTCAGCGGCCTGGTCGAGACGAGCGACCGGCACACGGCCCTGACGATCCAACGGCAGAAGGAGTGGTGGGGCGACCAGGGCGACGCCGGCGACCACCTCTGGATCAACGGCAGGGATGTCCTGAACGCGGCGAACACACCGCGCGTCAAGCGGACGATCGGCATCTTCGCCTTCGACGACGGCAGCGACGGCGTCACGGACCTGACGGCCCCGTTGCCGGAGTTCTTCGATCAGACCTTCATCACCGGCATGGACGTCTTCATCCCGGCGACGCCGGCACACGTCGGGCTGGTACGGATCACCGTGGGCCAACGTGGTGGCGGCTACCAGGTGATCAACGTGCCCAACTGGAAGTCGAGCAGCGACCGGGTGACGGTCAGCGTGGACGACTTCTGACCGCGTCTCGCACGTCAGACGGTGGCCGGGACCCGCTCGCGCACTCGTCGCCCGACGGCGAAGCTGACCAGTCCCAGGATCAACCCGACGACCGCCAGGACGACGCCCACCCGGGCCGGCGCGAGGTAACCGAGTCCAGCGGCGATGGCGACGCTGCCCAGGGCGGCGCCCAGGCTGTTCGCGATGTTCATGGCGGACTGGTTGAGCGCCGCGCCCATCAGTTGCGCTCCCGGGGCGACGGTGATCAGACGCGCCTGCAGGACCGGACCGAGATAGAGGCTTGTCGCACCGACCAGGAACGCGCCCACGAACAGGCCGACGTGTGTCGACGCCACGAGGCTGAACACGGCGATGCTCACGATCATCGCCACGAAGCCGATGACCATGCTCCGCTGCAGGTCACGGTCCGCCAGCCAGCCGCCCAGGGCGTTCCCGACGGTCATCCCGAGACCCACCGCGACCAACGCCCACGGCACCGTCGCGGCGGAGAGGCCGGTGACGTCGGTGGTGACCGGAGCGATGTAGGTGTTCACCGCGAAGAACCCCGCGAAGCCGACCGCGCCGGTGGCGGCGACCAACCAGACCTGCGAGGTCCGCAGCGCCCGCAACTCGGCGGCCGGCGAGCCGTCGACCGCCGCGGCGACCTCCGGCACGACCGCCAGCACCGCAATCAGGGTGAGCACGAAGAAGCCGGCGATGACCAGGTACGCGACACGCCAGTCGGCCGTCTGCCCGAGCCGCGTGATGAGGGGTACGCCCACCAGGTTGCTCACGGTCAGACCGCCGAGCACGGTCGCGAAACCACGGGCCTCGTTACCGGGGCCCATCAGGGTCGCCGCGAGCAGACCGGCCGCACCGAAGTACGCCCCGTGCGGCAGCGCAGCCGCGAACCGGGCCACCAGCACCAGGTCGAAGGTGGGGGCGAGCGCGGAGGCGACAGTACCGAGGGCGAACAACACGAGCAGCCCGAGGACGAGCTTCTTGCGGGGCAGGCGCGCGCTCAACGCGGCGATCAGCGGCGCGCCGACGACCACGCCGAGCGCGTACGCGGTGATCATCCAGCCCGCACGGGCGACCGCGTCCGACGACGACCGCGCGTACTCGTGCGGGAGCAGACCACGGGCGATGTCGGGCAGGAGCCCCATCGCCACGAACTCGGTCAGGCCGACAGCGACGCCGCCCAGTGCCAGAGCGGCAAGCGCCGCCAACCGTCGACCTCTACTCAACTCGATCACCGGAAAAATTTAGCAACAGCGTTGCGTAATAGGGTGGTGAGATGACTCGCGTCACTGCCGACGTCACCTTCCTCCGCGACTACAACCAGGCACTGGTCATGGCGGTGGGGCGCACTGCTCACACGTTCGAGCGCTCGACGGTGGTCGAGGCCACCGGCCTGACACCACAGGCGGTCTCCAAGGTCATCGCCCGGCTGACCGCCGACGGGCTGATCCGCCCCGCCGGCGTGCGACGTCCGGGCATCGGCAAGCCCGCGGTCGTCCACGAACTCGTCCCGGACAGCCGGTACGCGATCGGCGCCCACGTGGCCCGGCGCACGCTGCGGCTCGTCCTGGTCGACCTGGCCGGCACCGTGCACCAGTCGGCGGTCAGCCCGCTGCCCCGCGACTTCACCCCGGAGCACCTCCTCGACGCCCTGAGCGCCGGCATCGACACGCTGGCCGGCATCGGCGACCTGCGGGGCCGGCTCACCGGGCTGGGCATCGGCATGATCGGCCCACTCGACCACGCCAACGGCCTGGTCCGGGACGCCCACGGCCTGCGGCACTGGCACGACGTACCCCTGCGCGAGATCGCCGAGAAGCACCTCGGCCTCCCCGTCCACCTGGACAAGGACGTCACCGCGGGGATCACGGCGGAGGCCTGGCGGCACGGTGCGACGTTCGGCGACGCGGCCCTCATCATGGTTGAGTCCGGCATCGGCGGTGGCTTCTGGCTCGGCGGCGCGGCCCACCGGGGAGCGCACACCAACGCGGGCGAATTCGGCCACACGGTCGTCGACCTGACCGGGCCCCTCTGCGTCTGCGGCCGGCACGGGTGCCTGGAGATCGTGCACCATCACGCCGCCGAGGCCGGGGACATCGCACACGCCGCCCGCGTGCTGGCCGTGGGCGTCGTCAACCTGCTCCAGACCCTCGACCTCGCCCACGTCGTGCTGGTGGGCGCGGACCTCCTCCGGCACCCGCAGACCTACCTCACGGCGGTCACCGAGGCCGTCCAGGCCGACGCGCGGCGCGCGGCCTGGCTCACCACGAGGGTGGCCCTGTCCAGCCTCGGCGCGGACGTGATCGCCGCGGGCGCCGCCATGCAGGTCCTCGACCAGCACTACGGCATCCCCGAGCTGGCCCATTCCCTGATCGTTGGCAGCTGAGCAGCTCGACACGCCGAGCGACGCCCTGCTGAGCTGCCACCGATCGCCGCGGGGTCAGATCGCGGCGGGCGGTGACAGCGCCATCTTCTGCCAGTTGCGGAAGACGAAGCGGTGCACCGATTTCAGCCCGACCCAGAGTGCCGGCTCCAACGCGACGCGGCCGTACCCACGGACCGTCACCGTCGTGGTCCGGGTGACCTGCGTGCCACCGTCCACCTCGGTCAACTCGAACAGGTCCCCGAGATGGTCGACGAAGCGGTGGAAGTGCAGGTCCGTCGACTCCATGTGGAACGCAAGCCGGCTCGGTGGTTCCCAGATCGTGATCCGCTGCCGCACCACACCCTGTTCCGAGACGCACTGCCGGGTGGCACCGACCTCCCCGGGACCGTCGGGCAGCCGGCACGACGTGGGTCGGGGCGTACCCAGGTAGAACACCGGGCAACGCGGCTGCAATTCGAGGCGCGAGTCGCAGAGCGCTGGCCACAACACGTCGGGCGGGTGTGGCATGACCCATCCGGTCCGCACGATCATGCACACACCGTAGGACGGGGATCGCCAACGGCACATCGGCAAACTGGCCATGATGCGCTCCGGCATCACCGGCCCTGCGGTCGGCGACGGGGGACTCGCCGCGTCGCTACGCCACTACGGCGTCGGTGTCCGTTCGAGTGCAACCGCTGGCCGGGCTCTCGCTGAGCGCGATGACCTCGTCGAGTCGCTTGCGCGCCTGCCGGAGTTGGGTGATCTGCCGATCGATGCGGTCGCGTTCGGCGCGGAGCATGGCTCGCGACTGCGGTGTGTTGACCTTCGCGTCGACGCAGGGCAGCAGGTCCAGGATGGTTCGACTGGACAGGCCGGCGGCGTACAGCATCTGGATCAGATACACCCGGTCGACCGCGTCGTCGAGGTAGTGGCGCTGGCCGCCACTGCTCCGTGCGGCAGCCAGGAGGCCATGCTCCTCGTAGTAGCGTAGGGCTCGTACCGACACCCCGGTCTTCGTGGCGAGTTCCCCGATCCGCATGGACCCCTCCCCCAGGCCGGCGACGCCAGCCAGGCAGCCTTGCCCCTCACGCAAGCGTCAGGTTTTACCGTAGCTCGCATACCGACTTCTCTGCGGCGACGGCGCGGTGACTCACTGGCAGACGCGCCAGTCGCCGTCCTCCTCGACCAGCGCCACCCCCTGCGTGAACCTCGCACCGGTGGCCACCTGGACCGCCTCGACGGTGGCAGCCCCGGCCGGAGGGCTGCCGGGCAAGCGACGAGAGCCCGTCGGGCGCCCGGCCGTTCAGCCTCCGGAGGCGGACGGACCCGGCGTCGGCACGCCACCGGCGACCGCACGGGCGGGTGGCGCCGACGCCGGGCCCGGCCGCAGATCCGCGGGTACGGGCAGCGCGCTGCCCTTGACGAACTGGCCCCAACTGGTGTTCCAGGCCGTCCAGCCGTTGCCCGCCTCGAGCCGGACCTCGGTGCCGGTGAAGGTGACCAGGTCGCCTACCTGGGTGACGCCCATCAGCCAGTCGGCGTTGGCCGCCGAGATGTTCGTGCAGCCGTGCGAGACGTTGCGGTGTCCCTGGTCCGATACCGACCAGGGCGCCCCGTGGATGAACTCGCCGCCCCAGGTGAGCCGTTGCGCGTCCTCGACGTTCACCACGTAGCCGCCGTTCGGCTCGCCGCGCGTGTCGAACGTCGTGTACTGGTGCTTCTCCATGATCACCATCTTGCCGCTGGACGTGGGGGTGCCGCGCTTGCCGAGGCTGACCGGGATCCTGCGGATCAGCTTGCCGTCCCGCAGCACGCGCATCTGCTTGGTGGCGTTGTCGACCTCGAGCGCCACCTGCCGTCCGATCCGGGATGTCGCGGTGCGGTCGGCGTCACCGATGTGGTTCGCGCCGATCGGCAGCCCCTCCAGGCCGGCCCGGACACTGATTGTCGTGCCCGGCCGCCAGAAGTCGGGTGCCCGGTAGTAGACCTGGCTGCCGTCGTCCACCCAGGACCAGGCACCCGGCTGGGGCGGGTTCGTCGTGACGAACAGCCGACGCTGCACCTCGGCGCGGGCCGCCTTGGCGATGGGCGGGTCGAAGCCGATGGTCACCGGCATGGCCGTGCCGTACGTCTGGCTGTCGGCGAAGTACAGGGTGCTGCTCACCTGCGGCTTCGTCGACGCCGCAGTGGTGGTGAAGGTGGTGGTGCGGGTGGTGGTCCTCCCGGAGTCGGCGGTGGCGGTCACCGACGCGGTGTAGGTGTGCTGCGGCCGCAACGGAGTGCTCGGCACCCAGGCCGAACCGTCCTCGCGTGGTTCCGCAGTGACCAGCGTGCCCGTGTCGTCGACGAGGCGCACGGCGGTGATCTTCCCGCCCGTGACGAGCGGCACGACCTCGGCGCTGAGCGGCACGTTCCGGGAGAGATCGGCGGGCGTGACGGTCAGTTCGGGCGAGGGCACCACCTGCTCGGCGGGACGCACGGCGGCCTTTCGCTCGGTGGTGCACCCACCGAGGACCAGAGGTGTCGCCGCGACGGTCACCGCCATGAGCGCCATACGCCTTCGTAAACCCATCTAACGTCCCCCGGCTTCCGCGTGCTCCGTGGCGGCAATTCTCTCCGCGTCGGCGGCGCCCTGCGCTGTTTCCGGAAATCACGCAACGAAGGTGGGCACGTTCGGCACCGCGCGCGGTCCAGGTCCGTCCGTTGCGCTTCCCTTTCGTGATCCTCGGGGCATCGAAGTGTGATGCCGGCGTGGAATGCTGACCGACATGCGCAGAAGACGACGTTCATGGATTCTGCTACCGCTGCCCCTCCTCCTCCTGACCGCCTGCTCGCCAGCGGAGCAGCCGATTGTCGCGCTCGCCGTGCAGGACGGCCGGCCGGTCGGCGTGCTGGTCACCTGCTACGACCGTGACGCCAATATCCGCGTGTTCGAGAACGGCCATCAGGGTGAAGCGGGCAGACAGTCCCTGATCAAATGGAGCATCGGCGGCCCGCCCGCGAGCGAGGTCGTGGAGGTCACCCTGCTGGGTCAGCCACCGGAGGGCTGGGAGGTCGACGAGCCGGTCGACTTCCCCGGACCCGAGCCCGGCGTCGAGGTGGACGTCGAGTTGCTCACCGAACTTCGATCCGGAGTCTCCTACACCCTCGACGGGTCGAGCCGCCCTGAGGCCATCTCGGTGGACTTCACCCTCGCGGACCTCCCACGGATCGGCCCAGATCAGGTGCTGGCGCCGCGCGGACACGACTCGACGACTGTCGTGTCCCGGGAGACCTTCCTGCGCAAGGCACGCGACAAGTGTTGAGCCGGACGGCGGTCGGGGGCACCCGGCAGAGAAGCAGAGTGCCGCCGCAGCCGTCGATTACGGTTTTTGGAGATAAATCAAAGAATTGAGATTGAGTCGACATCGCGGCGGCTCCGCAGAGCTGAACAGGCAATCGCTGAGCGCTATTTAAGGGAGAATTAATCGTCTCGGTTGGAAACGAGCAGGGGGCCGACTCGTATTCTTCGTGCTCGGAAGAAAGGTGCGCCCCCGTTGATAAATCTCCGATCCACCCCTCGACACCGTCGTGCCGTCACCGCACTGCTGCTGGTGAGCGTGGCGCTCGCCGGTGGATGCAAGGAGGCGCCGGGCACTCCCGGCGCGTCCGGCCCGTCCAGCGACACCGGCATCGGCTCGTCCGGCCCGGACGCGCCGACGGCCACCGCCCCGGTCGACCCCTCGGCCACGCCGAGCGCCCCGGGCACGTCGGCCACCCCGTCCGTGCCGGGCAAGCCGGCGACGCCGGCCACCAGCGCCGTCCCGCCCACCGCGTCCGGCGGCTGGATCACCATCGACGCCGCCGCGCAGGCCGCCGCGACGAAGGCGTTCTTCGCGCGCAAGCCCAAGCCGGTGACCGGCAACCCGGTCAAGGTGCCCGAGTTCAATGTCGGGTGTACGACCAGTCACCACAACAGCGACGACCCGATCGTGCTGCCCAAGCTGGTGGGCGGTTCGCACAACCACACGTTCTGGGGCAACAAGTCGACCGACGCCAACTCGACAGCCGAATCGCTGCGGGCGTCCAAGGCGACCACCTGCAACTCGCCGGACGACCAGTCCGCCTACTGGGTGCCGACGATGTCCCAGAACGGCAAGGTCGTGGACCCGAAGGAGGTGACCGTCTACTACGGTTCCCGGCTGAAGGACCCGAGCAGGACGCAGCCCTTCCCGTTCGGCCTGCGAATGATCACCGGTAACGCCAAGAACCAGGTCGACACCCCGGACAAGCAGGGCAACCACTTCTGGTGCGCCGGCATCGGCGGCGAGATCGGCCGCAGCGCCGACAGGACGTTCCCGGTCTGCGCCAAGACCGCGAACATCGTCCGGCAGATCACCTTCCCGGACTGCTGGGACGGCAAGCACCTGGACAGCCCCGACCACAAGGCGCACATGGCCAACGGGGACCACACCGGGGCGTGCCCGAAGAGCCACCCGGTGCCCGTCCCCTCGGTGTCCTTCGTGATCTCGTACCCGTTGAGCGCGAACACGGACGGCATCACCCTCGCGTCCGGCACGTCGTTCTCCATGCACGCGGACTTCTTCAACGCGTGGAAGGACGAGGCGCTCGCCGCCCGGGTGCGCAACTGCCTCGACCAGGGCGTGAAGTGCAACTCGGCAGGTAACTTCTAGAGCGGTCGGTCGATGTGAGCTGGCCCGCGGATCGTCGCGGGCCAGTGATCGAGACGTAGCGCGGTCTCCGGTGGACGGCTCAGCCACCGGGCGGAATTGAAGACCGGAGACCTCGCCTGATCGGCGACCTGGCATCAGACGAGGCGCTGCATCCGCACCTTCGGGTGCACGTTTCTTAGGTGGCCGTGCTTGTGTTGGCGGACCTGTTCGTTCCAAACTTCCTGGTCGTAGTCCGGGTCCGGCGGGATCCACCTGTGCGAGCCGTCGCTGTAGTGGAACTTCTCGTCGCCGCGCCGCAGGATGCTCATCGGAGCCAGCCGAGGAAGCGTCTGTGCAGCGCACTCGCCGGCACTCAGGTCAGGTCCTCCGAGGCCCGCACCAGCTGGGCACCCAGGTAGACGGCCAGGGAGATCGGAGCGTCGTCGAACTCGGCGCGTAGCTCGCGCTGCCGCGTGCGGCAGGGCCAGGGCGCATCGCAGCCGTCACAGCTCCAGATCGGCAGCACCGGGCCGTGCGTGGTCATGCGCGGTCTCCGAGCAGCGCCGCCGTCATCGACCGCGCCTGCCGGCTGGTCGCCCAGTCCACCTGCCGGCACGGGTACGGCGTGAGCCGCGACCGCCACGCCCAACAGCCGTTGTACAAACCACTTTTGCCCGGCACATGCGCGACCAGGATCCGCTGCTCCGCTTCGCTGCTCACTGCTCCTCCTCCGCGGGCCAGTGCCCTCGGTTAATCGGGATGCGGTGTCGACTGCGACAGGGCAGTTCGGCCCCGCAGCGGCAGGTCCACCTCCACTTCGGCCACGACCACGCCGGGCGGTGGCGCCGTGCCAGGGTCATCGCGACGGCGATCAGGTACTGGTCGTAGCTCACTCGTCGCCATGGTGGTGTCCTGTCTCGCATCACTGGCTCCCTCCACCGGGCAGCACTCCATGGCCGACCCCGAAACACGGGACCGGATCTGGAACGTTCGGTAACTGCGACGCTACGATCACGACGACGGCGGTGGGACTTACCCGCAGTACGAGTGGGCAGGCCAGATGAGCTGCCGCAGCACTGGCTTCACCGGGGGGAACGTCGACCACGGGTCAACGTAGGGATGACGCATGAGAGGTCCCGGGCGATCAGCACCACATCGCGGCGAGGTGACCGGCTACCTGTTCAAGCTGATCCGGGAGTCCATCCCGCTCACCCAGGAGCAGCTCGCCGTCGACCTGGACGTCGATCGCGTGACCGTGCAGAGCTGGGAGTCCGGGCGCCGGCCATTCACCGCGATACCACTCGGGCAGGCGATCGCCGTCCGACGCCGGCTCGGACGGCTCGGCGCGAACACACTCCTGCTCGCGGCACTTGACGACGCCGCCGAGGCGGATCTCATCCTCGCCGCCGTCCTCACCGAACAGGTGGGCCGCTGCGACATCGCCGAGCAGCCGCTGGGCTGGTCCGTACTCACCCACCGTCTGACCGACTTGATCCTCTGGGCCGTCCTCGGGCAGACACCGACCTTCGCCAGAGGGTTACCCATCGCCCATCCCCGGCGGGGTCCAGTCGCGTCCGGGCCAACCCTGCCCATCGACGAGCAACGAGCGTTCTTCGCTCACCTTCACGTGCTCGCCGATCGCGCCGCAGCCGGACGGCATCAGAACGTGCTGCTGCGCCGGCAAGCCTGCTTCCTCGCCGGGATGGACCCCACCAAGGCAGCAGCAGGTTGGCTCACCCAGACCACCGCCCGCGCACGCCGCACGACCACCTTTCGCACCTGGTCACCGCTGTGACCTGACGCCCGCTCCGTCGTCACGTCCCTCGCCAACCAGGGCGACCCGGAACCGTTACGAGACTTCATCACTCGCGCACACCCCGACGACGCCTGCGAGCGAGCGGCTCTCAACTACTCGGCCTACTGGGTGGGCGAGATCCCGTACCGCCACCGCGACGACTCCTTCATGCCCGAAGCACTCGCCGACTGGCATGGCTCAATCCTTCTTCGGCACCTGGTCCATCGCCTCGAACCAGGGCACCCATTCGTCGACCTCAACATCCACAACGTCTGGGCTCTGCTGGCCGCACGACGCGGTCTTGCTCTCGACAACCCCTCCGCGACTCGGGCGCTCCTCGACCGCAGTGTCCCGCTCCTGGACAGTGACCGAATCTCCGCACAGTCGCGCCAGGAACTAACCTCTATCGTCTACAGCCTGCGGGCGGACGGACTCACCGGCACAGGGACGGGCAGATGACCGACGATCACGACGCCGCCGGAGCGATGAACTTCATCTTCGAAGCCGGCGTCCTCAAACGCGCCGCCCGGACCGGCTGGTGGTTCGCCGGCGTCAAGCACCCCGAGTCCATCGCCGAGCACACCTTCCGAACGGCGCTCATCGGAATGATGCTCGCCGCCATGGAGGGTGCCGACCCAGCCCGAGTGTCGATGCTCTGCACCCTGCACGACACCCAGGAAACCCGGATCACCGACATCCCACACATCGCCAAGCGCTACCTCACCGCCGTACCCAACACCGCCGTCACCGCCGACCAGGTCGCCGCCTGCCCACCGGCCGTCGAAGCCGTCATCACCGCCGCCGTCTCCGAGTACGAAGCCGGCGAGACACTGGAAGCTGTCGTCGCTCGTGACGCCGACAAGCTGGAATGCCTCGTCCAAGCCGTCGAGTACCGCCATCAGGGCATCGACAACGTGCAGCGCTGGATCGACAGCTCACGAGCAGCACTTAAGACCGCCAGCGCCCACCGCCTCGCCGACGCCGCTCTCACCGGACAACCCCTGGCCTGGCTCACACCTCGGCCGCACTAGTAAGCGTTCACTTGGCTTGTATTGACCGACGGCAGGAGGAGGTACTCGTCCGGCGGGTACGACATGTCTCCTCAACAACCACGCCGGCACCACCACGCAAACGCCGCCGCCACGGGTCCGACCCGGTACGGCGGTGGCCGATCACCGAGAGGGTGACCGGCCACCGTCGCGTCGATCAGTCAGAGCTTCGCCGCACCCGCCTCGGTGGCCTCCTGCACCGCCGAGGTACGGCGGACCTCGGCCCGCTCGTCGCCGGCCTCCTCGCGGTCCGGGGCGGCCACCCGCGCCGACCGGTTGGTGGTCGCGGCCGCCTGGTCACCGGTCACGCCGCCACGGATCCGGTTGTTCGCGGCCACCTGGGCGGCCGGGTCGTTGGACGTCACCGCCAACTGGCCGTTGATGATGTTGTCGTCGACGGTGACGCCACCGGTGGTGCTGGTGACGCTCACGTCCCCACCCCAGTAGCCGCCGGAGGCGCAGCTGTCGAGGGTGCCGTTGGGGCCGAGCTGCACACCGCCCAGGTTGCCGGCGAAGGTGGCCCGACCCTGGACCGCGCTGCCACACACCACACTGCCGGTGGCGCTGTTGAGCACCGACAGCGTGCCGTCGACGAACGAGTCGTGCACGTCGGTGTAGTAGGTGCCGGTGCTGCTGAGGTTGCGCTGCACCTGGGTGCCCCGGTCGAGCCGGACCTCACCGGCGCCGACGGTGACGTGCCCGGTGACCGTCGACGCCTCGGCGAACAGGAAGCTGTCGATGGTCGTGGAGCCCTTCGGCCGTACGGTCAGGGTGCCGGTGCGGGCGTCTTTCAGGAAGATGCCGTATCCCCCGGCCGCGAGCACGACCTGGCCGTCGACTGTCGTCTCGGTCGCGTCGAGGTACCCGTCGGCGGCGACGCGCACCTCACCGCTGACCCGTCCGCCGGTCACCACCAGGTTGCCGCCGGCCGCGACTGTGACGTTGCCGGTGATCGTGGTGCCGGTGAGCGCGCAGGACTCCCCGGCGGGCACGAGCAGGTCGTTGGGCACTGTCACCGCGCCGCCGGTGCCGATGCAGTGGGTGACCAGGTCGGCGTGTGCGCTGGGTGCCACGGCCAGCACCGAGGCCGCGATGACGGCGCTCACGGTGGCCAGCTTGGCGACGGTACGTCCGGGCATCGTGGTACTCCCTGTCGGTGAGGTTCGAGGACTCATGCGCCGACGTCCGATCGGGCCGCGGCCCGGACGATGGCGCCCTGCTGCCGCCGGTCGAGCGTGCCGCCGGTCACGAGTGCGGCGGTGACCGCCTCGACGTGCCGGACGAACTCGGCGTGGCCGGGATAGTTGGCGTGTTCGTCGATCAGATCGTTGATGGTGCAGCCGTCGCCGGTGTCCACGTTGGCCACACCGGTGTCGCCGCCGTCGATGATCACGGTGGCCCGGCTGTCCGAGTCGGGGCACTTGTCGGTGCCGTCGGCCACCACGGTGAACGTCGTCGACTGCTCGGTGGAGGCGTTCCCCGCCGTGTCGGTCGCCCGGTACCGCACTGTGTGCGCGCCGGGTGCGCGGACGGCGAGCGGGGCGGCGTACGCCGTCCAGCCTCCGGTGTCGAGCGCGTACTCGATCGTGGCCACACCCGACTCGGCGTCGGTGGCCGTGACGGTCACTGTCGCGCCGCCGACGTACGCGCCGTCGTCGTTGCGCTCACCGGCCACCGTGGCGGCGACGGTGGGTGCGGTGGTGTCCTCGGCCTGCGGCTCGACGACTGTGAAGTGGGACATCTGCTCGGCCGACGTGTTGCCGGCGGCGTCGGTCGCCCGGAAGTGCAGCATGTGCATCCCGGCCGCGTTCACCACGATCGGATTCGCGTACGCGGTGAAGGCCGCCCCGTCCAGCGCGTACTCGATGCTGGCGACGCCGGATCCGCTGTCGGTGGCGGTCAACGTGGCGGTGGCCGTACCGACGTAGTTGCCGTCGTCGTCAAGGTCGCCGGCCAGTGCGACCGCGACCACCGGCGCGGTGGTGTCCTCCTCCCCCGGCTCGACGATCCGGAACGACACCGAGCCGACGGCGCTGGTGTTGCCGGCCTGGTCGGTGGCGCGGAACTGCACCGCGTGGTCGCCGATCGCTGTCACCCGCACCGGCTCGGTGTACGGCAGGAAGCTGGTGTCGTCGACCTGGTACTCGACGGTCTGGACTCCCGAGCCGGCGTCGGTGGCCGTCACGGTCACCGTGGCCGCGCCGAGGTAGTTGCCGTCCTCGTCCTGGTCGCCCGACACCGCGCCGGTCACTGTCGGCGCTGTGGTGTCGCCACCGCCGCCGCCGTCGGTGACCACCAGCTCACCGACCATCGAGCTGTGGCCGGGGATCGAGCAGAAGTACCGGTACCGGCCCGGGGTCAGCGTCACTGTCGCCTGGTGGCGGCCGTTGTTGGCGTCGAACGGGCTGGCCAGGATGTTGACTGTGACGTCGTGGTTGTAGCCCTCGGTGCTGGTGTCGAACGTCAGCGTGTGCGGCATCCCGATGGTGTTACCGGTGGCCTCGCTGTTCTCCCAGATGATCGTGGTCTCGCCGGCCACCGCCGTGGTGGGCGCGGACTTGTAGCGGGTGATGTCGCCGTCGGCGGTCCAGGTCAGCACCTGGTCGGCGGCGACGCGGGGGGCGGCGGAGGCGGGCGCCACTGCCCACGGGATCACCGTGAGCAGGAGCGCCGCCAGCGCGGCCGTCAGTCGTCGGGTCATCGTCACTCCTAGAGTTCCCGCGCGCGGATGTTGCGGAACTCGGCCAGGTCGTTGTCACCGTGGTTCTGCAGACCGATGAAGCCGCGCAGGAACTGCCGCAGATCGGTTGGCGGATCGCCGGCGCGCGAGGACTGCTTGCCGGGCGTGTTGTCGAACTCGTTGATCACCACGCCGTTGCGGATCATCGTGTAGTGCTGCCCCACGGCGCGGATCTCGTAGTCGTTCCACTCGTTCTTCGGCGTCACGCCGGCCTGGGCCAGCGGCACCGGGTCGAAGTTGTAGACCGAGCCGGTCTTCTGCGGCTCACCGGCGTCACCGTCGTAGATCTGGATCTCGTGTCCGCAGTAGATCGCCATCCACGCCGTCGAGGTCCGGGCCGACCCGACAGTGCCGCAGCTGTCCGGCGGACGCTGGTCGAGGGGCGTTCGCAGGTCCGGGAACCGGATGAAGACTCCGGTGTTGGCCCGGCCGGTGCCCGGCGCGATGTCCCGGAACTGCAGCTTCAGCGAGAAGTCGCCCAGCTCCTTGGTGTGCCAGAGCATGCCCAGGCCACCGCTGGAGCGCAGCGACCCGTCCGGCTGGATGCCGAACTGTCCCGACGGCGCCTGCTGCCAACCGCGCAGCGACTCGGCGGTGCCGTCGAAGAGCGGCTCGTACCCGGTGTGACCGTCGCGGCCGATCTCCGACGCGGCGGCCAGGCGGGTGATGGTGCCCGCCTCACGGGTGCTGAGCAGGTCGTCGTCCTGCAACGCGCGGGCCACGGCGGTCACGTGCCTGACGAAACCGTTGTGGTCGGCCCAGGTGCTCTCGTCGTCGATCAGGTCGTTGGCCGTGCAGCCCTGCCCGACAGTGCGACTGGGCACCCCGGTGTCGGTGTCGCCGAGCCACACCGTCGACCGGTCGTCGGGCACCGCGCAGCCCACCGTCACAGCGGTCTGCGTCGTCGCCTTCTGACCGTCGGCGTACGTGACGGTGAGCTTCGCGGTGTAGGTGCCGACAGTGGCGTACGTGTGCCGGGGGTCCGCCTCGGTCGACGTGGCGCCGTCGCCGAACTCCCACCGGTGGCTGACGCCGCCGGAGCGGGAACCGGTGAAGGCGATGGTGAGCGGTTTGTTCTGCACGGCGACCGAGGTCGCGGCCGGTGCCGGGGTGGGTGCCCCGCCGGTGTAGGTGATCCGGATCAGCTTCTGGTTCGCGTGCAGGCTGAAGAACCCGCCGCCGTAGTCGAGCAGGTAGAGCGCGCCGTCCGGGCCGAACTTCGCGTCCATCCAGCTCTGCAACTTGGTGTCGCCGTTCCCGCCCGGGATGATGGCCCGCAGCGACTCGGCGTACACCGGTGGGGCGGCCTGCGGCACGCCGGCCGGGTCGACGGTGACCGCGACCCGGTTGGCGGCGTTCGACTGGTCGCCGATGAACCACTTGCCGTCCCAGTGCTCCGGCCACGCCACGCCGCTCGTGGTGTCGACGAGGCTCCGGTGGTACGTCGGACCGGACATGATGGCCTGTCCGCCGCCGCGCAGGTACGGCTGTGTGTAGGTGGCGTCGGCCGCGACGTAGGTCGGTAGGTCGCTGCCGTCGGTCCGCTTCGGGAACACCGGGCCGCCGCCGTCCGGCGAGTACCAGATCATGTTGTCCCGGGCCGCCGGGATGTCCACCAGTCCGGTGTTGCGCGGTGACTCGTTCTTCAGGTTGTCGCAGTCGTACCAGCCGGTCAGCACCGTCGCGTCGGTGGTGCTGCGGTCGCGGTACGGCTGCCGGTTGCCCATGCAGTACGGCCAACCCTGGTTGCCGGCCGAGGTGATGATGGTGGCCGTCTCGTACTTCGCCGGCCCGAGGGTGGGGCTGGGCGACGAGGCGTCCGGGCCGACCCAGCCGGCGGTCAGCCACTGGTGCACCGGGTCGATCTGGAGGCGGGCGATGTTGCGCACGCCCATCACGTAGATCTCCGGGCGGGTCTTCTCGGTGCCCGGTGGGAACAGGTTGCCCTCCGGGATGGTGTATGTGCCGTCCGACTCCGGGTGAATCCGGATGATCTTGCCGGCGAGGTCGTTCGTGTTACCCGACGTGCGGCGGGCGTCCTGGAACGAGATCCCCTGGTACTCCTGGGTCCAGTTGTTGCCGGCGTAGCCCTGCGACCCCTCCGAGGAGTTGTTGTCGCCGGAACCGACGTAGAGGTTGCCCTTGGCGTCGAACGCCATGCCCCCGCCCGCGTGGCAGCAGCTGTGGATCTGCACGGGGAACTGCAACAGGTCCTTGCGGGTGGCCTGGTCGATGGTCTGCGCCTGACGGTCGTAGGTGAACCGCGAGACGGTTCGCTGACCGACCCGCTTCACCCGGTCGACCGAGTCGTGTGGCATCCAGTAGACGTAGAGCCACCCGTTGTCGGCGAACGCGGGGTCCGGCACGATGCCGAGCAGGCCCTCCTCGTTCTTCACCAGCTCCGAGCCACTGCCCCGGTTGCCCATCACCTCCAGGGTGGTGAGCAGCTTGACCTGCTTGGTCCGCGGGTCCCAGGAGTGGATGGTGCCGCAGCCCAGGCCGACCTTCGGGTTGTTCCAGTCCGCGATCGGGCCGCTCGGGCAGGCGGCCTTGCCGACGTAGAAGACAGTGCCGTCCGGCGCGATGGTGAGCCCGTGCGGCTCGCCGATCTGGTCCAGCTGCCCGGTCTGGTTGGCGGCAGTGAGACGCTCCACCTTGTAGTTCGCGGCGATGGTGGCCTGGCAGTCACCGCGTACGCGACCGGTGGTCCAGTTGAGGGCGCCGGCGAGGTGCGTGCGGAACGCCTCCTCGCCGTAGCTGCCCTCGGTGTGACCCATGCCGGTGTAGAACGACCGGCCGCCGTCGTAGTCCCGGCACCAGGACACCGGGTGGAAGGCGCCGTTGGCGGCCGCCCCCGGGTTGTAGTGCCGCTCCTCGACCTGGGCGAGCGTGTGCACGGTGCCGATCGGGTTCGGGTCCCAGTTCTCCCAGCGGTCGGACCGGGTGATCGTCAGCGGCAGCGACGCCGTGGCCGGGTGCTTGCGGTCCAGGATGTTCACCACCGCGCGGTTCACCGCGGGCGGCTCCGGGGCTGTGGTGCTGCCGGTGAACAGGCGCAGGTCGGCGAGCTGGACCAGCGGCTCACCGCTGTTCGCTGTGACGTTCAGCCGGTAGCGCGTGAACTCCTGTGGCGTGGCGATGTCGAACCGCCGGGTCTGGTACCGGTCCGGGAAGGTCTGCCCGGTGCGGCGGTCCAGGTCCGTCCAGCTCTGACCGTCGGTGGAGCCCTGCAGGGTCCAGTCCTTCGGGTCCCGACCGGCCGAGTCGTTGGCCGACGTGAGCGCGTACCCGGTGATCTTCTTCGGTGCGCTCAACTCGTAGGCCACCCACGCGGTCGGGGTGCGCACCAGCCACTTCGTGTTGGCGTCGCCGTCGGTCAGCTTCTCCTTGGTCTCGTTGGGGGCGTTCTCGCCGCTGGCGGTCACCTTGGCCACCGGCTCGGCCACCGGGATGGCGCCGGCCGGGCGGGTGCCGATCAGCCCGGTGAACCAGGTGGAGTCGACCTGGGCGCGGGCGGCATCGGCGATGCCGACGAAACCGCCGCCGGCCTTGACGTAGCTCTGCAGCGCCGACTCCTGGTCGCGGTTGAGCGCGGCGCCCGTCGCGGAGAGAAAGACCACGCTGCGGTACGCGGACAGCCCGGCCGCGGTGAAGGTGCCCGGGTCCGTGGTGGCCGTGACATCGATGTCATGGACGGCAGCAAGCTGTTTGATGGTGTCCACCGCGCGGGAAACCGGGTCCTGCTGTTCGGCCACCGGGCCGTGGAACACCAGGACCGCGGTCTTCTGCGGCTGTGCCGCCTGCGGGGCGGCCGCCGTTCGTGGCGCGGCCGCGGCCGCCGTCGTTGCCGGGATCAGTGTCGCGAAGGCCGCTACCGCGGCGAGGGTTCGTCGTAACTTTCGGGTCATGCCCGTCCCCACTTTCGGTTCGGTCAGCTTCCGTGCGTGTGGGTGTGGCCCTGGAACCGGTGGATCGCCTCCTCGGCGCCCGGCGGCATGCTGCCGTCGGCGTTGCGCACCAGGAAGATCCCGGCCATGCCGCCGTCGGAGTGCGTCTGCACGTGGCAGTGGTACATCCACGCGCCAGGTCCGACGCCCTCCCCGGCCAGCACCTGGAAACCGAACGAGCTGCCGGGATTGAGGTCCTTGTTGTCGACCACCAGGCTCGGGTCGGCCGGCCCCTCCAACATCCCGGTGCGGTTGTCCGCCCAGCGATGCGCGTGCAGGTGGAAGGTGTGGAACAGGTTGCCGTGGCCGATGGCGATCCACTCGACGCGCTCGCCCAGGTTCGCCTCGAACATCGGTGTCGCCGGGGCCATCCTGTTGTTGATCATCATGTCGTGGAACACCGCCGTGAACTGCTTCGACGGCAGGATGTCGCCGCGCCGCCGGACGATCAGCGCCCCGTACAGTCCCTTCGCGACACCGCCAGTGCCGTGGTCGGTGCCCATCGCGTGATCGTGGTAGTGCCAGTAGCCGGCGCTGCCCGGCATGTAGCGCCGACCCGCCGCGGCCACCATCTCGTGCGAGCGCCAGACGTACGTCCGCGTCTCACCGGGATTGTTGAACGAGGCGTTGAACGGGCTGCCGTCGGATTCGGTGCTGTAGTCCACGCCGTGCGGGTGGATGGACAGCCGCTGACTGGTGGTGTTGACCAGGGTGATCTCCAGGGTGTCACCCTCGTACATCTCCAGGACGGGGCCCGGGACGGTGGCCTGACCGGGTGCCAGGCCGTACCCGAACAGGTTGCCGGGCAACTGCTCGGCGTAGATGGTGATCTTCTTGGTGACACCGGCGGCGGCCCGGGCGGGGCTGCCGCCGAACGCGGTGCCGATCGTTGGGGCGGACGCGCCCAATGCCCCGGCGGCGAGCGCGCCGGTGGCAATCAGCGATCTGCGGGACAGGTGGCGGTGAGGGCCACCAACGTGATCGTCCATGGGTCTCCGTTCCCGACCGGGCGAAGACGCGACGAGGGCAGGGTGCAGCGACCGCCGAGCACGGGCGGTGGCACGACTGAGGGTGAGGCTCGTCGCGGGCTTTGCTCGGAAGACTCAGAACTTTCGGTGGATGACAGCAACTTATGTAATCCATCGACGAAAGTACAGGTCTGATTGCAAAAAGATTACCTTGACATCACGACGTCCGTCGATTGACATAGTCCTGACACACAAGCAGACGCCGGACTGCCGTCAATGCGGCAACCCGGCGCCAAGCCGTACGGGAGCTGTCGTCAGAGGTTGTGGCGGTCGTCCGCCGGCAGGCCGGGCGTCTGCGGCGGCGCGGGCGGCTGGTCGGGCCGACCGAGCTGCGCGACGTGGGTCGGGTCGAGGACCCGGGAGAGGAACGCGCGGGTCCGTTCGTGCTTCGGCGCGCCGAGCACCTCCTGCGGCGGCCCCTGCTCGACCACCACGCCACCGTCCATGAACACGACCCGGTCGGCGACGTCGCGGGCGAACGCCATCTCGTGGGTGACCACCATCATCGTCATGCCGTCCTCGGCCAGCTTGCGCATGACGGTGAGCACGTCGCCGACGAGTTCCGGGTCGAGCGCGGAGGTCGGCTCGTCGAAGAGCATCAACTTCGGCTCCATCGACAGCGACCGGGCGATCGCCGCCCGCTGCTGCTGGCCACCGGAGAGCTGCGCCGGGAAGGCGTCGGCCTTGTCGGTCAGCCCGACGCGGTCCAGGTTGGCCCGCGCGATCCGCTCGGCCTCGGCCCGACTCCGCCGGAGCACCCGGCGCTGGGCGATGGTGAGGTTGTTCAGGACGGTCAGGTGCGGAAACAGGTTGAACGACTGGAAGACCATGCCGATGCCGCGGCGGACCTCGTCGATCTCGACGTCCGGGTCGGTCATCTCGACCCCGTTCACCCAGATCTTGCCGGCGGTCGGCTCCTCCAGCAGGTCGACGCAGCGCAGCAGCGTCGACTTGCCGGAACCGGACGGCCCGATGACGCAGACCACCTCGCCCTGGCCGACCTCGAA
Source organism: Micromonospora sp. D93 (assembly GCF_018070365.1). Taxonomy (NCBI): domain Bacteria; kingdom Bacillati; phylum Actinomycetota; class Actinomycetes; order Micromonosporales; family Micromonosporaceae; genus Micromonospora; species Micromonospora sp. D93. Next base: position 79,574 of record NZ_JAGPXW010000008.1, on the reverse strand, counting down.
GTCGATTCCCTTGAGCACCTTGAGCGGCCCGAAGGACTTGTGCAGGTCGCGGATCTCCACGGCGGGGCGGGATGGGTTGGTCGTCATGGGGTCACCGGGCCTTGGCGTAGCGGAGTTCGAGGCGTCGTACCACCTGCGACAGCGGCAGGGTGATCACCAGGTAGGCGAGGCCGGCCACCAGCAGCGGAGTCGCGTTCACCCGGTCGTTGAGCATGTCCCGACCGAACTTGGTGATCTCGATGGTCTGCGCCGTCACCCCCAGCACGTAGGCCAGCGACGAGTCCTTGGTGAGCAGGATGAGCTCGTTCGTCAGCGGTGGGATCACGATCCGGAACGCCTGCGGGATGACGATCGTGCGCATGGCGGTGAAGTGCGACATGCCGAGGGTCCGCGCCGCCTCCATCTGCCCCTTCGGCACGGCCTGGATGCCGGCCCGGATCGTCTCCGCCATGTACGCCGCGGCGGTCAACCCGAGGCCGATCGCGATCGAACCGAACACCCCGCCCGGAATCTCACGCTCCGGGAAGGCGATCGGGATGCCGTACCCGACGAGGAAGAGCACCAGCAGCGCGGGCAGACCCCGGAACAGCTCGATGTACGCCGTCGCCACCCAGCGGTACGGCGCCACCCGGGACAGCCGCATCAGCGCCAGGACGGTGCCGAACACGAGGCCGAAGGCGAACGCGCCAAGCGTGTAGAGGACCGTGTTGCGCAGCGCGACAGTGATGATGGTCGGGAACATCGATTTGATGATGTCGACGCGGAAGAACGCGTCGGCCAGCCTGTCCCAGTCCGCGGCGACGAGCACCGTGGCGATGATGGCGATGAAGACCAGGTACTGGAGCCCGAGGGACAGCCGCTCCCGCTGGCGGCGTCGCAGCTTCACGTTCGCTCGTTGCCTTCCCGGAGGTTACCGACGTCGGAGGGCGCGCGGGACGCGCGCCCTCCGGTACTGCGCGGTGCTCAGGCGCTCGGCCGCAGGGCGGCTCAGGCGCTAGGCCGCTACGCGGCTCAGGCGCTGGGCTTCTTGCCGATCCACTTTTCGTAGATCGTGTCGTACGTGCCGTCCTGCTTGGCCTTGGCCAGCGCCTCGTTGATCTTCTTGAGCAGTTCCGGGTTGGCGTCCTTCTTCACGGGGAAGCCGTACTGCTCGCCGGTGTCGAACTCGGCGGCCACCTCGAACCCACCCGGGTTCTTCTTCAGGTACTCGGTCCAGACCGGCAGGTCGTTGATGGCGGCCTCGACCTGGCCGTTGGCGACGGCCTGCTGCAGGGCGGCGAGGTCCTCGAACTCGACGAGCTTCAGGCCCTTCTCCGACTCGAGCTTCTTGGCGTAGTCACGACCGGTGGTGGCCGCCTGGACGCCGAGCTTCTTGCCCTTGAGGTCGTCGAGCGACTTGTACGTCTTGCCGGTCTTCACCAGCATCGCCTGGGTGGCGTCGAAGTAGGGATCGGAGAAGTCGATCACCTTCCGCCGCTCCTCGGTGATCGTCATGCCGGCGGCGGCCGCGTCGCACTTGCCGGTGTTGAGGTCCTGGCCGGACTTGATCCCCTCGAACGGGGTGTCGATGATCGTCTGCTCGACGCCGAGGTCCTTGGCGACCAGGTCCATGATCTCGACGTCGAAGCCGGTCACCTTGCCGCTGGCGTCCTTGGACTGGAACGGCGGGTACGGCAGGTGGGTGCAGACGGTCAGCTTGCCGGCAGCGACCAGCTTGACACCGCTCGCCTGGACCTCACTGTCGTCCTTCTTCGCGCAGCCCGCGCTCAGCGCGAGGGCGGCGACGGCCACGACGAGGCCGGCCTGACGGACGGCGCTTGGGAACCTCACGGCTGTGTCCCTCCGATTCGGCTTCCATCGCACGGAAAGCCTGTCTGGTTCATAGACTTTGCGAAAGCGACCGTACCCGATCCGTCCCGTCGCCCCCAGATCCCGCGCGACCGCCCGGCCGGGGCGGCACGCCGACCCACGCCGGCAAACCGGACACCGGGGCAGCAAAGCGCCTCAGCCGCCGGTTCCCTCCTCCGCCCCGTCCGGGGTGAGCGCCCCTCCGTGCGGGTCTGTGTCCAGGAACACGTGCTGGTGGCCCTGACCGGCATCGACGCTGACCTGGTCGAGCTGGGTCGCCGCGACCGACCAGATCGTCGCGGCCTCGGCCGCCTGCCGCGCGCTGACGTCCAGCAGGGCCGCACGCTGCGCGGCCGGAACGCCGGCGGCCAGAGCGTAGGCGTCGACGGCCAGCGACGCCTGCTGGACAGCTCCGCGCAATCCCCCGCGCGCCACGTTGGTGGCGGTGGTCCCCGACGGCGGGTCGGCGAACGGCGCGGCCGCCTGGCGCATGACCTCCTGCCACTGGCGCGCCTTCGCCGCGTCCGGCGCCCCTGCGCCGGTCGTCTCCGTCTTGATGGCGGCCAGGACCGGGGCAACCTGGTCGCGAACACGTCGGGCCGTCTCGATCAGCTCCGCGATCTGCTGGGCGTCCCGCTTCGCCTCGTCCTGCTTGATGCTCGCGATGGCCGCCTCGGTGGCGTCCGGACGGCCCACCTGGTAGCCGACCAACCCACCCAGCAACGCGGTGACCAGCGCGATCACGCCCGCGACTGCGGCGTAGCGCGCTGTGCGGCGACGACCGACACTGGCCTTGTCCAACTGGTAGGAGGGTCGGCCGGTACGGCGCGCCATCGCATCTCCTCACATCGATGGTGTGGGGCCAAAGATTAACCGCCCCCGTGACGTCCGTCGATAGCGCGGACGGCGCTAGACGGGGTAGCCCCACTCGGCCAGCGGTTTCTCCAGCACCCGTTCGATAGCGGCGAGCTGCGCCAGGCTGAGTTCCTCCCGGTACGCCTCCGCCCGGCCCACAGTGAAGTCGTACCGGGAGAAGCCCTTCTCGAAGGCGGGCGACCAGCTCAGGCCGAGAAAGTCGAGCATCCGGCCCACCTGCTGGCGCGGCTGCTCGACCAGGTCCTCGTAGCGCACGTCCAGCCACTGGTCGGCCGGGTGACGCAACCGAGCCTGCGCGAAGGCGTCCATCAGCATCTTCCAGCCGAGCGCGGCGAGCACCTGGAAGGAGCGGGCGGACTCGGCCCACTCCTCCCGCAGGTCGGACGGGAGCGGGCCGTAGATCCAGTTGTCCGGCCCGCGCCAGCCGTCCCACCAGCCCATCTGGAGCCACGAGTTGGCCACCGCCCGGCCGTCGCGCACCACGTTGACCACCCGCAGTTCCGGGTACGCGGCGTGCAGCAGGCCGGTGCGCGGCCACCCGGTGACGTGCTGCACCAGCTGCTGACAGCCCTGCCGCGCGATCCGCTCGTCGAAGAAGGCCCGCAGCCGCCGGGCCACGAACGGCGTCAGGTCCTCGGCCACCAGGTCCCGGCACGGTCGGGAGAAGCCGGCCAGCACCTGCCTGTCGAGCAGGTGGTACGCCTCCGACGGGGCCACCCGGAGCCGGCCCCGCTCCAGCAACCGTCGACTGTGTCGCAGCGAGGTCATCCCCGCCGGGCGTGGCGCCGAGCGCCGGTAGAGCGTGCCGTTGAACCTGCCCTTGGGGTTGAGCCGGGCGAGCTTGTCGTCCAGGCCGGAGACGAAGCCGACCGCGGGATGCCGGGAGAGCAACTCCTGGACCAGTGTCGAACCGCAGCGACCGGTGCCCACCACCAGTGAGAGCATCGTTCAGCCTTCCTGCCGGGTGGCGGGTGAGATAGCCGTCGGGCGGCGTAACGGGTAGCCGAACCGGGTCAGGGCCACGGCGGTCAGCCCGGTCACCACGGCGTACGCGCGGGTGGGGAGCCCGCCCACCCACTCCGTGTCGGCGACCACGTCGACCAGCCCGGTGCGGTGCCGCGAGGGGTTGCCGGCCACCGAGTGGGTGGGGGTGAGCCGCACCGTGGCCGGTGTCGGGAACGGAAGCTCTGCGGGGTTCGCGCCGACGAAGCCGGCGATCCGGGCGGTGACGCCGGCCGGGTCGGCCACGAAGTCCTCGTACCGCACCCGCAGGTAGCGGCCCGGCGCGCGGCGGCGGCCACCCCACAGTCGTACGGTCGCGGTGTTCCAGACCAGCCAGAGCAGCGCGGCCTTGCCGACGGGTGGTCGGCTCATCAACTGGTCGTCGGCGGGCCCGTCCAACGGCCGTCGGCGACGCCAGGAGTACGCGGTCGCGCGCGGGTCGCGCACCACGTGCAGGACGTACAGGTCGATGCCGGGCAGGCTGCCGAGCAGGGCGCCGTACGGCGGCAGTTTGGAGGAGTCGACGATGACGCCGTCCGACCGGCCGGCCAGGGCGTGCTCGGCGATCGAGGCGTAGAGCCGGGCCAGGTGCGTGTCGTCGGGGTGGCCCGCGACCGGCGGCTGCCCCCGACGCTCACGGCGCAGCAGTGCGGGCAGCCCGCGCAGCCGCAACCGTTGGGCCAACCGGGCGGCGATCCCGGCCGGGTCGGCGTCGGTCAGATCGGCGCGCACGCGGGCCCAGAGCGGGCAGTCGGTCACCGGGGAACCACAGCCGCAGGGCCGGTTCTCCAGGATGCCGCGCCGCCACAGGTACCGCAGCTCGCCCGCCGCGAAGAACCCCGGCACCTGTCCCAGGACCGTGGTCACCAGCGTGCTGCCACTGCGACCGCTGCCGGCGAGGTAGAGCACCCGCACCGGGCTCACCGGGCCACTCCCCCACCGGCTGCGGCACGGCCGGCCCGCCGCCGCGACGACAGCGTCTCGGCGGCCTCCGCGTACAGCCCACGGATCCGGTCCAGGTGCCGGTCCGGAGTGAACCGCGCGGCGATCTTCGCCCGGCCGGCCCGGCCCATCCGGTACGCCCGCTGGGGGTCGGCCAGGATGTCGGTCAGCGCGTCACCGAGGGCGGTGGGATCGTCGGCGGCGACGACGCGACCGTCCACCTCGGACTCCACCAGCTCGGGCAGCCCACCCAGGTCGGTGGCGACCACCGGCACAGCGCAGGCGAACGCCTCCAGCACCGCCATCGGTTGGTTCTCGTGCCACCGGGACGGGACGGCGACCACCGCCGCCGACCGGATCAGCTCGTGCAGGCGTGGCTTGTCGAGACGGCCGTGGAACCGGACCCGGCCGGGCGCCCGCCGGGCGGCGAGCGCCTCCAGCTCCGGGCGGGCCGGGCCGTCTCCGGCGACGTCCACGCCGATCCCGTCCGGCAGCGCGGCGGCCGCCTCGATCAGCACGTCGACGCCCTTCTCCGGCGACAGTCGCCCGGCGAAGACGACACCGCCGCCGGGTGTCTGCTTCGCCGCGACGCCGGTCAGGTCGACGAAGTGGTTGACCACCCGCAGCCGGTCCGGGTAGACGCCCGCGCGACGCATCACGTCGGCCAGGAACCCACTCGGGCTGACGAAGAGCTGCACCGGGTCGTACGCGTCGAACTGCCTGTGCAACCAGGACTCGACCGCGAGCAGTCCACTGCGCGACAGCGACCCGTCCTTGCAGCGGCGACGGGCCGCCTGCAACGGGCCACCGGTGACGCACGCCTGGCAGGGGCGGCCCCGGTCCAGCAGTTGGTAGCTCGGGCAGGCGAGCTTGTAGTCGTGCATGGTCAGCACGCACGGCACACCGGCCGAGCGGGCCGCGGCGAGCACCGACGGGGAGAGTTGGTGGTAGATGTTGTGCAGGTGCAGCACGTCCGGCCGGAAGTCGTCGATCACCCGGGCCAGCCCGCGACGGCTCGTCGGTGACCACAGCATCCGGCCGACGGCCACCGCGCGAGGCCGTACCCCGCTCGGCGCCGGTTCCAGCTCCACTTCGGACGGGAACCACGCGGCGTACGGCAGCGAGGGCTCGTTCTCCGGGTGGCTCATGCCGAAGTAGGCGACCGTGTCACCCGCGGCCCGTTGCAGGTCGGCGAGATCGAGCAGGTACCCCTCGGCGCCGCCACGGCGGTAGAGGAACTTGTTCACATGCAGCACGCGCATCGACTCGGCCTGCTCACGTCGATCGGGCGGTCCGGGCCCGGGGGTGGTGACCGGGGTCTGCCCGCCCCGGCCAGCGCCCACGGTATGCAGGGCGGGTCGGCGAGTCCAGCTCACGTTTGGCATGGTGGCTGAACGGGTGATCTTCGTCTGCCCGTGCGGTCCGCAGCCTGGCCTCCCGCCATGATCTCCCGATAGCCTGGCTGCCGCCGGTCGCACCCGCTTCCCGATGGGCCGGGCCGGTGCCCGACGAGGAGGACCCGTGGCAGTCGACGACGAGGTCTCCGCGCTCGCGTACACCGCCCGGAGGGTCCGGCGGCATCTGCGCTGGGCGCGTACCGAGGGGATCGGACGGCTGATCGAGGAGGACCGCCTCAACCCGGTCGACCGGATCGGCACGGCCCTGGCCAAGTGGCGCTGGCGACGGCAGGCCGGCCGGACGCCCGGCTCGGCGATGCCGGTCTACCTTGTCGGTCTGCAACGCTCCGGCACGAACATGCTGGTCCGGGGCCTGGACGCCGCCGCAGAGGTCGAGGTCCGCAACGAGAACGACAGCACCCTCTTCCACCGCTTCCAACTACGCCCGGACGCGGTGCTGACCGCCGCCATCCAGCGCAGCCGGCACGCGTACGTCCTGGTCAAGCCGCTCTGCGAGAGCCACCGGGTGGACGAGTTGCTGGCCCTGCCGGGGCTGACGCCCGGGCGCGCGCTCTGGGTCTACCGCGACGTCGACGACCGGGCCCGCTCCGAGGTCGCCAAGTTCGGTGACGCCAACCTGCGTGCCCTGCGGGCGATCGCCGACGGCAGCATCGGCCAACGGTGGCAGGGGCAGCGCCTCGACGCCGACACCGTCGAGCTGGTCCGGGCCCACGACCCGCAGCTGTTGGATCCGCACAGCGGCGCGGCGCTGTTCTGGTACGTCCGCAACTCGCTCGTCTTCCAGCTCGGCCTGGACCAGCGGGCCGACGTGCTGCTCTGTCGCTACGACAGCCTGGTCGCGGAGCCCGCCGCGCAGATCCGGCGGCTCTGCGCCTTCCTCGACTTCCCCTACCATTCCCGGCTGCACGCGCACATCGCCCCACGCGAGTCGTACGGCGCGGCGGGTCAGCGGCGGCTACCGATCGACAGGCGCGTCCGGGCTCGCTGCGACGAGTTGACCGACCGGCTCGACCGCGCCGCGGCCGACGCCCGATCCGAGACGACGAAGGCGGTCGACAGTGTCTGAGACCGGAACCCGCACCGCGCCGATCTTCCTGGTCGGGTGCCAACGGTCGGGCACCACGATGGTGCGCCTCGTCCTGGACTCGCACTCGCGGATCAGCTGCGGCCCGGAGACCCGGTTCCTCCCGGACCTGCGGCGGATCGTCGGCCGGGACTGGGACCGGCTGGCCCGCTTCGGCTTTCCGCGCGAGGACTGGCTGCGACGCATCCGGGACTTCTTCGGCGGCGTGCACGCCGACTACGCCGCCGCGCGGGGCAAGACCCGGTGGGCCGACAAGACCCCGCTGTACGCGATGTCGCTCGACTTCGTCACCGAGGTCTTCCCGGACGCCCAGATCGTGCACCTGATCCGGGACGGACGCGACGTGGTGGTCTCGCACCGCAAACGGTTCGGCTACTGGTCCGCGGTGAAGTGCGTGGTGAAGTGGCCGCGCTACATCCGCGCCGCGCGTGCGGTCGGCGCCACCCTGCCGGCGGACCGCTACTACGAGCTGCGGTACGAGCAGGCGGTCAGCGAGCCGGAGAAGGCGATGCGGGGCCTCTTCGAGTTCCTCGGCGAGCCGTGGGAGGACGGCATCCTCGACTACGACAGCAAGCAGCACGACGTGGCCCAGAAGTACACCACCGAGGCGGAGAAGCGGCGGGCTGCGGCCAGCGTCACCGCGCCGATCTACGGCTCCCGGGTGGGCAGCCACCGCCGCGAGCTCGACCCGTTCCTGCGCCTGCTGGTCTGGGTCTTCTCCGGTCCGACCCTGCGCGCCCTGGGCTACCGGTGACCCGCCCGTTCCGGCTGCGGACGGTCGCCGCCGCCGTCGCCGCCACGCTCCTGCTCACCGCCGGCTGCACCGCCCGCGACGACGCGCCGCCGCCGGCCGCCGCCCCCTCGGTGACGGCGGCACCCGGAGCCACAAACACAGTGGACGGGGTGCCCAACCCGTTCGGCGCGCACTGGGACTGGTCGCGGTACCAGCAGTTCGGGCCGTACCTGCGCCGGCTCGCCGGTTCGGCGACGTACGAGGAGATCTCCTGGTGCGAGATCGAACGGACCTCGGGGCAGGCGGACTGGGCCGGGTTGGACGAGATCGCCACGCGCAGTCGGGAGCTGGGCATCACCCTGCACCTGAAGATCCGTACCGGCGTGTGCTGGGCGACCGGCGGCACCGCCCGCCACACCCGGGGCACGGCGAACAAGACCGAGTCGGCGATGCCCACCGACCTCGGCGCGTACCAGCGGTTCGTCCGCTCGGTGGTCCAGCGCTACGGCCCGTACGGCGTGCGGGAGTACGCCATCGAGAACGAGGTGAACGCGCCGAGCTACTGGGCCGGCAGCCCCGAGGACTACGCACGACTGGTCCGGGCCGCCGCCGAGACGATCCGCGCGACCGACCCGAAGGCGCGGGTGGTCGACTCCGGCATCAGCAGTGTCGCGTACGGCATGGGTGTCGCCGACCGGCTGGTACGCGCCGGTCGGGTGCCCGAGGCCATCACCGCCTACCAGGCGTACTTCCAACGCCGGGTCGGCACCCGGGGGCAGCAGATCCCGGCGGTGACCGGGGAGGCGCAGCTACGTCGGGCGCTCGGCACCGAGACCAACAGCCGCAGTCTGCGTTTCCTGGCGGTGACCGAGTCCCTGCTGACCGACCGCACCGTCGACGTCCGGCAGGTGCACTTCTACGAGCACTTCAGCGGGGTGGCCCCGCTGCTGGACTACCTGCGCGCCACCACACCGGCGGGTACTCCGCTCCAGGCGTGGGAGGTCGGACAGTTCTGGCGCGACGGCGACGGTGACCCGGCCAGCCGGGCGGCGGAGATGGTCAAGACGGTCACCCTGCTGGCCGCCGGCGGGATCGGCGAGATCAGTTGGTTGCCGTTGGCGTACAACCCGAACAACGCGGCCGGCAGCGAGGTCCGCTACGGCCTGCTCGACCCGGACGGCACCGAACGCGAGTCCGGCCGGATGCTGGCGGCCCTGGCCGACGCGGCCCGGGGCGCCACCGTCACCCCGTTGCCCGCCTCGGTGGCCGGCAGGCTGAACGGGGTCGCCTTCGTCCGGGGTGGATCGAGCACGCTGGTGCTCTGGTCGGCGTCGAACACGCCGGTGACCGTGCCGGCGGCGCCGGGCGGGCGCACCGGGGCTGTGGGTTCCCCGTTGGGCGCGGCCGGCGGCGGCACCACAGTGACCGACGTTCCCGTCCTGCTCCGCGCCGACCAGCCGGTGGAGCGGATCCTCGCCACCGTCCGCTAACGGGCCGGCCAGGGTTCGGGCCAGTCGAGCAGGGTGGCCAGGCGGGCGTTGTGCGGCGCGAAGTGCTCGCCCAGACGGTCCCGCAGGGCCGGCGTGAGCTGCGAGGGGCCGTGGTCGACGCGACGGGTGTGCCGGGTGAACGCCTCGGGGGTGAAGGCCGGCAGGCCGAGGAAGCGCAGGATCTCGCCGTACGTGCCGGCCGGGTCGGCGTGCAGGTCCTCGGTCCGTGCGACGTGGATCCGCTCGCGCGGGACCGCCGCGAACCACAGGTCCAACTGCTCGGCGTAACGACCCCGGGCCGCGTACGAATGATTGCGCAACGCCCGGTGCGCGGCGGGGCTGTCCGGGCCTCCCCGCGTCGCCAGCGCCAGCCGCTCGTCCTCCGCGTCCAGCGCGTCGGCGAAGGAGAGCGGCTCGGCCCCGTACGAGCGGGTGTGCAGGTAGTGCGAGTAGGCCCGCTGCACCGGGTCACGCAGCAGTGCGACGAAGCGGGCCTCCGGCAGGGTCGCCGCGACGCGGGACGGCACGCTCGGGTGGAACAGGTAGTAGGGGCTCGCCTCGAACGTGCGCTCGCCCGGGGCGAGGCGTGGGAAGTGCCCCCGGTACCACCGCTCCCCCCGACCGTGGTGGACGCTGAAGTACTGCAACTCCTTGCCGCTGGCCACCCGGACCCGGGGATGCGCGGCGAGGTGGTGGTACAGCGACGTGGTGCCACAACGCTGCCCACCGATCACCAGGAAGTCGGGCAGCGGACCGGGCTCTCCCGGTCGCACCGCGCGTCCCCAGGCCCGCGCCGCGCGTACCCCCCGGCGCAGCCGGTCGGTGACCTGACGCCGCACGACGCCGGTCACGAGCGGACCCTGGTGCGGTCGGTGTCCACACCGGCGCCGTCGGCGGGGCCGGCCAGAGCGCGTCGACCACCTCGGCGGGTCACCGAGCGCAGCACCATGACGTCCTCCCGGCTGAGCCCGAGGGCGAGCACCACGGCGAGGTACGCCGCCACGATCCCGACCAGACCGACAGCGAGCTGCGCGGTCCAGCCCTCGACCAGCCAGCGCACACCGAACCCGACGCCCATCGCGACAAGCGCGGCGACCAGGCCCTTGACCATGCCCGCCGTCACCGGCACGGTGTGCACCTGCGCGCGTACCTGCCAGACCCGGGCGATGTTCACCGCCGCCAGCGAGACCGCCCAGGCCACCGCCGCGCCGAGAATGCCGTACGCCGGGATGAGCCAGAGGTTGAGCAGGACGTTGAGCAGCAGGGCGGCGAGGTTGTCCGCCATGTTGACCGACACCCGGCCGGACATGTTCAGCAGCGTCCCGCAGGGCCCGGTCGCGGCGTTGACGAGTTGGCCGAGCGCCAGCACGACAGTCACCGCCGCGCCGCCGGCCAGACCCGGCCCGCCGACCAGGCGCAGCAACTGCTCCGGGAAGACCAGCAACGCCACGAAGGCCGGCAGCGACAGCCGTAGCACCCAACCCGTGGCGACCCGGTAGATCCGGCGTACCTCGTCCAGTCGGCCCTGGTGGTAGAGGTGCGCCAGGTGCGGACCGAACGAGGCGTTGACAGGCGCCAGCACGAACACCGCGATCGTGACCAGCCGGGTCGCCACGTGGTAGACGCCGATCGCGTCGGGACCGTAGTCGAAGAAGCCGAGCAGCAACGCGTCCACCCAGATCAGCCCGGTGGACGACAGCGAGGAGACCCAGCTGACCGTGGAGAACCGGAACAGCTCGCCCGGCCGGTACGCGGGCCGGGCGGCGGGCACCCGGCGCACCATCCGGGCGAGCGCCACGAGGGCGAGCGCGGCGGCGCTCCAGCTCGCCGCCACCAGCGCCCAGAACGCGCCGGTCAGGCCCGCCCCGAGGGCGAGCGCCAGCGCGGTGAGCACCAGCCGGGCGGCCGGCTCGTAGACCTGGCCGATGAGGGCGTAGGCCCGTTGCGTGCGCCAGCCCCGGGTGGCCGCGAGTGCGGCCTCGCAGACGGTGGCGGCGGGCAGGCACAGCGCCACCAACCGCAGCCCGGTGGTGAGCTGTGGGTCGTGCAGGGCGTCGGCGAGCCACGGCGCGCCGACCGCCAGACCGAGGGCGATCACCGTGGACGCCAGGGCCGAGATGCCGATCCCGAGCCGGATCGCGCCCCGGAGGGCGGCCGGCTCGTCGTCGGCGAGATGCACCGCCACGAACCGGGTCAGCCCGGCCCGGAAACCGGAGAGCGAGAGCAGTCCGAGCAGCGACAGTACGGCGTAGACCTGGGCGTACCTGCCGAGTTCGCGTACACCCAGGGCCCGGGCCAGCAACAGCATGACCAGGAAGAGCGCCACCTGGCTGAGCACGGCGCTGCCCAGGTTCAGCACACCGCCGCGGGCCATGCCGCGTACCTGCTGGTCGCCGGCCTCCGGCGCGGCCGGCGGCCGGCCGGTCACCTCGCGCACCCGGCGGCCCGTTCTCCGAGGGTCACGGCCGTGCCGCGGTCACGGTCTCCGCCGGCACCGAGGGAGCCGCAGCGGTCGCCGCCGGGGCCGCCGGGCGGGCGGCGACACGACCCCGCGAGAGCAGTTCGAGTACGCCCACCAGCAGCACCCCGAGCAGCAGACCGGCGCCGCCCACCGGCAGGGCGGTGCGCACCAGCTCCGTCATCCGGCTCACCTCGTGCGCCTCGCCGATGCTTGTCACCTGCTTCGGATCGGCGGCCTGGGCCTGCGCCCGCGCCGCCTGCAACCCCTCCCGCGCCTGGGACAGGGCGTTGGTCGCCGCGTCCCGCTGGGCGAGCAGGGCCTGGTAGTCGGGGAGCTTCGGCCCCAGCTCGTCGAGCTTCTTCTGGGCGGCGGTGATCGCGTCGGTCGCCGCGTCGACACCTCGGCCGTTGCCGACCGCCTGCATGGAGAGCTGCTGCTGACGCAGACTGGTCAGCTCGCCCAGCGTCGCCTGGTAGATCCGGTCCGGCTGGGAGACCTTGTTCGTCTTCTCCCACTCGGTGATCGCCCTGGTCGCCGCGGTGACGTCGGCGTTGGCCGCCTCGACCTCGCCGGTGGCGATGCCGACCTGGGAGGAGAAGAGGAAGGCCAGCGCCCGGGTGGTGGTCGCGGTCAGCACCGGTGCGACAGTCGCCCGGTCACCGGCGGTGTACGTCACCTCCAGCTGACTGCTCGCGCCGACCTGGGTGATGGCGAGCCCGTCGCGCAGCCGCTCCGGCGCCACCCCGGTGTCACCGGCCACGTCGGCGAGGACCCGGGGCGAGGTGACCGCCGCGCCGAACGCCGCGACGAACTGGTTCGCCGCCTGCGTACCGCTGTACTGCGTCCCAGCCGCACCGCCGCCCACCAGGGCCGGCGCCGCCACGTACGCGGTCCCACCGAACTGCTGTGGCGCGAACAGGACGATGGCGGCCGCGGCGCCGGTGGCGAGCACCGGCACCCCCACGAGTACCCAGAGGCGCCGCCGGGCGACCCGCAGGTAGTCGACGATCTCCACTTTTTCCCCAATGCTGTCGTTCAGTCAAACCGGGACGGACGTGCGTCGTGGCTGCTCGCCGGTCAGGTTCGGAGCCGGTGGGCGGGCGATCACACTGGCCGCCGCGGCGAACGCCACGAAGTACCAGAGGGTGACCACGTTGGAAATGACGTTGGAGGCGGCGCTGACCGCCACGAACGCGGCGGCGCAGCCGGCGAACCCGACCGCGACGCCGCGCTCGAAGCTGCCCGGAGGCGCCCGCCGCAGCGCGCTCCGCGCGGTGCGCAGAAAGGCGAACAGCATCAGCAGGTACGCCCCGAGACCGAGCAGTCCGGTCTCCACGTACGCCCGCAGGAAGTCGTTGTGCGGCTTCTTCGCCTCATCGGTCTCGCGCTGGGTCATGTTCGGCCCGATGCCGGTCACCGGGTTCCGGTCGGCGAGCGTGACGATCTCGGTCCAGTAGCCCAGTCGCCACGCCAGGGTGTTTCCGGTCGGGTCTCCGCCGACAGAGCGCGACGTGCCGAGTTGGGCGAACCGCTCGCCGACGGCGGGCACCAGGGCCACCCCGGCGATCGCCACCACGCAGAGGGTGACCAGCATCCGTTTGCTGCGATGCAGCGCCGCGACCACCATCAGGCCGATCGCCGCACCGAGCAGGGCACTGCGGGTGTTGGTGAGCAGCAGGAACAGCAGCGAGAGCGCGAGCAGCACCCCGAGCGTCACCCGCAGTCGACGATCCAGGAAGCGGTACACCGCGAACCCGAAGATCACCATGAACATCAGGTAGCGGCCGAACGTGGTCGACTGGCTGAACGTGCCGCTGATCCGGGTGAAGTCCCCCTTCACCTCGGCCGGCGGGTTGCCGAGCAGCGACAGGACGACTGTGTAGCCCAGCGCCAGCACCAGGGAGGCGTAGCAGGCGAGCAGGACCCGACGGATCGCCGCGGTGTCCGGCATGAGCTGTTCCAGCACCACGAACATCACCACCACGGTGAGGATCCGCAACGCCTCCAACAGGCTGTTCGCCGGCCGGCTGGCACCGAGGGCGCTGACCACGCTGCTGGCGCCGACGAGCAGCATGGCCCAGCTGAGCGGGGAGCCACGCAACCCCCCGCGCCGGCTGAGCTGTGCGGCCAGCCAGAGCCCGGCGGCGAGCAGGAACAGCACCGCGAGCACTGTGGAGGGGTCCATCGCCCGGGCCGTCCCGGCGGACTCGGCCCGGCCGGCGCTCGGGCCGGTCAGCTTGAACAGGTCGACGCAGGAACGCACCGCGAGCATCAGCAGCACGTACCCGGCGAACCGGGTCAGCGCGAGGGCCGCCACCGCGATCCCCACGACCGCCGCGAGCGGCAGCACCATGCCCCTACGGTCACCGGCCGCCATGGAGACACCCGCGACCACCGCCACGACGGCGGCGGCCAACGCCGCGCCGCCGGTGAGGAGGCGGGTCGGGTCGAGCCGCCTGGTCATGGGCGGAGTGACCTGCTGCGTGTGTTGTTCCACTGGTCCCACTGAACTGAATCGGCGTTGTCCGGCCGCTGCCGGGCGCGGCCAGCCGATGTCCTCCCGGCACAAGATCGGTTCAATCTAGCCCTGTCACGACGACGGCAGAAGGGGCCGTTGCGCCGACTGTTCCGTCGTCCGCGGGGCCGATCCGCCGCTCCCCCGGCGGACGCCGCACGGTCAGTCGGCAGCCCTCGCGAGTCGCGCCCTGGCCCGTCGAGCCGGCTCCGGAGCGAGGCGGAGATAGAGCCGCTCCAACTCCCGGGCGGCGGTGTCCCAGCTGTATCTCCCGGTGACCCGCTCGCCCAGCGCCACGGCACCGGCCCGTTCCGCCGGCAGGTCGGCGAGCAGCGACGTCAGCGCCCGGACCAGGTCGTCCTCGTCGCCGTCGCGGAACAACCGCCCTCCGGCGGCGTCGGACTTCAGCACCTCGACGTGCGGCGCGATGTCGCTCGCGACCACCGGCAGCCCGTACGCGGCCGCCTCCAGCAACGTCAACGGCAACCCCTCCAGGCGGGACGGTTGAACGAAGCCGGCGGCGCCGGAGTACAGCTCGGCGAGCAGGTCGCCGTAGGCGAACCCGGTGAAGACGATCCGTTCGTCCGCCCCGGCTTCACGGCGCAGCCGGTTCACGAAGTCGTCGGTGAACGACGACCCGCCGACGATCGCCAGGCGCATCGGGGTCTCGGTGCGGCGGAAGGCCCGGATCAGCAGGTCGGCAGCCTTCTCCGGAACAAGCCGACCGACCAGCAGCAGGTAGCCGCCGGGGGTCAGCCCGAACCGGTCCTGGATCTGACGGGTCCGCGCCGGTCGGGCCTGGTTCACGCCGTTCGGGATGTAGGTCGTCGGGCGGCCGAACCGGGCGCCGTAGTGGGCGGCGAGCCCCTGGGAGACCGCCACCCGCTGGTGCGGGACGTATCCGCTGAACCAGTGGGCGCTGCCCAGCACCGCCCGCGCGGCGAGCCCCCACTTGCCCCGCTGGTTGTCCAGCCCGTGCACGGTCAGCACCACTCGCGCCCGGGACAGGGCGCGGGGAAGCGGGGCCACCAGGGCCGGCCCGAGCCCGTGGTAGTGCACGATGTCGGGCCGCGTGGCCATCGCCACCATGGTCGAGGTGGCCGCGTGCACGATGGCGTCGAGGTGCTTGCTGGCGATCGTGTGGGTCTGGCGCAGCCGTACGCCCCGGTAGCCGTCGGGGGGTGTCTCGCCGTAGCTCCGGCGGCAGTAGACGGTGACCTCGTGCCCGTAGCCGGCGAGCCGGCTGGCCATCTCCTCCACGTGCCGTTCGATACCGCCGTAGGTCGCCGGCATCCCCTTCTGGCCGATCATCGCGATCCGCAGCGGACGCCAGGCGGTGTCGGCGACGCTCGCTGCGGACCGCCGGCTGGGAGCCACCCGCTGCCGGGGAATCGCAGGGCTTCCGGCGTGCTGGTCCACTTCCTCGGCCTGCAGGTCGGGATGGCCCACGTTGACTCCCTGCGTGACTAGGTCCGCGCCCGCCGTCCGGGCAGGTCAACACCTTGCCACGGATGGGGCCGTCCGCCAGCTGATCAATCAGACAGAAAAATCATCCATGGGATTCGCTGCAAAGGGAATGGCACCGGGGTGACATCGAGGTGGACGGTACGGGTACCGCGTCGAACGGCACGCGAAGGGCGACGAGCCCCGGTCGATCACTGGCGGATCGGCCGGGGCTCGTCGGTGGGTACCTGTCAGGCGAGATCGAACCGGTCGAGCTCCATGACCTTGGCCCACGCGGCCACGAAGTCGGTCACGAACTTGTCGCGGGCGTCCTGGCTGGCGTAGACCTCCGCGAGGGCGCGCAGCTGCGAGTTCGACCCGAAGATGAGGTCGACCGCGGTGGCGGTCCACTTCACCTCGTCGGTGGCCAGGTCGCGGATCTCGTACACGTGCTCGTCGGACTTCGACGTGCTCCACCGGGTGCCCGGGGAGAGCAGGTTGGCGAAGAAGTCGTTGGTGAGCACGCCCGGCCGGTCGGTGAGGACACCGTGCTGGCTGCCGCCGACGTTGGCGCCGAGGGAGCGCAGGCCGCCGATGAGGACGGTCATCTCGGGCGCGGTCAGGTTGAGCATGTAGGCACGGTCGATGAGCAGTACCTCCGGCTGGGTCTTCTCGCCGGCGCGCAGGTAGTTCCGGAAACCGTCGGCGCGCGGCTCCAGGACCCGGAAGGAGTCGGTGTCGGTCTGCTCCTGGGTCGCGTCGGTGCGGCCCGCCCGGAACGGCACGGTCACCTCGACGCCGGCGTCCCGCGCCGCCTTCTCGACGGCGGCCGAACCGGCCAGCACGATCAGGTCGGCCAGCGAGATGGTCGCCCCGCCAGCGGAGTTGAACTCCTGCTGGATGCCCTCAAGGGCGGTCAGGACGGTGGCCAGCTGCTCGGGCTGGTTGACCTCCCAGCCGCGCTGCGGCTCGAGGCGGATACGCGCCCCGTTGGCGCCGCCGCGCTTGTCGGTGTGCCGGAAGGTCGCGGCGGAGGCCCAGGCGGTGGAGACCAACTGGTCGATCGGGATACCGGACTCCAGGACCTTCGCCTTGAGGGCGGCGATGTCGGCGTCACCCACCAGCTCGTGGTCGACGGCCGGCACCGGGTCCTGCCACAGCTGCGGCTCGGCCACCCACGGCCCGAGGAAGCGCTCGATCGGGCCCATGTCACGGTGCAGCAGCTTGTACCACGCCTTGGCGAAGGCCAGCGCGAACTGGTCGGGGTTCTCCAGGAAGCGGCGGGAGATCTTCTCGTACGCCGGGTCGACGCGCAGCGACAGGTCGGTCGTGAGCATCGTCGGCCGGTGCTTCTTCGCCGGGTCGAAGGCGTCCGGGATGATGGCCTCGGCGTCCTTGGCGACCCACTGCTTCGCGCCGCCGGGGCTGGTGGTGAGCTCCCACTCGTAGCCGAAGAGGATCTCGAAGAAGCGGTTGCTCCACTGCGTCGGCACGTCGGTCCACGTCACCTCGAGACCGCTGGTGATCGTGTCGCCGCCCTTGCCGCTGCCGTGGGTGCTCAGCCAGCCCAGGCCCTGCGCCTCCAGCGGAGCGCCCTCCGGCTCCGCGCCCACGTGGTTGTCGGCGACGCCGGCGCCGTGGGTCTTACCGAAGGTGTGACCACCGGCGATGAGGGCGACGGTCTCCTCGTCGTTCATCGCCATCCGGCCAAAGGTCTCGCGGATGAAGTGCGCCGCCGCGGCCGGGTCCGCGTTACCGCGCGGGCCCTCCGGGTTGACGTAGATCAGCCCCATCTCGGTCGAGCCGACGCCTGCCGCCATCTCCTTCTCGGAGGCGTAGCGCTCGTCGCCCAGCCAGGTGTCCTCCGGACCCCAGAAGATCTCCTCGGGCTCCCAGACGTCCTCGCGACCGAAGCCGAAGCCGAAGGTCTTGAAGCCCATCGACTCCAGGGCGACGTTGCCGGCGAGCACGAGCAGGTCGGCCCAGGAGATCTGCTGGCCGTACTTCTGCTTGACCGGCCAGAGCAGGCGGCGGGCCTTGTCCAGGTTGGCGTTGTCCGGCCAGCTGTTGAGCGGCGCGAACCGCTGACCACCGTCGCCGGCGCCGCCGCGACCGTCCTCGATGCGGTACGTGCCGGCGGCGTGCCAGCTCATCCGGATCATGAGGCCGCCGTAGTGGCCGAAGTCGGCCGGCCACCAGTCCTGCGAGGTGGTGAGCACCTCGACGATGTCGCGCTTGAGGGCCTCGACGTCGAGCTTCGCGAACTCCTTGGCGTAGCTGAAGTCCTCGCCCAGCGGGTTGCCCTTGGACGAGTGGGCGTGCAGCACCGAGAGGTCGAGCTGGTTGGGCCACCAGTCCCGGTTGGTGCGCGGACGACCGCCGGTCTTCGGGGTCGGCGAGTCGATCGCCGGGTTCTCACTCTCGCTGCCGTGCGCGGTCACCGAGTCGTGCGCGACCGGGCAGCCGGCCGCCGCCTTCTGGTCCACGCCCTGCGCACTGACGGGGCCGTTGTCCTGGGTGTCGCTCATGTACTTCCTTCCGAGCTTGCGGATCTCTGGGACGTGCGTTCGGCCGCGCAGTCGGGGCAGGTGCCCCAGTAGACGACCTCCGCCTCGTCGACCACGAAACCGTGGTCGCCCGAGGCGGTGAGACAGGGGGCGTGACCGACGGCGCAGTCGACGTCGGCGATGGCGCCGCAGGAGCGGCACACGACATGGTGGTGGTTGTCCGCGACCCGGGACTCGTAGCGGGCGGTCGCCCCGGCCGGCTGGATGCGCCGCACCAGGCCGGCGTCGGTGAGCACACGCAGCACGTCGTACACCGCCTGGTGGGACACCGTGGGATGATCCGCACGGACCAGCGAGATCACCGCGTCGGTGCCGATGTGCGGGTGGTCGCGCAGCGCCGCGAGCACCGCCAACCGGGGCCGGGTCACGCGCAACGAGACAGCCCGCAGCTGCGTCTCGAAGTCGGACATCACGGGTACGAACATTAGCTCACTATTTTGGAACGAATCAAGTTTTGTGCCCCCCGAGGTGCCCCAACGGCGGACGATTCACCCGAGGTTAACCTGCGGGAGGAAGAAAAATCGGACAGCGATGTCGAGAAGTGCCGACCGGCTTCGTCCCCGGAGTGAACGTGACCACGATGGGTCGCAGCCAGCACCAAGGAGCATCACGATGGCCAAGTACCTGCTGCTCAAGCACTACCGGGGGGCCCCGGCCGCGGTGAACGACGTGCCCATGGCCGAGTGGACGCCGGCGGAGATCTCGGCCCACGTGCAGTACATGCGTGACTTCGCGTCCCGACTCGAGGACACCGGTGAGTTCGTCGACGCTCAGGCACTCGCCCCGGAGGGGACGTTCGTCAGGTACGACGGTGAGGGCCGCCCGCCGATCACCGACGGCCCGTTCGCCGAGACCAAGGACCTCATCGCCGGCTGGATGGTGATCGACGTCGACAGCCACGAGCGGGCCGTCGAGCTGGCCGGGGAGCTGTCGGCCGCTCCCGGGGCGGGCGGGAAGCCGATCCACGAGTGGCTCGAGCTGCGCCCGTTCCTGAGCGAGCCGCCCACCATCGAGGAGTGACGACTCCGATGGACGAGACGCTGCTGCGGAGCCTCACGCCGAGCGTCCTCGGGATCCTCGTCCGCCGCGGAATCGACTTCGCGGCGGCCGAGGACGCCGTGCAGGACGCCCTGGTCGAGGCGGTCCGCGTCTGGCCGGCCGACCCGCCGCGCGACCCGAAGGGCTGGCTGACCACCGTGGCGTGGCGACGGTTCCTCGACGCGGCCCGCGCCGACGCCGCTCGCCGTCGGCGTGAGGATCTCGTCGACGAGGAGCCAGCGCCCGGGCCCGCCTCCACCGTGGACAACACTCTCCAGCTCTACTTCCTGTGCGCCCACCCGTCACTGACACCCTCGTCCGCGGTCGCGCTCACGCTGCGCGCCGTCGGCGGGCTGACCACCCGTCAGATCGCCCACGCCTACCTGGTGCCCGAGGCGACCATGGCGCAGCGCATCAGCCGGGCTAAGCGCACCGTCTCCGGGCTGCGGTTCGATCGGCCAGGTGACGTCGCCACCGTGCTGCGCGTCCTCTACCTGGTCTTCAACGAGGGCTACTCCGGCGACGTGGACCTCGCCGCCGAGGCCATCCGGCTCACCCGGCAGCTCGCGGCCGCGGTCGACCACCCGGAGGTGGCGGGGCTGCTCGCCCTCATGCTGCTGCACCACGCCCGGCGTGCCGCTCGGACCGCGCCCGACGGCAGTCTGGTACCGCTCGCCGAGCAGGACCGCAGTCGCTGGGACACCCGGTCGATCGCCGAGGGCGTCGAGATCCTGCAGGCGGCCCTCGCCCGCGACCAGCTGGGCGAGTTCCAGGCGCAGGCCGCCATCGCCGCGCTGCACGCGGATGCGCCGACAGCCGCCGAGACGGACTGGGTGCAGATCGTGGAGTGGTACGACGAACTCGCGCGTCTGACCGGGAACCCGGTCGTCCGACTCAACCGCGCCGTGGCGGTCGGTGAGGCCGACGGCCCCCGGGCCGGCCTGACGGCGCTCGCGACGGTGGACGACACACTGCCCCGGTACACGGCCGTGGTGGCGTACCTGCACGAGCGCGACGGCAACCTGGCAAAGGCGGCGCGGCTGTACACCGAGGCGGCCCAGCAGGCCCCCAACCTCGCCGAACGCGACCACCTGACCCGCCAGGCCGCCCGGCTCAACGTCCTCGGGCGTCGCTGACCGATCGGGGTCGGGAGCGCCCGCCCCGGACCGCGCGCCACCGCGGGTGCACGTGGTCCGGAAAGTCTCCGGAACTTTCGGCGACCTCCACCCCGGCCCGTGATCCGTCATCGAGGCTGAGCGGTGACCGCCCTGACCTCTGATCGACTACTGACCTGGAGGGATGCTGCTCGGCGACGACAGCGGTGTTGCCAGCCTGTTTCCGAAAATTGTTGACAAGTCGACGGCTGGGTTAATACGGTCGCCATCGACGGCATTCGATTGTCGTCAGCACCAGCCACCACGACCCACTCCTCCGGTCGCCGTGCAGGACGACCGGCCCACCACCACCGAGCGGTACGACGCCGTGGCCGTCCCCCGACCACCGGCAGCCTGCCGAGGCGTACCGCGCCGCTGGCCCCCGCCAGCCGTCACGAGGAGGCAACAGTTACATGACCGACACCAGCCACACCAAACCGAGAGGCCGCGGCCGCATGCGGTTGCTCCTCGGTGCCGCGTGCGCCGCCGTCGTGGCCGTCGCGGGCACGATGACCGCCACCAACGCGTACGCCGAGGCCGACCGGACCCTCACCTCGAACCTCACCGGCACGCACAACGGGTACTACTTCTCGTTCTGGAAGGACAGCGGCAACGCCAGCATGACGTTGCGCGCCGACGGCCGATACACCAGCAGTTGGGACAGGAGCACCAACAACTGGGTCGGCGGCAAGGGTTGGGCCACCGGCAACCGACGGACTGTCACCTACTCGGGCAGCTACAACCCGGGCAACAACAACACCTACCTCGCCCTGTACGGATGGACGCGCAACCCGCTCATCGAGTACTACGTGGTGGAGAACTTCGGCACCTACAACCCGAGCAGCGGCGCCCAGCGGATGGGCACGGTCACCACTGACGGCGGCACCTACGACATCCTCCGCAGCCAGCGGGTCAACGCCCCGTCGATCGACGGCAACCAGACGTTCTACCAGTTCTGGAGCGTCCGTCAGCAGAAGCGCTCGAGTGGCACCATCACCACCGCCAACCACTTCGACGCCTGGGCGCGCGCCGGCCTGAACCTCGGCAGCAACCACAGCTACCAGGTCATGGCCACCGAGGGCTACCAGAGCAGCGGAAGCTCCGACATCACCGTCCGGGAGGGCAGCGGCGGCGGCAACCCGACCACCCCGCCCACCACCGGTAACCCGGGGACCGGCAACTGCAACGCGACGATCTCCGCCGGTCAGCAGTGGGGTGACCGGTTCAACCTCAACGTCGCGGTCAGCGGCACCAACAACTGGGTCGTCAGCCTCGGCCTCGGTGGCGGCCAGAGCGTTCAGAACAGCTGGAACGCCTCCGTCAACGGCAACAGCGGCACGGTCACCGCGACGCCGAACGGCAACGGCAACAACTTCGGTATCACGATCATGGCCAACGGCAACTGGACCTGGCCGACGATCAGCTGCCGTACCAGTTGACCCTGGTCAACTCCTGAAGAGGCGAGTCACCGAACCGGCCCCGTCGCGTAGCGGCGGGGCCGGTTCGACAGTTCGCGGGCCTGATCAGCTGTTCAGTCTGGCAATCAGGGCGGTGGCCATGCCCTGCTCGCCGCGGGCGTTGGGATGGAAGGGCGCGGCCGAGTTCTGCGGCACCAGACCCTCGACCCAGCGGGTGCCGCTGCCCTTGCACGCGTCGCGGCCGATCGACGGGGTGTAGACATCGGCGTACGTGGCGCCGTTGGCGCTCGCGGCGCTGGCCAGCATCGTGTTGAGCGACTTCTCGATGCCACGCAGGTACGGCACGTCCTGGTAGGCGATCGGAACGACCGGCCAGCAGCCGTAACCGCTGTCCGGCAGGATCGCCGGATAGCCGAGCACCACGACCCGTGCGCCCGGCGCGGCCCGTCGGACCGCCTGGAGCACGGCGGTGATCTTCGGCGTGGCGGCGACGATCCGCGCCTGCAACTGGTCGACACCTCCGGCGGTGTACCGGTTCTTGCACGGGGATCCGAGCGGGCTGCTGACGCTCGCCTCAGCACAGTCGCCGATGATGCCGGAGAAGCCGATGTCGTTGCCGCCGATCTGCACGGTCACCATCGCCGTGTTCGACGTGACCGCGTTGAGCTGCGGTGGCAGCGTGATGCCCAGTTGGCCGCTACCGCCGTAGAGGATGTCGTCAGTGGTGGCGCCGGAGCAGCTCACGTCGGCGAACGACGACGAGCCGGCGGACGCCGCCACCAGCGACGGGTAGTTGCGGTTGGACCGTAGGCAGTTGAGGTCGACCTGGGTGGGGATCAGCGGGCCTGCGGTGTACGAGTCGCCCAGCGCGACGTAGCGGCCGGTGGGCACAGCGGCGCTGGCGGGGGTGGCGACGGTGAGCAGCACGCCGGCGGTGGCGAGGGCGAGTGCGGCCAACCGGGTGGCTGCCCGCAGGAGGGGCAGGCGGGGACGGGTCATGGCGCCTCCCAGGAGGGATCGGGGTGGTGGTGCCCGAGATCCTGTCCCCGTCGACCTCAACCGTCAATATTGATGACCCTCACTAAATGCCGGCCCGAAGTGTGGGATGAATCGGTGGTGGCCAATCCCGCCGTCCTCGCTCGCGAGCAGCGACTCGGTGGCCTGCTGGATGGTGCCAGAGCAGCTGACCTTCTCCCGGGCCAACACCCCCGGCTCGTTGCACCCTAGTTTCCGGCCGGCACCTGGTCGGTGATCTCGTCGTAGCCGACCGGTGCCGGCGCAGTGCCCGGCGCGTAGATCACGCGAAGGACACCCGTCGGGAACGCCTCCGAAGCCACAAGTCGCAGGTGGTACGCAGCGTCGCCCTCGTCGAACAGCCTGCGGCCCTTACGCGCGGCCACCGGGTGCACCAGCAGGCGCAGTTCGTCGACCAGACCCGCGGCGAGCAGTTGCTGCACCACGGAGATCGACCCGGGGATGAGGATCCCCCGGACACCGGCATCGGCCTTGAGCGCGGTGACGGCGTCGAGGAGGTCCCCGTCGATCAGCTCCGAGTTGCGCCAGGAGAACTCCAGCGGCTGACGCGAGACGACGACCTTACGCATGTCGCCGAGTTGCTTGGTGAACGGCGCGTCCTCACCACCGGCGGCCTCCCGGCCGGGCCAGGCCCCGGCGAAGCTGTCGTACGTCTCCCGACCGATGAGCAGCACATCGGCGGTGTCGTAGTCCTCGGAGACGGCGCGGCCCATGTTCTCGTCGAAGTACGGGAAGTGCCAGTCCGGGTCGATCTCGGCCACACCGTCGGCCGAGATGAACAGCGTGGAGATGACAGTTGCCATCGCGGGGGTCCCTTCGAGTCGGGTGATGTCGGTAGGTCGACCGGCGCATCGTTCCAAACTCGATCAGCTTTGGCTGTCCCAACCCCCTCATCCTCTCGATGACGTCATCGTCGCTTCGGACGTATCCGGCTGACTCAGCGACCCACTACGAGGGCACGTTGCCCGGCACGATGCTCAGCCGCAGTCGGCTGAAGCCGAGTTCTTCGTGGCAGAACCTCGTCATCAACCGCAGCGAACGCGACGCCATACCTCGGCCGCGGTGCGCAGGGCCGATGGTGTGCCCCAGCACCCCGATCGTCATGTGAAGTGCGACGAGGCCAAGCGGCTCCCCGCCGTCCCGCATCACGGCCAGGTCGACAATGCCCTGGGCGCGACGCCGCCGGATTCTGACCAGAAAGGCGTCCGCGTTGAATGGCATGTCCGGCAGATCGGCGTCGAGCCAGTCTCGCAGCACAATCTCCTCCCCTTGCAGCACGAGAGGGGAGGAGATTAAATCGACCGCTGGCGAAATTGTTGATTCACAGCTCGCATAACATCCTTACACGGATGTCGCCACCAGCCTGAGAGCGCGTTTGCCCTTATGGGCCGCCTACAACGCCCGCACATGCTGATCTTCAGCCTCTCCGTGAGTTCCAGGGGCCACTGAGCGTTGATATTGCCTCGGCGGCCCCTGGACGGTCTCACGTGCCGGTGCCGAGGTCCCGGCGGCGGAACACGATCACGGCGGCCTGGAACAGCACACCGGCAAGCAGGGTCAGCACCACAACCGCGACACCGCTGATGTCCTCCAAGGGGTAGTCCCCGATGTGCTCGAACGGTGACAGCCGTAGAGCGGCCTCCGGGATGTCGAGGATCGGGGCGAAGTACCCGGCGATCAGGCCGTAGCCGACCACGACCCAGATCGCCGGCAGCAAACGCGGGGCTGCCGCGTAGAGAAAGGCGGTCGCGGCGAGGATCAGCCAGACCGCTGGCGTGCGGGCGACGTGCCCGAGCAGCACATCGCCGATCAGCCCTGCCTCGCCGGTGCTCACCGAGGCTCCGATGCCCACACCGAGGCCGCCGACGAGCAGCAGCCACGGTACGCCGAGCGCCGCGACGGTGATGTGACTGCCGAGCCAGGCCGTCCGGCTGACCGAGGTGGCAAGCACGGGTTCCGTGCGTCCCTCGGCTTCCTCGGCGCGTAGCGTCTGGATGGCGAGCACCACATAGACGCCGACAGCGAGCGCCATTGTCAGGCCCATCATGCCGAGGTAGCCGTCGAGTAGGTTCTCCGATCCGCCCATAACGGCGAGCAGGTCCTCGGGTGCGTTCTCGAAGCCGTCGAGCAGGGGCTGGGTGAATGAACCGTAGGCAAGGCCCGCGACTAGCAGCGCCGCGCTCCAGCCGATCAGGCTGGCCCGGTGCAGCCGGAACGCGAGCGCGAACGGGCCGGCCAGCCAGGTCGCCGCGCGCGGCGAGCCCGGCCGGGACGGCACCAGGCCGGCGCCGAAGTCCCGGCGCGCCGACAGGACGTAGGCGGCGATGGCGGTAGCCGCCGCGAAGGCCAGCGAGATGGCCAGCGGCCACCAGCGGTTGTGGACGTACGCCGCGGTCTGCTGCGACCAGCCGATCGGCGACAGCCAGGACAGCCACGACGGCCCGCTGCCCTGGACCGCCGCCATGTCGCCCAGTCCACGCAGGGCGAACGCGGCGGCGAGTGCGGCGCCGGCCATGCCGGAGGCCGCTCGTGGATACTCCGACAACTGGACGGTGACCGCGGCGACGCCGCCGAAGGCGAGGGCCACCGCGCCGACGGAGGCACCGAAGAGAATGGACCCGGCCTCATCGAAGCCACGGCCGATCAGCATCGCGCCGATCAGCAGAGCGACCAGTATCGACATCGCGGCGGTGAGGGTCAGCGCGGCGGTGAGCTGGGCGTGCCGGCCGACCACATTGGCCCGAATCAGTTCGGCCCGGCCGGAACGTTCCTCGGTACGGGTGTGCCGCACGACGGTGAGTAGGCCCATCAGGCCGGCGCCGATGGCCACGTAGAGGCCGTACTGGCCGGCGAGGAACCGTTCGAGGGTCAGGTCGTCGAAGCCGAAGCCAGGCCCACCGAACAGCGCGCCGGCCGGGCTGCCGGAGAACGCTTTCAGCCCCTCCAGGTCCTCCGGGCTCTGGACGAAAGTGTCCAGTGCGGTGGCGAAGTACGTCATGAGCAGCGTCAGCCCGAGCGTCCACGCGGGGAAGCGGATGCGGTCGCGGCGCAGCATGAACCGCAGGAGCGCGCCGGTTCCGGTGATGACGCTGCCTCCGCTGACACCGACGCGCGCCGGGCGGCTGACCGTCGCCGCGGTCATCACGCCACCTCCGCCGGAGCGTTGCGCGTGAGCTGGTTGCCATAGTGACGTAGCAGCAATTGCTCCAGCGTCGGCGGGCGGACGGTCAGCCCCTGTACGCCGAGGTCGCCGAGGTGGCGTACCACCGCGGCGAGGTGGTCACCGTCGACCTCGAAGCGGACGTGGCCGTCCTCCGACCGCAGGCCGTGCACGCCGGGCAGGCCGGTCAGGACGTCGGCCGGTCGGTCGGTGATCGCGTCGACCGAGGTACGGGTCAGGTGCCGCAGGTCGGTCAGCGAGCCCGTCTCCACGATTTTGCCTTGGCGGATGATCGAGATCTGGTCGGCGAGCACCTCGACCTGGGCCAGGATGTGGCTGGACAGCAGGACCGTTCGGCCGGCGTCCTTCACCTCGCGGATGCACTCCTGGAACACCGCTTCCATCAGCGGGTCCAGCCCGGCGGTAGGCTCGTCGAGCAGGAGCAGCTCGACGTCGCTGGCCAGCGCGGCGATCAGGGCCACCTTCTGCCGGTTGCCCTTGGAGTAGGTGCGACCCCTCTTACTTGGATCCAGGTCGAAACGCTGACACAACTCGTCGCGGCGCACTGGGTCGGTGCCGCCGCGCAGGCGAGCGAACAGGTCGATCGCCTCGCCGCCGGTGAGGCTGGGCCACAGTTCGACATCGCCGGGGACGTACGCGAGCCGACGGTGCAGGGGCACCGCGTCCACCCACGGGTCACCACCGAGCATCCGGGCCTGACCGGCGTCGGCGCGCAGCAGCCCGAGCAGGATTCGGATGGTGGTGGACTTACCGGCGCCATTGGGCCCGAGAAAGCCGTGCACGGTGCCGGTCTCGACCCGAAGGTCCAGTCCGTCCAGCGCCCGCACCCTGCCGAATGACTTATTGATGTGATGAATGTCGATCGCAGCGGTCATCGTCGTAGACCTCGTCTTGAGGAGAGAGCCCAGGGCAGCCCGGGTTCTGATGTGGTCGATCACGCGGGATTCGCGAAGGAGGGAGGCCACGCCGGGGCGTGGTGGCGCTAGCTCGCAGTGCTGTCTGCGTCGCCTCTCCGCGGCGGATCCGGCACGTACATCAGGTACTCATCGAGCATCGACCGGTCAACCAGCAGGCCCTGCGTGAACAACTCAAGGGCGGGCAGCGCGAGATCCTCGATATACCGGCGGAACAATGCGGCGAACTCGTCCGGCTCTGCGTCGGCCCCGTACAGCGTGAACCACAGCACCATGCTGCCCGTCGCCTGATAGGCCAGATACCGCGTGCGGGCGGCCCGGTCACGGCTGGACCGGACCACCCCCGCCGCCTCACCCGCTGACAGGTACTGCTCCGCGTCGGCGATCATGTTCTCGATCAGCTTCAGCGCCAACTCGCCACCGGCCTGCATGCTGCGCAGCAGGTACCGCACCATTGGCGCCAACCGCTCCACCCCGGCCATCTGCGCGAGCAGCATCGTCCCCGTGCCGTCGGTCAGCGTCTCGGTCTTCGCCTGGCGCACGATTTCCAGCACATGCTCATCACAGGCAAGACGAAGCCCATCCTTCGAACCGAAATGATGGATCACCAGGCCAGCGGTTACGCCGGCGTCGGCGGCGACGGTCCGCAACCCCACTTGGAAGCCGTCGCGGGCGAACCGCGCGATAGCGGCGTCACGGATCCGGGTCACGGTGGCGAACTCCCCACCGTTCCCCCCAGATCCCACGCCCTCCGACACCATGACACCAGATTAAACACTTGTTCAACCGCCCCGCAAGGCCCCCCATGCGGGCGCCCCAGTTTGGAAGTCCGCACACGGTCGACCGACGATGCCACCCATCGTGTGATGGGCGCCCAGGCTCAAATTTCAGGTCCGCCCCGCAGGCGGCGGTGCCGACGATCTTCTTCCAGCCATTTTCCTTCCGCATGTCACAGAGCGGCCGGGCTGTCTCGTCTCGGTAGCGGAGACAGGAAGTTACGTCGGAGAAGGCACTGGTTGTGCGGGTGTTCGTGGCGGCCGGGGCCGGGGTGTTGGGGCGGCCGCTGGTGCCGCGGTTGGTGGCGCGTGGCCACGAGGTAACGGCGAGGGCGCATGCACTCGTCCCGCTGCGCGCAGCTTCCCGGCCCATTCACCAGGAGATGTCGTAACCAAGGAAGGACAGTCGTCATGCGTATCACAGTCTTTGGAGCCAACGGTCCCACCGGCCGCCTGCTCACCGGCCAGGCACTCGCCGCCGGGCATCAGGTCACCGCGGTCACCCGGCAGCCGGACTCGTTCCCGCTGCACCATGATTGCCTCGAGGTAGTCGGTGCCGACGTACTCGATCCGATGGCCGTCGACGCCGCGGTCGCGGAGCGGGATGCGGTGATGTCGACGCTCGGGGTGCCCGCTGGTAAGAAACCGATCAGCACCTACTCGCGTGGAGTGACCAACATACTCGCCGCGATGGATCGACATCGGGTGTGTCGCCTCGCGGTGGTCAGCTCAACCGGGGTCGCACCGCACTCGTACTCCGATGGCGGGTTTCTGTTCAACCGAGTCCTACTGCCCTACGTGACGCGGGTGCTGGGTAAAACACTGTACGACGACATGCGACGGATGGAAGCGCTAGTCCGCGCCAGCGATCTGGACTGGACGATCGTGCGCCCGAACGGGCTCTACCACCTGGAGTCGCCCACCGACTACGCCCTCGTCGAGGGCCACGCCGACGGCAGGTTCACCGCCCGCGCGGACCTGGCCGCGAGCATGCTGGCCATGCTGAACGACGAGCGCTACCTCCGTACCACCGTCAGCGTCATCACCACCGTCGACAACCCCACCCTGTTCCAGTGGATCCGCCGCGAAGTACTCGCCAAGAACTGAGCCGATTCGTCCGCGTCCCGCCGAGGCGCTGGTAGCGGTCAGCGGATCCCCGCCCTTACCAGGTTCAAGGCCACCACGGGCCGCACTGCCAACCCACCCGACGTCCTGCGCCGCGCGCACCGTTGGGCGGCACTCCTGTCACTCTGTGACCCATGCCACATGCGGTTTCTGTCAGTAATCGGGGCGCCGTTCCGCTCAACTCACTGAGAGCAAGGCAACCGACAGGAGCAACACATGAAGCACCGCATCGTGGTCCTCGGCGCCGGCTATGCCGGGGCCTACGTGGCTGGGAACCTGGCCCGCCGGCTGTCCCGGGCGGACACCGAGATCACCGTGGTCAACGCCGAGCCGGACTTCGTCGAGCGGATGCGGTTGCACCAGCTCGCGGCCGGACGGGAGATCGAGGCTCTGAAGCTTGCTGACGCGTTCGCAGGTACGGGGATACGGTTGCGCCTGGCCCGTGTCACCGCCGTCGACCCCGAGCGCCAGGTCGTTGCCGTCGCCGACGCCGGCGGCGGCGGCGGCGGCGGCGGCGGCGGCGGCGGCGGCGGCGAGCTCGGCTACGACACGCTTGTCTACGCGCTCGGCAGCCGCGTCGATGACCGTGGCGTCCACGGTGTGGCCGTGCACGCCTTCGATGTTGCCGGCCGACCCTCGGCGCTGCGCCTGCGCGAGCGCCTGGACAGCCTGGGCAGGCGGGGCGGAGGTGGGCGTGTGTTGGTCGTCGGTGACGGGTTGACCGGCATCGAGAGCGCCACCGAGATCGCCGAGTCCCGGCCCGGCCTGTCGGTGGCGCTGGTCGCCCGCGGGGAGCTGGGCGCCCGGCTTTCCGCTGGAGCCCGCAGCCACCTGCGTCAGGCCTGCGACCGGCTGAGCATCACTGTCCTGGAGCACAGCAGCGTCGAAGCCGTCGAGGCGACGCGGGTGCTGTGCGCCGACGGCACCGTCCTGGCGTCCGACGCGACCGTGTGGACGGCCGGCTTCGCGGTCAATCCGATCGCCGCCGCCGGCGGGCTGGAGGTCACCAAGAAAGGTCAGATCGTCGTCGATCGCACCATGCGGTCGGCCTCGCACCCGAACGTCTATGCCGTCGGCGACAGCGTCTACGCCGTCGGCGACAACGGCCGGCCGTTGCCGATGTCCTGCGGTTCGGCCGGCTTCACTGGCCGGCAGGCCGTGGACGCGATCGTGGGACGCCTGACCGGCCGCAAAATTGCGAATACCAAGCTGGTCTACACGTACAACTACATCACCCTTGGGCGGCGAGACGGGATGCTGCAGACGGTCGACGACAAAGGGCAAGCAAAGCCGAAGTACATGGGCGGTCAGACGTCTGCACTGGTCAAGGAGGGCATCAACAGGATCGCGCTGTGGACCATCTCGCACCCGACCTTCGGCGTGCCCAAGCGCAAGCACCGCCTAGCCGCCGCGCCCCTCGCCGAATGCGTCCGCCAAGAAGGCGATCGACTAACCGCCTAGGTGGTCCGCGTGGACAGCAGCGCCACTGATCGCTTCGACACCAGTCGGTTCGAGGCCAGCCGGAACCGGCTGGCCTCGCTGGCGTACCGCATGCTGGGCTCGGCCGCGGACGCCGAAGACGCCGTGCAGGATGCGTTCCTACGCTGGCAGGCCGCCGACCGGCAGCAAATCAAGGTACCGGAAGCATGGCTGATCAAGGTCGTCACCAACCTGTGCCTCGACCGGCTCCGCTCGGCTCAAGCCCGCCGCGAACGCACCGTCGGCGCCTGGCTACCCGAACCGCTCCTCGACGGCGACCCTATGCTCGGCCCGGCCGACACCGTCGAGCAGCGCGAAACGGTCTCCCTGGCCGTGCTGACTCTTCTGGAGCGCCTCTCACCCCTCGAACGGGCCGTCTACCTCCTGCGCGAAGCGTTCTCCTACCGCCACGCCGAGATCGCCGAGATCCTCGACATCACCGAGTCCGCAAGCCAGCAGCACCTGCACCGGGCCCGGCGCCGCATCACCGCCGCGCGCCGCCGCGGCGCTGACGAAGTCGACCCGGCATCCGCCCGCAGGATCGTCGAGGAATTCCTCGCCGCCGCCTCCTCGGGCCGCACCGAACGGCTGGTGGCGCTGCTCACCGACGACGCGACCGCGATCTCCGACGGCGCCGGCCTGACCGACACGCTGCTGCAGTACGACACACCGCAGCGCATCGCCGCCGTAGCACGGGCCGGCTTCACACCCACACCCGCGAAACGGCGACTTGCCGGCGGCACACCCGCCATCCACTACGCGCTCGTCAACGGCGCCCCCGCCATCCTCTTCGCGGTCGGCGACCAGGTCGTCGGCGCCGTGACGTTCGACATCACCAACGGCAAGATCGCAACCGTGCGCGGCATCGCCGCACCCACCCGCCTCGCCCGCCTCACCGAAGCCTGGCCGAAACACGAACCGGACCCGCCGCTCATCACCCAGTGGTGACCCGACGCCGAGTCCGCCGGTGACCACCTATCGGCCGCTGCTTTTTCCCGAACGTCGGGCGTGCGCGGGGCGAGTGACCCGACTCACGCGCTGTTATGCGAGCCGCTCAGGCGGTGTCTTGTGGCCGAACGCCGACAACGAGGGAGACACCCATGACGGAGAACATCAGCGTGGTCGTGGTTGGCGGCGGATACGCCGGCGTCATGGCGGCCAACCGCCTCACCCAGCGCGACGACGTGACCGTGACCCTGATCAACCCGCGGTCGAACTTCGTTCACCGCATCCGACTGCACCAGCTCGTCGGCGGAACCGGCGACGCGGTCGTCGGCTACCGCGACATCCTGGCCGACCGCGTCCGGCTGGTGGTCGACACCGCCAGCCGGATCGACGCGGCCGAGCGCACCGTTTCGTTGGCGAACGGCGGCACGGTGCGCTACGACTACCTCATCTACGCGGTGGGCAGCGGCAGCGCCGACCCGGATGTGTCCGGGGCCGACGAGTGCGCCCACAGTGTGGCCAGCCTGGAGGAGGCGCGGCGGCTGCGGTCGGTGCTCGCCACCACACCTACGGCGGACGTGGTGACGGTGGTCGGAGCCGGCGCGACAGGCATCGAGGTCGCCGCCGAGCTGGCAGCCGAGGGCCGCGCCGTGACGCTCGTGTGTGGCAGGGTGCTCCACCCGTATCTACACCCCCGGGTTCGCCGCAAGTTCGCCAAGAGGCTGGCGAGGCTCGGGGTGACCGTCATCGACGGTCCTGGTGCGAGGGTCACCGCGGTGAGTCGGGACGCCGTCCTGCTGGCGGACGGCCGCGAATTGCCCAGCACGGTGACCATCTGGACAGCCGGGTTCAGCGTCCCTGATCTGGCTGTCCGCAGCGGGCTCACAACCGACGCGGCCGGACGCCTCCTGACCGACGAGACGCTCACCAGCGTCGACGACGACCGCGTCGTCGCCGCCGGAGACTCGGCCGCACCGTCGAATCTGCCGCTGCGGATGAGCTGCCAGTCCGCCAATCCACTCGGCGCACATGCGGCCGACACCGTGCTCAGCCGGATCGCGGGCGGACAACCCGCGACCATCGTCATCGGCTTCTTCGGGCAGTGCGTCAGCCTGGGCCACGGCGCCGCCACCGTACAAATCGCCTCGAAAAACGACATCGCCAAAGGTTTCACTGTCGGGGGCTTCCTCGGCGCAAGGATCAAGAGCGCCAGTTTCACGGGCCTGATCGAGCATTTGGCGCACGAGGCGCACGAGCCTGGCTCCTTCACCTGGAAGTTCCGGGACGACACTCGTCATCGGCGGCTCGAGGCGCTCGCCGCCCGCTGACCTGACCATCGAATGGAAGGTCTTCCAGTGGGTACACCGCCCGCCGATCCCGCCACCGAAACCTTCGTCGCCCACCGGAACCTGCTTTTCACCGTCGCCTACGAGATGCTCGGTTCGGCGGCCGACGCCGAAGATGTCCTTCAGGAGACCTGGCTGCGCTGGGCCAAAGTCGACCTGACGCAGGTCAGCGACCAGCGCGCCTATCTCGTCCGGATCACCACCCGGCTGGCGCTCAACCGGCTGCGTACCGTGCGGCGCCGCAAGGAGGCGTACGTCGGCTCCTGGCTGCCGGAACCGCTGCTCACGGCGCCGGACGTGGCCGACGACGTCGAACTCGCAGAGAACGTGTCGATGGCGCTCATGCTCGTCCTCGAAACGCTGGCGCCTACCGAACGCGCCGTCTTTGTCCTACACGAAGTCTTCGACGTCAGCTATGACGAGATCGCGGCCGCCCTCGACAAGACTCCCTCGGCGGTTCGCCAGATCGCCTACCGCGCCCGCCGGCACGTTGACGCCCGCCGGCCACGCCAGGTGGTTCCGGCGAGCCTGACCCGGGCGGTGCTGGACTCGCTGCGGCACGCGGTCGAAATCGGAGACCTGCAAGGCATTCTCCACGTGCTCGCCCCAGACGTGGTCCTGGTGGCCGACGGCGGCGGCATCAAACAGGCCGCGCTGCGGCCGGTCATCGGCGCCGACAAGGTTGCCCGCATGGTCGTCACCGGCATCGGCAAGGTGGACAGCATCCTCACCGCCGAGCCCACTGTGGTCAATGGCAACCCATCACTCGTACTGCGCCTGGACGGTCGGCTCGATGGCGTGCTCGCCGTCCGCGTCGAGAACGCCCTCATCACCGGCCTCTACTACGTCCGCAACCCGGAGAAGCTGACCCGCGTCGAGACCGCAACCCCGCTCACCGTGCGATGAACACCGTCTTACTCGGAGGGGACGACATGGCCGTTCAGACCCAGTTCGCAACAGATGCGTCGCCGTCGCCCTGGTCGGCGGTGGCCAGGGCCGTCGCCATGCTCACGGTGGCTGTCAGCGTGCTCCTGACCGCCTTCGCCTGGCCCTCGGTACGCTCGTCGGTGCATGACGTGCCGATCGCCGTCGCCGGGCCGGCACCTGCGGTCAGACAGATCAGCGCGGCCCTCGACGAGCGCCTTCCCGATGCCTTCGAAATCACCGAAGTCGCCGACACCACCACCGCGGAACAGTTGATCCGCGACCGCGAGGTGTACGGGGCGATCGACGTAAGCTCCGGCGCACCACAGGTCATCCTCGCCTCCGCCGGCAGCGTAGCCGTCGCCCAGACCCTCAACAGCATCGCCACCGCGCTCAGCCAACCGCAGTCCCGGGGCGCCAGCACGGCGGCGCCCGTCCGCGACCTCGTCCCACTGCCGGTCGACGACCCGCGTGGTGCAGGGCTGGCCGCCGCGGCGCTGCCGTTGGTCATGGGCGGTCTGCTGGCCGCGTTTCTGCTGACAAGACTGGTCCTAGGCACCACCCGCCGGGCCATCGGAGCGCTCGCCTTCGCCGTCACCGGCGGCCTCGCCGTAAGCGCCATTCTGCAGTTCTGGCTCGGCTCCCTGACCGGTTCCTACTGGGCGAACACCGGCGCGGTCGCCCTGAGCGTCGCGGCCATCTCCCTGAGCATCCTGGGGCTGGAGTCCCTGCTCGGATACACCGGGCTCGGCCTGGGTGCGGCCACCATGATGCTCATCGGCAATCCCTTGTCGGGCAGCGCGACCGCGTCCGAAATGCTACCCGGCTGGTCCGGCATGCTCGGCCAACTGCTGCCGCCCGGTGCGAGTGGCCGGCTGCTGCGATCCACCGCCTTCTTCGACGGCCACGGCGCCACCCATTCGGTCATCGTCCTCGCAACGTGGCTACTGCTCGGCGTACTGCTGTGCCTTGCCAGCGGCCTGCGTCGGCGAGGCCCGTCCGCCGATCTAGTGATCAGGGCCGCGCGGGCGACTGTGTGAGGTGCAGAGGGGCGTCACTCGCATCGCAATGCGCCGCCACTGTCGGGGCGGTTCCGGCACGACGTCCACGGGCTAGCCGACGTCGGGCTCCGGCGCCGGGACACCGGCGTCATCGTGGCGGCGTGGACCTGGCCCATCCAGCCCTCCACCACCGCAAGCATCCTGGCGTCACCGCCGTCACGATGTTCGCCCTCGGTGCCGCAGCGCATATGCGCTGCGGATACCGCGCCTCGCCTGGCCTGCGAGTGCCGAGAACGTCGTCCATCCTCGCTACAGCCCCTCGTGTAGAGATCAGAAGGGCCTGTCTCGCTGAAGCGCTGGAACCGACCGGGCCCTGGTCGGGAGGCGAGACCCCTGCGCGGCCAGAGGATCAACTGCAGGCGGGCTCGGCGTGACGCCGAGCCCGCCCGTTCCGGGTCAGTCGAGCTTGATCAGAACGTGTCAGCGCTGCAGGGTCAGCAGACCCGGCCGGTACGGCAGGAGGCCGTAGTCGCCGCCGGAGCTGGGGGAACGACCCTGGTAGAGCAGTTGCAGGTTGCAGGCGTTGACGGTCATGGTCTGGTCGGCGTTGGTGCGCAGCAGCTCGCCATGGCTGATGTCGTTGGTCCAGGTGGCGCCGCTGTTGGCCTTACCGGCGAACGGGTTGCTCTCGCTGGTGGCCTGCGGGGTCCACGAACCGCCCAGGCTGGTGGCCGTGAACGAGCGGAAGTAGCGGCCCTGCGAGCCGATCGCCTCGACGATCATGAGATAGCGGGTCTGGCCCTGCAGCTTGTAGACCTGAACGGCCTCGAAGAGGTTGTTCGTCGAGTCGCTCATGATGGTCGTGTAGTTGCTGCCGAAGCTGCCCGGGAAGTTCCCGATCGGCATGCTCGCCCGGTAGATCTTGCCGTTGTCCCCGGCGAAGAACAGGTACATGTTCTGGTCGTCACCGATGACCGCCTGGTCGATCGGGCCGGTGCCCGAGCCGGTGATGCTTCCGCTGAACAGCGTCTGCGCCGCCGACCACCCGTTCGGGTTGGTCGGGTTGGTCGAGGTTCGGTAGGAGAACGCCGGCCCACCCCACTGGTAGGCGAGCACCCAGATGTTCTTCGGCGCGAAGTAGAACAACGACGGCGCGACTGTCGCGTTGTTCATCGCGTTCTGGCTGGCCGAGCCCATCTGCGAGTAGTTCGTGAAGAGGCCGAAGTTCATCGAGCCCCACCTGGTCCCGGTGTCGTGGGTGGTGGCGTAGACGAGCTGCTGACCGTTGTAGGGGGCGACTGTGAAGTCCTTCAGCGACGCCCAGCCCGACCTCGGCTGTGCCAACGCGCCCGTCGACGACCAGCGGTACGACGACGGAAGGTTGCACGTCGGCGGATCGGTCGGTGGGTCGGTCGGCGGATCGGTTGGCGGATCCGTCGGTGGGTCGGTCGGCGGATCGGTCGGCGTCGTGCCACCGGTGCAGGTGACACCGTTCAGGGCGAAGCTCGTCGGTGCCGGGTTGCTGCCTGTCCACGACCCGTTGAACCCGAACGACACCGAGCCGTTGGTCGGGACCGCAGCGTTGTAGCTCACGTTCTTCGCCGTCACCGCGGATCCGCTCTGCGTCAGCGACGTGTTCCAGGCCTGCGTCACCGTCTGCCCGGCGCCGTAGGACCAGGTCAACGTCCAGCTGCTCAACGGATCACCCAGGTTCGTGACCGCCACGCTGGCGCCGAAGCCGCCCTGCCACTGAGACGACACGGCGTAGTTCACCGAACAACCCTGAGCCGCGGCGCCGGCCGGCAGCGCTGCGACGACTGTCGACGACACCAGTAAGCCGACGCCGGCCGCAACCAGACCGACATTGGTAGCCCTGGATCTGGTCATATAGCACCCTCCTCGCGGGATGGCGGCCTACACATTGGTGGTGGTCACTGCTCGTGACTGATTGTGAGCGTTAACAGGCCGCGACAGGTATGTTACGGGAGCGCTCCCATACCCTCAACTACATCTATCCCTGGTTCTCATCCACGGCCGGCTCTCCCGGTGCGGCTGGCCCGGGGGCGGCGCTCCTCAGACGACGGTGAGGGTGAGGACGCCGAACTGATTGGCCCCCTGCACGTAGTGCGGCAGATAGAACTTCCACGTCACCGTCAGCTCGCGCCCGGCACGCATCGAGGCCGGCACCTCGGCGACCATTTCGAACACGGCGCTGCCGCCGGCGGGGATCCGCGTGAGCGGGCGGCAGTTCAACCGGTACAGCTGGGCCGAGTTCACCGCGTCGTTTGTCGCGTCGCCGAGAGAGAACCGTTCCATGAGGTAGCCCGGGCACGGGTCCAGCGCGAGGGCGCCGTCGGTCGGGTTGCCGAGCGTTACCCGGAAGGTGAGCCGCGACCCGGCGACGGCGGTCGTCGGCCCCTGAACAGCGACGGTGAGCTTTTCGAGCGGCGAGGACGGGGGCTTCGACACCGTCACCGGCTCGGTGAACGCGCTCGCGGACAGCGTCCCCCGCACGCGGGGGTGGACCCCCTCCCCCTGCGGACAGCCCGGACGCTCGTCGGCGGTGACCGGTGCGCGCAACCTGCCGCCGTCGTGCGGCAGCTCGATCGCGAGCTCCAACGACCCCTTCACGGGCTGACAGAACGGTCCGGACCAGTCCAGGCGCAGGCTGGCGTTGCCGCCGGCCGGCACGGCGACCACCCGGGTACGCCCCTCCTCGTTGATGCCGTGGGTGTAGAGCATCGGGATCTCACGGCCGCCGGCGAGCATTTTCGTGGGCACCTCGCCCTGCAGCGTGCACTCGACCTTGGACGAGTTCCGCACGTCCACTTCGCCGATGAGCTTGCTGATGGCGGCATCGAAACCTCGGGGCGTCTCACCGCCGGTGCCGGGCCGCGTCCAGGTGGTGAGCCGGCCGGTCAGCTGCTCCGCCCGGCACGGTTCGCTGCCGGTGGCCGGCCGCCTCGGCGCGGCAGGGCGGCCGTTGAGGTCCTCACCGGTGATCCTCAGGTCGGCCCAGGGGACGGTGCCGTCGGCGAGCAGTTCGGTGGGTACCGGCTCCGCGGCCGTCGGGTCCGAGCGTCCTGGCCGGGCGTTCGGCTCGGCGCACCCCACCGCCACGGCGAGGACGATCAGCAGTGGCACCAGTAGTCGACGCATGCCGTCACCCTCACACGAGTGGACCGCACGGGCCTGAGTAGCCGTGCTCAGCGATCAGTCTCCGTTGGGTCCGGGGCCTTCGGCGATCGCGACGGGAGTGCCCAGCTCGACGGTACGGGAGACGGTGCACAACCGATCGTGCGACTGCTGCAACGACCGGGGCAGCGCCGCGCGGGCCTGGTCACCGTCCGCGCCGTCGGGGAACGTCACTGTGAACTCGACCCGCAGGTTCCGCATCCGGTTTCCGCCGGCCTCGTCCCGGACCTTGTCACCGGTCACGGCGACGGCGAACTCGGTCGGCTCGGCGCGGCGGCTGGTGATGTGGTCCACGTCCACCGCAGTGCAGCCGCCGATGGCGGCCAACAACAGCTCCACCGGCGTGAAACTGGCGTCCTCGCCCGTGCCCAGCGACACCGAGCCACCACGGACATTCCGCACGACGTAGTTGCCCAGGCTGGTGCGCTCGATCTCCACCGAGCGGAAGCTGTCCTCAGTCATGACAGGAAAGCTACCCACACTTCCCGGCTCAAACGTCAGCTTCGACAGCGAAGGTGTTGCCATCCGGGTCCTGGAACCAGGCGATGCGCCCACCACCTGCCCGCGCCGTGATCCCCTTGGCGTCGTGGGTCAACGGTTCGTAGCGGATGAACTCGACGCCGGACGAGGAGAGTTCGTCGACGATCTGGTCGATGTCGTCGACATACCACGTCGCCAGTGTTGCCGGAGTCTTCCCGGCGGTGACCGACTGGAACACGTTGAGCGCCGGGCCACCACCGGAACCGTAGACGCGGCCGCCGTCGACGACTGTCGCGCTCGGCCCGGACCGCAACGCCGGTAGACCGAGTTTGCCTTCGTAGAACGCGACCGCCGCCGAGATGTCCGAGACGGCGACCGACGCTCTCAGGTGATGCGCGCTCAAGGGCATGAACCAGCTTGGCACAGGTGCGCAGCTCATCGGCCGGCAGGACGATCAGGAGTACATGAGATGCAGCGTCATCCCGGCATCGGCGTGCGTCAGATTGTGGCAGTGGTTGGCCCACATTCCCGGGTTGTCGGCCCGGAACGCCACCTCCCACACCTCGCCCGGACGGACGTCGAACGAGTCCAGCCACAGCGGGCCTCCGCTCGCCGGCTTCCCGTCGCGGGCCAGCACCAGGACGTGGTGGCCGTGCAGGTGCCACGGGTGCACGATCTGCGACCGGTTGACGATCGT
The DNA here is from genome assembly GCF_018070365.1 of Micromonospora sp. D93. Lineage (NCBI taxonomy): Bacteria > Bacillati > Actinomycetota > Actinomycetes > Micromonosporales > Micromonosporaceae > Micromonospora > Micromonospora sp. D93. Next base: position 40,487 of record NZ_JAGPXW010000008.1, on the reverse strand, counting down.
GAACCGCACGACGTCACCCAGGCGTACGACCTGCGGTGGGATGTCCGGGTCCGCCGCGCCGTTGACGGTGTGGGCGTACCTCGGCAGGAATGTGCGCAGGTCGAGGCCACGGTCGAGGACGAGGGTGAACGTCTTGTCGAACCGGGACCACGGCTCCGGAGCGGTCGCGCCGTAAGCGAGCGGATCGAGCACCGGCCAGGCGCCGGTCGCCGTCGACACCGGGCCGGTCGAGTAGACCGCCCGGCCGTCGACGAACAGCGCCACCGGGGTCGCCGGCGCGTCGAAGACCAGGTCGTAGCGGCCCCCGGCCGGGATCAGCACGGCGGTGTCCACCAGCGGCGTCGGGCCCCGCAGGTCGACGCCGTCGATCGCGGCCACCCGGAACGCGGTCCCGGCCAGGGCGTACCGGTGCGTCGTGCTGTCGGTGTTGATCAGTCGTAGCCGCACCGGCACGCCGGCCTCGACCTTCTCCACTCTCAGCGCGGGCAACTGACGGCCCGCCAGGGTGTGCGCCGGCACCGTGACGTCGAGGCCGGTCACCGGCCCCGGTCGCACCACCAGCACACCGTAGAGACCCATCCGCACGCCGACATCCGAGGCCGAGTGCGTGTGGTACCAGTACGTGCCGGCCTGATCGGCGCGGAACCGATAGACGAACTCCTGCCCGGGCCGCACCGCCGCCTGCGTCACCCCGGGCACCCCGTCCTGATCGTTCGGCACGTCGTACCCGTGCCAGTGCAGCGTGACGCCGCGCCCGATGTCCCGGTTGCGCAGCGTCACCTCCAGGACGTCGCCGACGGTGGCGGTCAGCTCCGGCCCGGGTACCTGCCCGTTGAACGCCCACGCGTCGACGTCCCGGCCGCCCGCGTCCACGGTGGCGGTGCCGGCGGTCAGGGTGAACCGCCGGGTGGGTTCGTCGGCGATCCGGGTCGCCGGAGAACCATGATCATGCGGTACGGCGGGCGCGGCGCCCGGGGCGACGGTCAGCCCGGTTCCGGTCACCAGCGCCCCGACCGCCACCCCGAGGGCCACCCGGGACGCCGTCCGGGACGGGCGCGCGCCGAGAGCACGCGCCGAGATCACCGTCGCCGTCACGATCCCGGCGACCGCGAGCAGCCCCGCCCCGGCCGACGCCGGATAGCCGTGCAGGATCGTCACGAGCAGGGCGCCGCTCGTGGCGTACCCGGCGAAGAGCAGCGGAACCGCGACGGCCCGGATGTCACCCGGGACCCGCAGCAACCGCGGACCTGCGACGCCCACCGCCGCCAGCGACAGGGGGCCGGCGATGAGGACCTTCTCCGCGGCGAACCACCAGCCGGCGCGGGCGAGCGCGGTGATCGTGACCGCGCGTGCGAGCGTGAGGAGCAGCGCGACGGCCGCCAGCGCCAGCGCCAGCGGACGCCGCCGGACGGCGGACGCCGCGCCGGCACCCAGCCAGCCGGCGGCCGCGAGGACCGCGATCACGAGGTCGGCCACGAGCAGCGACCCGGTGGTCATGCCGGCTCCCCTTCCCGGGTGACCAGCCGAGCCGCGCTGGCCGGCACCGGGACGGCCAACTGTCGCGCCCCCCGAAGGACGCCGACCACGACGTGGACCGCGATGATTCCGTTGAGCGCGTGCAACCCACCGATGGTCAGGCCGAGCGGGGTGCTGACACCCGACGCGTCAGTGAACGCCTCGGCGAGCATGGCGATGAGTGGTTGGAGGACGACGAGGCCGATCGGCAGGATCGCCAGCCCGATGAGCCTTCCCGGCGCCTTCGCCAGCGCGGCGAACAGGGCGGTGAGCACTGTGAGGACCGGGATGACCGCCATGCCGTTGACGCTGTGCAGCGCGTACGCGTCGTCGCCGGTGGGTCTCGTGAACCCGCCAACGGCCGCGAAGACGAACTGCAGGGCGAACGCGGCGAGCGACAGGACGCTGACGATGACGAATGCCTTGCGCATGGGGTTACCTCCTAGAGGCGCGCCGAGGCGAGAGCCCTGGCGACATGGTCGGTGGCCGTGATCGCCCCGAACGCGACCAACCGCACGAGGTCGGCGTCGGCCGGATGGGAGAGCCGCCAGAGAGCGACGTCGCCCTGACTGATCGCGCCGGGCGCGAACGCCGCCAGCAACGCGATCCGCGTTGCGATGCGGTCCCGCCCCGGCACATCCCGGACCAGGTCGACGGCCCAGTCCGCCGGCCGGGCCGGGAACCGGCCGTCCTCCCAGCGCACGGTGGCCGTGACGGTCTGGCGCGCCACGTCGCCCAGCAGGTCCCCACCCCGGGTGGCGGCGTTCCGCAACGCCGCGTAGGCGACGCCCACCGGGCTGTCCCCCGCCCACGCCGGAGGTGACGCCGTCGCGTCGGCGTCGAGGAGCGGGAGGCTTCGGCCGGGCTCCTTCGGCTCCCGGGCCGCCTTGGCGTAGAGCCGGCCCCCGACCGAGCGCACCAGCGGGGACCGTTGCAGGCCGCCGGGGAGCAGATCGCTGTCGAGCAACGCCGAAACGACCCGGTTGATGAAGTGGAAGGCGAGCAGGGTGCCGGTGATCTCCGGGCGGTACGGGCTGGTCCAGTCGGCGGCTCCGGGGCTACGGCTCGTCTGCGCCCACCCGACGAGCTGGGCGTGCCTCGACTCGGGCGGTGTCTCGCCCCGGGCGACGGCCTCGGCCAGCCTCGGCGCGCCCAGCGCGTGCAGCAACAGCACGTGGGCATCGACGCAGAACTGACAGCGGTTGGTCCGGGACACCGCGGCCGCGACCAGTTCGCGGTCGACCCGGGGCGCGTCCCCGGCCAGCAGCGCCTCCCGCATCAGTGCCCAGGTGGCGGCCAGCACGTCCGGCACGGCGGAGAGCGCCTGGAAGGTCGGCAACGGCCCGAGAAAGTCGTCGCGCAACTGTTGGTAGACCGCCGCGGTGCGGCCGGTGGCCGCCCTCGTCGGTGTGGGGATGAAGAAGCGGTATGTCATGGGCTCGATGCTCGTGGCGGCGGGCCGGGAAAGCGTCGTGCCGCCGCAGACACTTGCCCCGCCGCTCCTACCGCGTCCGTGGTACGCCGCAGGTACCACGCGCGCGGGATGCTCCACCGACGACGGCCGTTCTACAGTGCGACCATGCGCCGTGACCTCCCGTACGCCCTCGGCGGTCTCGCCCTCGGCGTCCTCCTGCTCGGCAACGCCGCGCTCACCCCGGACGCCGCGACGGTCGAGGTGCTCGACGTCGCCCTGGTCCTCGCCACGGTGGTGGCCCTGGCGGCGTGCCGGCGTCACCCGGTGGTGGCGCTCGGCGTGGTCACCGTCGCCATGCTGGCCGTTCACGTCCGGGTGCACCCCGGGGTGTCCGCCGCGTTCCCCGTCCTCTGCGCGGTCTACGTCAGCGCCTGGCAGGGGCACCGGTCGGTCGCCGCCGTGGCCAGCCTCGCCTTCCTCGGTGGCTTCCTGGCCCACGACATCTCGTTGGCGCCGGCCGGCCGACCAGGCCAGCTGGTCGCCGAGCGGACGGCCCTGCTGCTCGGCTGGTTCGTGGCGGCCAACGTCGCCGGGCTCGTCACGCGGCAGCGCCAGGCGTACCTGGAGCAGGTCGAACAGCGGGCGATCGAGGCCGAACGCACCCGCGAGGAGATGGCGTTGCGGCGCGCCGGGGAGGAGCGCCTGCGCATCGCCCGGGACCTGCACGACTCCCTGACCCACAGCATCTCGGTGATCAAGGTGCAGGCGGGGATCGCCGTGCACCTGGCCCGCAAACACGGCGAGGAACCGTCGACCACAATGCTGGCGATCCAGGAGGCCAGCGGCGCCGCGATGCGGGAACTCCGCACGACCCTCGACGTCCTCCGCGCGCCCACCGACGGCGATCGGGTCGGGCTGGCCCGGGTGGACGAGCTGGCCGAGCGGACCCGGGCGGTCGGCGTACCGGTGCAGGTGACCGTCACCGGCCAGCGCGGGGAGCTGCCCGACGAGGTCGACCAGGCCGGGTACCGGGTCATCCAGGAGGCCCTCACCAACGTGGCCCGCCACGCCGGCCCCGCGACCGCGCACATCCAGGTGGAGTACGCCCCGGCCGGGCTGACCGTCGCGGTCACCGACGACGGTCAGGCGTCGCCGGCCGATCCGCTGACCCCGGGCGTGGGCCTACGCGGCATGCGGGAGCGGGTCAGCGCACTGGGCGGCACCCTGCGGACCGCCGCGCACGACGACCACGGGTTCACCGTACGGGCCACCTTCCCGCTGCGGGAGCCGCGATGATCCGGGTGCTGATCGCCGACGACCAGGCGCTGATGCGAGCCGGCTTCCGGGCACTGCTCGACGCCGAGGACCACCTGGAGGTCGTCGGCGAGGCGACCGACGGCACCTCGGCCGTCCACCTGGCACGATGTCTGCGCCCGGACGTCGTCCTGATGGACGTGCAGATGCCGGGCCTCGACGGCATCGAGGCCACCCGACGCATCGCCGCCGATCCCGACCTCGCCGCGATCCGCGTTCTCATCCTCACCAACTACGGGCTCGACTCCTATGTGTTCGCCGCCCTCCGCGCGGGCGCCAGCGGCTTCCTCCTCAAGGACGCCGACCCCGCCGACCTGCTGCACGCCGTCACCGTCGTCGCGCGCGGCGACGCGCTGCTCGCGCCGACGGTCACCCGCACACTGATCAGTGAGTTCGCTGCCGGCCCACCGCCGCCCGTGCCGACGGCCGGACGCGACGTGCTGACCGCCCGGGAGCAGGAGATCGTCGAGCTGGTCGCCCGCGGGCTGACCAACGACGAGATCGCCGCGCGCATGGTGATCAGTCCGCTGACCGCCAAGACACACGTCAACCGGGCGATGACGAAGCTGCACTGCCGCGACCGGGCCCAACTGGTCGTGTGGGCGTACGAGTCGGGGCTGATCACGCCACGTCGGCGGTGATCGCCGTCTCCGCCAGCGAAGTCGATCGCCCCCCTTCAGAACATGAGGGAGGGTCGACGCACTAGCATTGCCGCCGTCCGCGACGGCTCTGCTGAATCGAGGCGACATGCGTTGGCTCCGTCGATTGCTGGGCGGTAGGCGAGTCCAGCTCGACCCGGGACGCCAGCAGGCGCTGCTGCACGACGTCCAGTCCCGGTACGGCCCCCAGGCGCGGGTCCGGTTCACCGAGCAGGTCGACGCGCTCACCGGTTCACTCGACAGCGACGACGGCCTGGTGGTGGCGACCCGGATCGTGAGTCAGGTCGCCGACGAGGCCCACGTGGACCTTCAGGCCCAGGCCCAGGAGATCCACCGACGGACGGGCCGACGGCTGCTGGTGCACCGCCGTAACTACCGCCCGCTGTGGAAGGAGGCGGGCCCAGCCCTGCGCTGGCCGCTGTTCGCGTTGCCGTGCGGCTTCCACCCGTACGCGCAGGTGGCCGCCGCCGTCACTGTGCTCGGCAACCGGGCGCCCCGCCTCGACCGGGTGACCGACCCGAACCCGCTGGTGACCCGGGTGTTCGAAGTGCTCGACCTGACCACCGCCGGCTGGGAGTACGGCCGGGTGCGGGTGGACACCGACGCAGCCACCCTGGCCGATCGACTGATCGTCAGTGCCGGGCAGGTCCTCGCGGCCATGGACGACCCGCCGCGACTGCCGCCCGCGGTCCGGGAGCTGATGCGTCGCAACAACACAGTCGCCGTGCACGACCCGGCCAGTGCACGGGCGGTCGGTGGGATCAACCTGGGCGCGCGGATGCGCGAGGAGTTCCTGGTCTGAGCGCCTCGGGCGCTACTGCCCGGGGCGCCGACGGGCGAGATGCACGATGACGTCGGCGGAAAGCTCGACCGTCTCGGGCAGGACCTGTTCGATCTGGCTGAAGACCTGCTCCTGCGTCGAGGTCGGCAGCGCGAGATACGCCGAGATCGTCGACAGGTGCCCAACGTAGTCGCGCGCGCTCATCGTCAGCCGCCGCTCGATCACGGTCTGCCGCACGTCGGTGAACCACTCGGAGCGTTGGAGTTCCGTGCCGGGCCACTGCATGGCCTGTTCCGGGGGCGTGCCGTCGGGAGACGGGATCTCGTCGCTCTCCAGGAAGGGCGCCCGGGCGGCGCGGACAGCGTCCGCCACCGCCGGGTCGGCCAGTTGGGTTGGTCCGCCGAACGAGGCGAACACGCCTCCTGGTTCCAGCAGCGCGGCCATCCGCGACCATCGGCCCTGCGGTGTCGTCCAGTGCAGTGCCGCCGCCGCGTACACCAGGTGGTAGGTCGCTTCCGGCCGCAGGCCCTCGAATGCTGCCCGCACGGTCTCGACGCCTGCTGGCACGTGCTTGCGCAGCTCGGCGAGCATGGCCCCGTCCGGATCGGTCGCGGTGACAGTGACGCCCGCTCCGGCGAACAGCCGGGTCGCCTTGCCCGTTCCGGCGCCGATCTCCAGTGCCGTTCGAATCGGCCGATCCGCGTAGCTCAGGACCAGGTCGACAAGCTCGGCGGGGTAGCCCGGTCGGTACCGTTCGTACTGTTCCGCCACCATTCCGAAGCTCAGTGCGCGAGCAGGCATGTCGACAATCCTGTCACCACTCGCGTCGCTGGTGCCCCATCTTCCGCGCGAACGGTCGGCTACGCGTCGCCGTGACGTCGCATTGCGCGATACTGGGCACCCCCGATCCGGTCCCTGGATGACGCCCCGACCCGCAGCGAAGTACCGGCGGATCAGCGACGACCGCGAGGGTCGTGAGCTGGGCATCGGCCGACAAGACGAGGACCTAGATGCGTTAGCCGAGCGAGAGAACCTGGTGTATGTCGCGAGCTACGTCGACAACGACATCAGCGCGAGCACCAAGTCAAAGAAGCGCGGAGCCGACTACGAGCGGATGGTGGCTGCTGCCAAGGCCGGTGAGTTCGAGGTCATCGCGGCGTACACCAGCGGTCGTCTAACCCGTAAGCCCCGCGAGAACGAAGACCTGATCGAACTGGGGCAGCACTATGGGATCTCAAGTGGTCACAGGGGCGACGCATCGCACCCACCATGGCCGCTCAGGACGTCGGCGAAGCGGAAGAGATCTCCGAGCGAGTCGAGCGGGACGTCAAGCGACAGGCTTGGGCTGGCGAGTTCCACGGCGGGCTACTGCCATTCGGCATTGATGGTGAGCGCCAGATCGTCAAGGGCAAGCTGCGGTATGTCAGGTTCTGGCACCACACCACCGACGCGCCACGGGTGACCGATGCCGTCCGCCGGGTGCTGGCTGGTGAGTCGCTGTACGGGATCGCCAAGGACTTCGGGATGTCGCGCGGACGTTGAAGCGTGCCCTGATGAACCCGCCATCGCGGGCCTACGGGAGTACAACGGCGAGCTACACCCCACGCCCTGGGAGAAGATCGTTGACCCCGACGACTGGCGGCGTGTGGTCGAGATCCTGAACGACCCGGAGCGGTGTAAGAAGGAATTCAACCAGCGGAAGTACAGGCTGTCGGGTCTGGTCACCTGCAAGAACACGCGGCCGGATGGGTCGATCTGCGGTACCCGGATGACCTCCAGCAGCGCCCTCCGCATCGAAGGTCCGACCTTCGAGTGCGGCAAAGACAGGGGTGGCTGTGGGGGTACGCGCATCGTCATGCGGGCGCTTGAGGACTACGTCACCGAGCAGGTGTTCGTTCGACTCGACCCCCCGCGCTGCGTAAGGCGATTGCAGCGCAGGAGCGCGGCGACGACCCCACGGCCGAGCTGCGTAAGAACATCCTCGATGACGAACGGAAGTTAAAGGATCTTGGCTACGAGAAGGACGACGGGCTGATCTCCGACCAGGAGTACCGCAACCGCCGTGGTCGCCTGGTCGAGCGGATCGAGGCCAACACCCAAGCCCGTGACGCTGCCCTCCGGGCACAGAAGCGAACCAACTTGCCGAGCGGTACCGAGCTGCGCAAGGTGTGGAACGAGCGTGACGACGTGTGGAAGCGGGCGTCGGTCATCGAACGCATCGAGGTTGGCCCTCAGCCGACCAACCCCGAGACGGGCCGGTTGTTCACCAGCGCACCACCGAGGCGAAGTGGTGAGACGGAAGAAGCCTGGCGGCAACGGTTCGACCTCCACCGCGCGAGGGTGTTCTCCCAGCGAGTGTCAGCGATCTGGCTGGTCTAGGGGTAGGAACCTGAGGTGGACTTACCCCGCAGAATTCTCTTGGGGCCAGCCGTTCCCTCTCGAACCCACGATAGGCCGTTGGCATCCGTGAAGATGATGACGGGTATCAGGAAGGTCGGGTCGCCAAGCTTCGGGCGACTCAGTGGAGGCTTGAGCGTCACGCCCATGTCGGCCTGCGTAACAACGACTGAACGGACTTCTGTGGTTCGATAAAGCTTGTCGTCCCTACGGTCCCTTACGGCGAGAAACACATTCAAGATCGGGGACGGACTGACGTTGCGGATTCGATACTCGACGTAGGTGAGATCTCCAACCAGATAGCCGTTCACATCAACGCCTGTGGTGCTCATGGTGAGATATTCAGCCACGACCAGCCGCGCCAATGCGGCCTCGTTGTCGCGCTGCTCCTCGCGGCGCACGCGGATCTCGTGACGGAACAACAGACCCGTAAAGATCACGGCGAAGGTGGACATCACCAGGCCAGCCAGGCTCCCCCACGCCTGCATCCAGTCGGTGATCTTTGGAGCCTCAGCAGCAAGCACCCGGCCAGGGTAGGACCTCGATGCGACAGCTTGCTCGTCGACGACTTACGATCCCTGCCGTGGGATGGCTTGAAGCAACGGTCAAGATCGTGACAGCCCTGGCGTGGCCCATCGTGGCCTTGGCCGCAGTGGTGCTCTTACGGAAGCAGATTGCGCAAATGATCACGCGGCTGACCAGGCTGACCGGGCCAGCCGGGATTGAAGCCGAGTTCAGCGAGGAGGTAAGCGCAACGAGTGAACTAGCCGAAGCCGCCGCGCCCGAGACGCCGAACGAACTTCCGGCTGCGGTGCCGTCTGGTCAGACCACTCTTGTCCCCAAGCCCTCACTTGCGGATCTAGTTGAGGAAGCCTCGAAGCATCCCCTCGGTGGCATGATTCGGGCATGGAACTTGGTTGAGGCGGTAATTCCCGCGTTCGTCCAGCCCGGGCGGCGCAAGCACCCGCACCCGAATCCACGAGTTCTAGAAGAGTCTGAGTTGGTACCCGATGAGCTCTTCGCCTTGGCTAGCCGGCTCTGGGAGTTGCGGAACCGCGTCGTTCACGGCACCGAAGTACCGAGCATCAAGGACGCAAACGAGTACGTGCTCTCCGCGTGGCGTCTGGCAGCCGCGCTGAGCCGGCTGGTGCCGGACGACAGGGCCCCACAGGTACAACCTCCCAGTTAGGTCCCACCAGTTGGAGGCCGAGTCTCAGACCAGATGGGAAGGGTATTAGGACTGGTCAGGAGTCCTCTTATGTTGGCTTCGCTCCACTACGGAGCGTCACCACCGAGGAGGACACCATGACCGAACCGACCAAGCCCTTTGCCACGACCGCGAAGGCCACCGAGGCTGCCACCCGCAAGGCCCCGACCAAGAAGGCTGCGCCGGCCAAGCCCGAGTTCGCGCCGAAGGTCGGCGAAACAACCGCCTGAACCACGCGGAGTGTGGACGCCCCCGCGACCTCTAGGGCCGGGCGGCCTGCCGGGCCAACCACGCCAAGGCTGCCGAGGCCAAGTGACCACTCAACCCGACCTGCTCGCCGCATTCGATCGGTTCAAGGCGCAGGTTGACCGGGCGTACGAAGCGGCCAGAGATCAACTGGCAAACGGAGACTTCGTCCAGGCACGCGCGTTGCTCGCTCGCATTGGCCACACCCACACCAGGGCGGCGCTGCTGCTGGGGAAGGTGACTCCCCCGTGCATCATCTGCGCCAAGGACGAACACGACGGGACCGAGGATCACCCGATGGCCCGCACAGACACGCTCAACGATTGACCCATGCGGGGATACCGTCGATACGGCTTAGGCCCGCACGCGCGAACTGGACCGCCTCGGTTGCACACCCGCCGGGGCGGTTCGCCGTTGGATGACCACCCCGGCCCTCAGGACGTACAGCTCGCGCTTGGCCGTAGCCAACCCCTTCGCGTCGAACACGTATCCGGTGATCCACACCCAGCCGTTGTACCGGTCGGTCTCGGCGACTGACACCAACCGCAGCAACAGCGCCCGATCTCCGGCGAACTGCACCGAGCAGGCCGCCCCGATCAGCACGACGTCTCCTGGCTTCACGCCAGCCACCCGAGGAACCTGCGGTTCAAGGTGTCCGGGGAGGCCCAGGTCATGTCCTGCCGCGCTGCGGTGAGGTGCGACCCGAGGTAAGCAGCCAGCGCGACCGGCGATGCGGCGTACTCGTCCAGCAGCTCAACGCGGCGTGTGGCACAGGGCCAGGCCCGGTCGCACGTCTCGCACAGCCACAACGGGAGGACCGGTCCGTGCGCGGTCATCAGCTCTCACCTGGCCAGTGACCTCGGTTGATCGGGATCTTGTGTCTGGCCCGACACGGCAGCTCGTTCCCGCACTTGCAGACGTTCCGCCACTTGATCCACGAGCACACCGGCTTACGCCTGCGAGCGAGGGTCATGGCTACTGCCGTCAGATACTCCGCATATGGGACGCGTCGGGTCATGCGTCCACGGTCGTCCCCTCGGTCGGATTAGTCAACCGGCAATAGCCGAAAGGAAAGGGCGAGTCGCTTTACGTTCGGGCTATGGACCGAGGGCCGGGGCAGCTCATGGGGCCGTACGAGATCGCCGAGCGCCTGGGCGTCTCGCGACAGCGGTTCCAGCAGCTCGCCCGATACCCCACCTTCCCGAAGCCGTACCAGGAGCTACGGGGGACGAAGGTCTGGTTGGCCGAGGACATCGAGGCGTGGATCAAGAAGTACCGCCAGCCACGCCCGACCGAGGACGACACGCCGGACTGACCGGACACGGCGACCGCAGGCGCCCTCCGCTGATCATCGACGCTTCTTCCTTGAGAACTGCCCCGGCAGCGAGGGTTGTTCGTCTGGCTCGGGTCCATCCGCCACCTGCGGATTGAACGGGCGCAGCCCAGCGAGGCTGTCAAGGATGGCAGGCCGCTCATCTGGCTTTGTGTCACGCAACGCCATCTCGGCCAAGGCTCGGTCCCGGTCAGCCTTGATCTTGAAATGCAACAGTTTGGCACCCGCCAGCACGACGGCAGAGATGCTTGGAACGGCTACCCAGAGCCCAGGATCTTCGAGCCCCACTGCTTGCCTCTCCTCACTCCGGTCGAGTGAGGCACGCAGGGCTCAGCTCGACCAGTACGCAATGACTGGTGAAGCCGAGGTCCTGCGCCGACTGAGCAAGATCTCAGATGTTGCTTGGTGCCTTCGAGGCACCCATGTAAGGGGGCACGACTACGTCCAGGTATAGGTAACTCTGACCCGACGAACGGCCTGTCGGCTGACCACGCCAGGGCGCAGGCCGCTGCAATGAGCAGCAAGTCACCTGCGCACTCCTGATCCAGAGGAAGGCCAACAGGGGGCGCTTGCTCCAGGGGAGACGTCGATGAGTGTAGCTGAACATGCAACCCGCTCACTGGCCAACACCCCCCGTCCGTATGGATGGGAGGCGCTGGCTAGGGGTGTTCAGTTGGTCGCAGAGGCGTTGTCACCGCGCGTCGGGGGTACCGGTCACCCCCACCGTGTTCAGTACGGCTGCACTCTGATCACGCGGTTGCCGAACAGGGCGGATGGTGAGCCCGAGGGCGGATTCACGCGGTACTTGGCAGTGATGCCACATCTCGGCGTAGATCTCGTCGAGCAGGGCGGCGCACTTCGGGACGTGGGCGACGTATGGGCGCAGGGCCCGGTAGAACATCTCCAGCTCGTCCGGGTTATCCACCCGGTTCAACTGCCAGAGGACCAGCAGGATCAAGCCCCTACTTCCCGCCCGCCTGGCCCGGTCAGTCAGGATCCGGTGAAGCGCCCGGTCTTCCTTCGTCTTCGGCGTTCGGCCGGTCATGCGGATGGCCTCAACGATCATCGGCTCTAGCGGACGACGGTAGTTATTGATCCACCGCTTGGTGGCCCCGTTTTGGGGAGTTTCGGAGTTAGACATGTGGTTTGCTCCTTCTCGGATTGGTTCACCATGAGGGCTCCTGCGCAGCGGCCGTGCGGGAGCCCTCACCTTTTGCGCCAGAGGGTGCCGAGGCTGTCCAGAGCGGACGGATCTTGGATGACCGGCGGTAGACCCTGAGCACATGCGGACGGCACCGCGTCCTGAGCGGCGACCTCTTCGAACGTCTCCGGGGTCGGCCATTCACGCTGAGGCCAGCACGTGGCGACAGTCCGAGGACTGAAGTCCATCCGCCGACGAGCGACGCTCATGACCGGGCCGACTTCCACGCACAGCGCGGGGTCGGGTCGTACGGCTTGGCTAGAACATCAGCCGTGAAGAGTTCATCCAGCGGGAGGCCAAGGAGCTTCGGCAGCCGGTCGCGGACCTCGGGCATCGGTCGCGTGATCCCGCGCAAAACGTTGCGTAGATGTTCTTCAACCACGTCGATCGTGCGAGCAGCAAGCGCAATCGACCAACGCTCACGCTCCATCACGGCACGTGCGGGCTGTGGACCCCAGGATTCCTAGACACGAGGGGTGTCTCCAGATCTGTCAACGGGAATGACCAGGAGGCACGTACCGTCCTGGTCCCCGGAGAGATCTGGCGTACACGGGGGTTACGTGCGGTGAGCGGATGATCGAGTTTTAGCCCGCTGCACGTACCTACGACGAACGGAGGCGGACCGTTGGCCGCATGCCGAATGCCGTGCCCGACCAATGTACCGCGTTGTTCGTACTAGACGCCGGGCTCTGAGTTCGTCACAGAGCGTTGAGCATGCGCCCGCACCGTCGGCATACCCCAACCCGCACGGATCCGCGTCTCTGGGGCGAACTGAGGGCCTCTATGCGGGGTCGTCGCGTGCATGGCGTCGGTCGGGCACTCTAGCCTGGTGACGAACGAGGAGCAGAGTCAGCGAGGATGGCGAGAGCTGGCCCGCGATGCTGGGGTCAACGTGGTAGCGAACCTCATTGCTGCGGCGATCATTTACCTGCTTGCGGTTGCTGGCGGCTATCTCAACGCGAACCCGTGGATCATCGCCGGGATTCTGACTCCTCCCCTTATCTTGGCCGGCGTCGCGGCAATGTTGTACGCCTTGGCTCTGTTGGGGCGGTGGGGGCGGTGGCCGTGGCTTGCGCTGCCGGTAGTGCTCTTGGTGCTGGCAGGGACGGTGGTTGTCCTCATCTACCTCCACAAGTGGGCAGATCCGACGTGGTAACCAGGACGAACGTCAGCTCAAGCCACCTCGTCGTCTAGGTCGTGATCGGGGAAGCTGATCAGCAGCTCTGTCGGAGACGCGAGAGGCAAGTGTAGGAAGGACGTGGCGGACAGCCCATCGGCCGGGATGATCGGCAGGTCGGCCGGTTCTCGGCTCAGAATCACACCCACGTACTTGACCTTCCGCCTGGCCTTTAGGTGGGGCGAGGTCTTCCGGCGGCATCGCTTGCGGGCAGTGTTGGTGGACGGGTGGCTACAGTTGGCATGGTCGAGTGCCTGCACACTTCCAGCCCCGGGCCCCTCCCGCCTTTCGACAAGCCTCACCAGCTGCGTTCGTACGCGGGTGGTTGCAGGCTTCGTGCTCGGCGCGTTTCATCAGATCACCTCGGGTGTCGGTTTTCGTGCCACACGACACGACAACTGCGCGCAACCGCTTGCCGGCCCGCCGAACACCGCTCGACCATGTGCGGATGGGGCCGGAGCGTCGGGTGATCGTCGGAGTCGACGTGGGCACCAGGGCCGTGCGGGCTGTCGCGTTCGCACTGGACGGCACCGCACGACACGTCGCGACGCGGGAGTACCCACTGCTTGAGCCGATGCCCGGCTGGCAGGTGCAGGAGCCGGACGTGCTGATGGCGGCCACCCTGGCGGCGGTGTCGGCGTGTGTGGCCGGCACCGCCGGGGCGGAGGTGGTCGCCCTCGCGTTGAGTTCGGCCAGGTACGGCCTGATCGGCCTGGACGCGGCCCTGACGCCGGTGACGCCGCTGCTGACCCGGCGCGACACGCGGTCGTCGGAGGCGGCTCGTGAGTTGCGGTCGTCCGGTCAGAGCCGGGAGCTGCACCGGTTAACGGGCACACCCGTGCACCCGATGAATCCGCTCTGCAAGCTCCTGTGGTTCGCCCGCCACGAGCCGTACCTCTGCACGGCGACGCGGTGGTGGATCGGCCTCAAGGACTACGTGGTCCATCGGCTCACCGGGATGTTGGTGACCGAGTTGTCCTCGGCATCCGGCACCGGGATGTTCGACGTGCACCGTCGGCTGTGGAGTTCCGCCGTACTCGATCTCGCCGGGGTGTCCGAGAGTCAGCTGCCGCCGGTGCTGCCCACGACGGCGGTGTTGCGGTTGTCGCCGACGGCCGGGCGCGCTGTCGGCCTGCCCTCCGGCACACCGGTCGTCGTCGGCGCGGGAGACGGTCCGTTGCGCAGTCTGGGCGCGGCGGCGATCGACCCCACCGTCGGTGGCCTGACGCTCGGGGCCACCGGGGCCCTGCGGACGGTCGTCGAGGCTCCCCTCACCGACCCGGCGGAGACCTTCTCCTGCGGTGCGTTGACAGACGACGCGTGGGTTGTCGGCGGTGCGGTCAGCAACGGCGGCAACGTCGTACGGTGGGCGGGACGCGTCCTCGGTGACGACGGTGCCGCGCCCGCGCTGCTGGATCTCGCCGAGCGGATCGCACCAGGCAGCGACGGTCTCGTGATGCTGCCCTACCTGCGGGCCGACGAGGCCCCGCCGCAGGGCTGCGCCCCGCCGGGCGCATTCCTGGGCCTGCGCAGCGAGCACTCGCGCGGCCACCTGGTCCGGGCGGCCGTGGAGGGCGTCTGCCTGCAACTCGCTGGTGTCCGTGACCGGCTGGCCGAGCTGACCCCGATAGACAGCGTCCGCCTGACCGGCAGCGCCTTCGGGTCTCCGCTGTGGCGCGAGGTGATGGCGGCGGTGCTGGAGTGCCCGGTCCGCGTCGCGGGTGTCGCCGACCACGTCACCCTCGGCGCGGCGGCCCTCGGGCTCTTCGCTACCGGTCACACCTCCGACCTTCAGGGGGCGGTCACCCAGCTCGATCCCGGGGTCTCCGGCGGTGAGCCCGTCGCTGTGGACCCGGCTGTCGCCGCTGCCTATCGCGGTCTGCGGACGAAACTGCCCGCTCTCATCACGGTCGCGGGTCGCCTGGGCGAGATCCTCGACGCCGGCGCCGGCCTCAGTGCTCCGGCTCGTCCTTGACCTGCGCCACCAGCTGGGTCGGGTTGACGTAGCGCAGCGCGACGACGAGCAGGACCAGCATCATCGAGGTGTAGATGACCGCCATGGCGTCGACCGACTGCTGGGCCCTGATCCCGGACGCGGACATCGAGTAGTAGAGCGCCACCACCAGGGTCTGCGAGTCCGGCCCCGCGGTCAGGAAGGTGAGCTCGAACATACCCACGGTCCGGACCAGCACGAGGATCGCGGAGGCGAGGATGCCCGGGACGAGCAGCGGCGTGAGGACCCGGAGGAACACCGTCCGCAGGCCCGCGCCGCACATGCGCGCGGCGCTCTCGATCCGCGGGTCGATCTGCTCGATGAACGGGGTCATGGTCAGGATGACGAAGGGCACCGACGGTACGAGGTTGGCGAGCACCACCCCGGACATGTGCCCGGCCAGGCCGAACTTGTAGAGGACTGTCGCCAGCGGGATGCCGTACGTGATCGGGGGCATCAGGATGGGCAGCAGGAACACGAGGAAGATCAGCCGTTTGCCCGGGAACGAGCGCCGCGCGAGGGCGTAGGCGGCCGGCACGCCGATCACCAGCGACAGGCCCACCACGAGTACGGAGACCTCCAGCGTCACGACGATGACCTGGAGGAGCGCGAACTCGTCCCAGGCGCGGGTGTACCAGCTGGTGGTGTAGCCGTCCGGGAGCCAGGTGTCGAACCAGCGCTGGCCGAACGAGCTGACCAGCACGGACGCCACGACGCCCAGCAGGTTGAGGAAGAAGAAGATGACGACGCCCCACACGATCCAGGCGGCCGGCCGCGCGGCGATGCGCCGCCGCCGGTCGGTGCTGGTGGCGGGGGGCCGCGCCGGTGGCGCCTGGGTCGTCGTTGCCATCAGCCCTTGCCTCCGGTGGAGCCGGTGTAGAAGCGGCTACGAGCGGCCAGCACCACAGCGATGATGACCAGCTCGACGAAGCCCATGATCATGGCGATCGCCGACGCGTACGGGTAGTCGTACTGCTCGTACGCCGCCTGGTAGGCGGCGAGGGAGATGACCCGGGTCTCCCCGGCCGGGTTGCCGACCAGGACCGCCGACGGGAACACGCTGAACGCCAGGACGAACGTCAGGCAGAAGGTCGTGGCGAGACCGGGCATCAGCAGCGGCAGGGTGATCCGGGTGAACCGGCGACGCCAGTCCGCGCCCAGCGTCGCGGCCGCCCGTTCCAGGGTCGGGTCGATGCCGGACAGGTACGAGAGCACCAGCAGGAACGCGAACGGAAAACCGGTGATCACCAGTGAGAAGAACACACCCCAGTAGTTGTGGGTCAGCCGCACCGGCTCGTCGACGAGGTTGCTGGCCAGCAGGATCCGGTTGAACCAGCCGGTCGGGCCGAGGAAGTTCAGCAACCCCTGTGCGGTGAGAACAGTGCCGAGCGTGATCGGCACGACCAGCAGCGTGGTGACCAGCCGCTTGCCCCGGAACCGGCCGCGCATCCGGTAGGCGATCGGCACCGCGGCGAGGACGTTCAGGAGCGCGGCGGGCAACGCGATCCGCAGGGTGATCCAGATCGTGCCCCGCTCGTAGGAGTCGGAGAAGAACCGGGCGTAGTCGCTGAACGGCCCGCCCTTCGTCGGCTGGAACGAGAGCGTCAGCCCGTAGAAGAACGGGTAGAGGAACAGTGCGACGACGAAGACCAGGGCCGGGACCAGCAACCAGAGCTGACGATCGACGCCCCGCTCGGCGAGACGGTGGCGCCAGTGCGTCAGCGGCCTCCCGGCGCCGCTCACCGCGTCGCCGCCGAGGCGTCCGCGAGGCGGTCGGGCTGCGTCGACGCGTCGGCGGGATAGACGAGCAGCCGCTGCGGGTCGACGGCGAGCTTGACCTGGTCGCCGGGTGCGATCCGCTGCTCGGTCCGCAGGTGCAGCAGCAGCCCGGTGTCGGTGCGGGCCTCGGCGGCCAACTCGCGGCCCTGGTACTCCACCACCTCGACGGTCGCCGACATGGCGTTGCGGGTCTCGCCGGGCCCGTCGACGCGGAGGTCCTCGGGGCGTACGGCGACCACGGCGTCCGCCCGGATCTGGAGGTCCCCCACCACCTCGCCGAGCAGGCGATGGCCGGACGACTCGACGGTGGCCCGGTCGCCGTCGAGCTGCTCCACCCGCCCCCGCCACAGGTTGCGGTAGCCCATGAAGTCGGCGACGTGCCAGTTCGCGGGCCGGGTGTGCAACTCGCGCGGCGAGCCGATCTGCTGCACCCTCCCCTCCCGCAGCACCACCAGCCGGTCGGCCAGGGAGAGCGCCTCCTCCTGGTCGTGGGTCACGTAGACGGTGGTGAGGCCCAGCGACTGGTGCAGCCGGCGAATCTCGGTACGCATCTCCAGGCGCAGCTTGGCGTCGAGGTTGCTCAACGGCTCGTCCATCAACACCAGGGACGGCTCGAACACGACGGCGCGGGCGATGGCGACGCGTTGCTGCTGGCCACCCGAGAGCTGACCGGGCAGCTTGTCGACGTGGTCCTCCAGTCGCACCAGCCGCACCGCCTCCTCCGTACGCCGGCGCGTCTCCTCCTTGGGCAGCCGCCGCATGCGCAGCCCGAAGGCGATGTTCGCGCGGACCGTCAGGTGCGGAAAGAGGGCGTAGCTCTGGAACACCATGCCGAAGCCGCGCCGCTCCGGTGGAAGCGTGTCGATGCGGCGTTCGTCCTGCCAGATGCTCCCCGCCGTCAACGGCAGGAGCCCGGCCAGGCAGTTCAACGCCGTCGACTTGCCGCAGCCGGAGGGGCCGAGCAGGGCGATGAACTCCCCCGCCTCGATCGTCAGGTCCAGCTCGGTGAGCGCGGCCTGGCCGCCGAACCGGCGGGACACCCCGTCCAGCCGCAGCTGGGAGAAGGCGCTCATCCCTGCTTGACCTTCCCGCCGCCGACCTCGCGGTCCCAGCGGCTGAACGCCGCCACGAGGCTCTTCGCGTCGAGCGGGACCTCGGTCGGGTTCCCGGCGATCATTGCGTCGTACTCGGGGCGGCCGAACTCCCGGATCGCGTCCTGGCTCTTCTGCGGCGCCGAGGAGAGCTGGACCTCTTTGATCGCCGGGCCCGGGTAGAAGTAACCCTCGTCGTACGCCTTCGCCTGCTGTTCGGGGGTGAGCATGAACGCCAGCAGGGCCAGCACCGCGGCCTGGGTGTCGGTCGACACGCCCTTGGGCAGGACGGCGTAGTGCGCGTCGGTGACCCAGTGGAAGCCGTCGATCGGGGTGATCCTGGCCTCCTTGGGCACCGTGCCGAGCACCCGCGGGTTGATGTCCCATCCGGTGGTGCTGACGATCAGGTGCGCGGTGCCGTTGGCGAGGTTCTTCATCGTCTCGGTGGTGCCCGACGGGTAGTAGTCGACGTACTGGCCCAACTCCTTGAGGAAGGCCCACGTCTTGTCCCAGCCCGCGGTCGGGTCCTTGGGGTTCGAGTCGCCCAGGATGTAGGGCAGACCCATCAGGAACGTCCGGCCGGGGCCGGAGTTGGCCGGCCGGGCGTACTGGAACTTCCTGGGGTTGGCCCTGGCCCAGGCGAGCAGCGCGTCCGCGCTGGTCGGGGGCGAGGCGAGGCGGGACGGCAGGTATTCGAGCAGCGGACCTGACGGGTAGTAGGTGACGGTGACGCCCGCGTTGCCGGCGAGCTTCTGCATCGCGGCGGCCGGCTCCAGGTAGTTGCTCATGCCGCCGAGGCGGTCCTGGAAGGTCGGCAACACGTCGATCCAGAGCCCCTGCTCGATCCCGGCGGCCAGGCCGTCGACGCCGGTCAGCACGAGACCGATGTCCACCCGGTCCGCACTCTGCTGGGCCTTGATCTTCCCGGCCAGCTCGGGCGCCGGCGCCTTCGAGTAGGTCACCCGGGAGATCACGTCGGGGTTCTTCGAGACGAACTCGTCGATCATCGCCTGGGTCAGCTGGAGGTTGCCCGCCACGTCGAGGACGTTGAGGGTGACGGCCTTACCGGGCCGCTGTGGCACCTCGCCGGTGCTGTCGCCAGTGGAGTCACCGGGGGCCTCGGGCGCACCACAGCCGACCGCGCCCACCAGAAGCGACGATGCCGTACCCAGGAGAGCGCCGCGCCGCGAGATACCCATGAGCCGTTCCCTCCGCCAGGTGTCATCCCCGCTGATTGAGGCAGCCGGCGCGCCGCGGCGGCAACGGGTTGCCATGTATTGCCTCGCGCGAATGGGATCGGGCCGCTGGATTGTTGCGGGGGCATTGCCGAGTATTCACCGCCGCCATACCATGATCACGGCGCGTAGCCGGGAGGAGCATGAAGATGCCCGACCACATCAGGCCGCCGGGACAGCGAGTCACGATCTACGACGTCGCCGTCGAGGCGGACGTCTCACCGTCCACGGTGTCCCGCGCCTTCTCCCGACCGAGTCGCGTCAACTCCGAGACCGCCGAACGGATCCGGCAGGTCGCCGAGCGGCTGGGCTACCGGACCAACCCCCTCGCGCGTGCCCTCACCACGTCCCGCACGCAGATGATCGCGCTGGTCATCGCCGACATCACCAACCCGGTGTACGCGGAGATCGTGCGCGGCGCGCAGGAGGCGGCGACCGACGGCGAATACACCACAGTGCTGATCGACGCCCAGGAGTCCGACCGGCTGGAACGGGCGGCTGTGGAACGCACCATGTCGACAGTCGACGGCATCGTGCTGGCCAGCAGCCGGATGTCGGACTCGGCCATCAGGATGATCGCCAAGCAGCGGCCGGTGGTGGTCCTCAACCGCTCTCTCGCCGACGTGCCCTGCGTCGTCACGGACGACCCCCGTGGGGTGCGGCGGGCCGCCGAGCACCTCGGCGAGCTGGGGCACGACCACATCACCTACGTGGCGGGTCCGCAGGCGTCCTGGCCCAACGGCATCCGCTGGCGCTCGCTGCTCGAGGCGGGCATGGAGTTGGAGATCAAGGTTCGCCAGATCGGGCCGTTCAGCCCCACCATGGCGGGCGGTGAGCGGGCCGCGCAGGAGCTGTGTGCGCGTCCCGCGACGGCGGTCCTCGCCTTCAACGACCAGATGGCCATCGGGATCATCCGCGGCCTCAGCCGGATGGGCGTCAACGTTCCGGGCGACGTCAGCGTCGTGGGCTTCGACAACATCCTCGCCGCCGACATCGTCACACCCGGGCTCACCACAGTCGCCGCACCGCTCTACGCGGAGGGCTCGGCCGCGACCCGGCACCTGCTCACGATGATCGAGGGGGCGCCCGGGCACACCGGCCGGCCGATGGTCCTGCCGGTACGCCTCGTCGTCCGCGACTCGACGGCCGCGCGCAACCCGAACCCTGGTCGCGCCCGACCACAGTGGCCGCGGCAGCGGACCACACCCGACCCGGCGGCCCGCCTGCTCTGAGGCCGTCCGGCCCCGCGACAAGAAACGACAACTCGTTGCCGGGGCGCGGCCACGCCGGCAAGGATCGACGCGCATCCATCCAGCAACGTCGTTGCGCTCGCGGGACGGGCCGAACGGCGTGCCCAGCGGACGAACGAGGAGATGGCGATGAACCGAGCTTCGGTGCCCCGGCTACGGCGAACCCTCATCGTGCTGGGCACGGCCCTCGCCACCGTCGCGGCCACTCTCACGGTCGCCACCACCGCGCCGGTGGCCGCGGCCCCGTCGTCGCCGGACGACTACAGCGGCTCCGACCTGTGGCTGCGATATGTGCCGGTCGACGACGCGAAGCTGCTGCAGGACTACCGCCGCGCGGCCACGGCGATCGTGGTCGAGAACGCCGACGCCACGACTGTCCACCGGCACACGACGGACCTCGCCATGGCGCCCGGTTCCCATGAGAAGCTCGTCGAGACCACGCTCGGCGCCGCTCGGGACGAGCTGGTACGCGGCCTGGGCGGGCTGCTCGGTCAGCCGACACCTGTGACGACGGCCGACGCCGGCACGGTCCCGGACGGCGCGGTCGTGGTGGGCACACCGACGAGTTCGCCGCTGGTGGGCCGCACCATTCCGGCCCGCGACCTGGCCACTGTGGGCGACGAGGGCTACCTCCTCCGCTCGGTGTCGAGGGGAAGGGCACGGTTCACCGTCATCGCCGGCAACACCGACCTCGGCGCGCTGTACGGCACCTTCGCCTTCCTCCGGCTCCTACAGACCCAGAAACCGATCGACCACCTCCGCGTCGCCGAGTCACCGAAGATCAAGCATCGGTTGCTGAACAACTGGGAGACCGAGCGTCTCTACGCCGGCAACAACGCCTCCGGAACCGGCGGGCTGAACGGCGAGAGCGGGGCGATCTTCAACTTCGCCGCGACCGGTGCCAGCGCCGGCCGGAACCTGCCCGTCATCCTCGACCGCTACCTCGTCATGGCTCGCGCGTTGGCGTCGCTGGGCATCAACGGCATCACCATCAACAACGTCAACGCCGACAACGCGTACCTGACGAGCGCCCGCATCGCGCAGGAGGCCGCCCTCGCCGACGCGCTGCGTCCGTACGGCATCAGGTTGGGCCTGTCGATCCGCTACACCGCGCCCACCGACAGCCGGTTCGCGCCGGACACGCTGACCAACAGCCAGCTCGACCCGTACGGCGCGGATTTCCGGGGCTGGTGGCACCGCCGCGCCCAGCAGATCCAGGCCGCGGTCCCGGACTTCATGGGACTCACCGTCAAGGCCAACTCCGAAGGTCAGCCGGGGCCACAGGACTTCGGGTACGACCACGGTGACGGCGCCAACGCCATCGCCGCCGCTGTGGCGCCGCTCGGGATGACTGTGCACTGGCGGACGTTCGTCTACAACGCCGAGGTCGACAACGACCGGCTCAAGCGGGCCTACCTGGAGTTCGGGCCGATCGACGATGAGGTCCAGCCGGACGGCAGCCGGGGACGCTTCGCCGACAACGTCTTCCTCCAGACCAAGAACGGGCCACTGGACTTCCAGGCCCGGGAGCCCATCCACCCGATGTTCGGCCGGATGGAGAACACCAACCAGGCCCTGGAACTCCAGATCACACAGGAGTACACGGGCCAGAACTGGATGCTGACCTACCTCGGCCCGATGTACGAGGAGATCCTCAAGACCGACACGTACGCGACCGACGCGAACGGGAAGCTGCTGAAGAAGCGCCTGGTCGGCAACATCGTCGACGGGACCGCCCAGCACCACCCGGACACCGCCATCGTGGGAGTCGCGAACCTCGGCAACGCCGACAACCTGACCGGGCACCACTTCGGCCAGGCGAACCTCTTCGCGTTCGGCCGTCAGGCGTGGGACTGGACGCTCGACTCGACGGACATCGCGACCGACTGGACGCGGATGACCTGGAGCAACGAGCGGCGCGTCGTCGACACCATTCGCGCGATGATGATGGGGTCGTGGGAGTCGCTGGTCAGCTACCAGACGCCACTGGGCATCGGCCACCAGTTCGCCGAGGGCGTCCACTACCGTCCCGACCCGGCCGACTGGGCGGGCCGCGACGACTGGAGCCCGATCTACTACAACAAGGCCGACAGCGTCGGTCTGGGCTTCGACCGCTCCCCCACCGGCAGCAACCTGGCCGCCCAGTACTTCCCCCGGTTGCAGCAGCGCTACGGGAACATCAAGTCGGTCCCGGAGAACCTGCTGATGTGGTTCCACCACGTGCCGTGGGGTCATCGGATGGACAGCGGCCGGACGTTCTGGGACGAGCTGGTCTACCGCTACCAGATGGGCGTCCAGTACGTGACCTGGATGCGGGAGACCTGGGAGACGCTCCAGCCCGACATCGACGCACGCCGGTTCGCCGAGGTACGCGCCAAGCTGGCGGTCCACGAGGCCGACGCCGCCGACTGGCGGGACACCTCGGTGAACTACTGGAAGGAGTTCAGCGGACGGGACATCCCGGTCGACGACGCGCCGCTGTCGGCGAAGATCGTCGTGAACGGGAAGACGTTCGGCGGCTTCGACCTGTCGGACACCTCGTACACCATCCCCGTGCCGGCCGGGGCGTCGCCGACCATCACCAAGGTGCGGACGGCCGACCGGAAGGCCCGCTACGAGATCATCTCCCAGGCGTCCGCCGTACCCGGCCAGGCGGTCGTCAAGGTCACGACCGAGAGCTTCTTCGGCCCCCTGGTGAAGAACTACGTCTTCAACCTGGTGCCCGACACGACGCTGACGACCCTGCGCGTCGACGGCAAGCGCCTGGCGTCCTTCTCACCGACGGTGCTGCGCTACAACGCCCTCCGGCCGGCCGGCACCACGACAGTGCCGACGGTCACCGCCAGCGCCGCGGACCCCGCCGCCTCGGTCGCGGTCGAGCAGGCGGCCAGCCCCACCGGGCAGGCTCGGGTCACCGTCACGAACGGCGGGGCCTCGTCGGTCTACACCGTGGACCTGAACACCACAAGCACGGGCAGCGACGAGTTCGACTCGCCCCAGCTCGGCCCGCAGTGGCAGTGGGTCCGGCCGGACGAGAGCACCCGGCGTCTGGCCGACGGGTCCCTGGTCATCACGGCGCAGCAGGGCGACCTCCAGGGCAACGCCAACACCGCGAGGAACCTCGCCCTCCAGGACGTCGACGGCGACTGGACGGTCGAGTCCAATGTTGTCTTCTCCCGCCCACTCGCCAGCAACAACGAGCAGGGCGGTGTTCTCGGGTACGCGGACGACAACAACTACGTGAAACTCGCCTGGGAGATGGGCAACGCGACAGCGGCCGTCAACAAGGCCCGGATCGTCTTCCTGCGCGAACAGAACGGCACGGCGTCGACCCTGGAGATCACCGGTGCCGACGCCCAGCGCATCGTCGGGGCCGACGGCGCCATCTGGCTCCGACTAACCAAGATCGGTGACAGCTACCGCGCCTACTACTCCAGCGACGGAAGCGTTTACCGCTACATCGGCTCCACGACGCTGAACGTCGAGTCGACGAAGGCCGGCCTGCTGGCCTTCAACCGGGCGGGCACCTCCACCGACCTCGACGTCGCCTTCGACTACTTCCGGATCGAGAGCCGCGGCGAGCGCATCCGCTAGCCCGATCGTCGGCCGGGTCCGGTGACACGCCGGACCCGGCCACCGTGCGGCTCGATGGATTGCACCGAAAGCCGCGACCGGGCCCGTCCCCAACTGGGACGGGCCCGGTCATGCTCCCCCGAGCAGGATCTGTTGCCGTCAGCCCCCGATCGCGATGGCGAAGACGTGCATGGTCGGCACGTTCGTGGCGGGCCGGGCGCTGATGTTGGGCAACACGACCGAGGCCACCGCCTTGCTCTGCAACGCGACACCCACGTAGTAGATGCAGGCGGCGGTGGCCTGGCGGGCGTTGTTGGGCCGGTTCTGGTACGCGGACACGATGGCCGCGGTGCCACCGGAGTGCGGCCCGCCGTACCAGTCGGGCGTGCCCAACGTGAACGTCTGGCGGGTGCCGTCGGCGTAGACCACAGTGCCCGTCCCTGACACCGCGCCGTAGGTGCCGGTCAGCAGGAAGCCGAGCGTGCTGCCGCTGCCGGTCACGCCGATGGTCTGGCCCGAGGCGATGGCGTTGTCGGCCGCCCCGGAGCTGACGTTGGGCCAGCGGAAGTTGACCCCGTTGCGGCTGATCGTGCCGCCCGGGCTCGCGCCGGCCGCCGCCAGGGCCTGCGCGGAAAGCGAGGCCCCGCCCCCGTCGAAGTTTCCGACGTTGGTGTTGCTGTCGCTGGTGATGCCGACGTTGCTGAAGCTCTGCTCCAGCGTCGGTGTGGCGACACCGGAACTGGTGACCCGGTAGGTGCGTCCAGCCTGCACGGTGACGTCGATCAGGTCGGAGTCGATCCGGGTGGTCCGGGCCGCCGTACCGTCGGAGGTGTCGACCACCGTGACGGTGCCGGTCAGGATCCGGGACCGCAGGCGGACGGTGCCGGCCCGGTCCGGTCGGACGAGGATCTCGGTGGCCACACCGCTCGCCCACGTGATGCCGACCGTGTGCCCACCCCGACCGCGCAGGCCGGTCACCCGTCCGCTCGGCCAGGCCGGCGGCAGCGCGGGCAGGACGTGCAGCTCACCGATATGACTCTGCAACAGCATCTCGGCGATGCCGGCGGTGGCACCGAAGTTGCCGTCGATCTGGAACGGCGGGTGCAGGTCGAACATGTTGGGCGCGAGTCGCGCGGTGGTGGCGAGGTAGCGGATCAGGTCGTGGGCCCGCTTGCCCTCCTCCATCCGAGCCCAGAAGTTGATTTTCCAGGCCAGCGACCAGCCCGTTCCGTCGTCGCCGCGCAGCGCCAGGGTCCGCCGGGCGGCCTCGAACAACTGCGGGGTGCCCCGCTTGGTGATCTGGTTGCTGGGCGCCAGCCCGTACAGGTGCGAGATGTGCCGGTGGTTGGGCTCGGTCTCCACCCAGTCGTAGAGCCACTCCATGATGTTTCCGCGCGAGCCGACCTTCATGGGCGCGAGCCGGTCCCGGGTGGCGCGAACCTGCGCCCGGAAGGTGCTGTCCACGTCGAGGATCTCGCTCGCGCGGGCGACGCCGTCGAACAGGTCCCGCAGGATCTGGTTGTCCATCGTGGGGCCGGCGCACACGCTGGCGTTCGAGTGGTGGCTCAGCTCCGGCGAGTTCGACGGGTTGGTCACCAGGTAGCCGAGGGTCGGCTCGGTCACCAGGGTGTTGAGGAAGAACTGCGCCGCGCCCTTCATGGCCGGGTAGTTGGTCCGCAGGAACTCGATGTCGCCGTTGAACAGGTAGTGGTCCCAGATCAACGTGGACAGCCAGGCGCCACCGGTCTGCCACATGCCCCAGAACGCGCCGTCCACCACCGCTGTGGCCCGCCACGCGTCGGTGTTGTGGTGGGTGACCCAGCCGCTGGCGGCGCCGTACTGCACCTGGGCGGTCCGCGTTCCGGTGACGGCGAGGTCCCGGACCATGTCGAAGACCGGGTTGTGACACTCGGCCAGGTTCGTGGTGTTGGCCGGCCAGTAGTTCATCGGCAGGTTGGCGTTGATCGTGTACTTCGAGTCCCAGGAGGGGGCCAACGAGTCGTTCCAGATGCCCTGGAGGTTGGCCGGCTGGGTGCCGGGCCGCGACGACGAGATCAGCAGGTACCGCCCGAACTGGAACAGCAGCGCCGAGAACTGCGGGTCGTTCACGCTGTTGTGCTGGGCGATCCGGACGTCCGTCGTCTGGTCGGCCGCGGACGTACGGCCCAGGTCGAGGGTGACCCGGCCGAACAACGCCTGGTAGTCGGCCACGTGCCGGCTGCGCAGCTGGTCGTAGCTGCTGGCCCGCGCGGCGCTGAGGCGCTGTCGGGCGATGCCCTGGTAGTCGCCGCCGACATTGCGGTAGTTGACGTAGCTGGAGCCGATGGAGACCAGCAGGGTCACGCTGTTGGCGTTCGTCACCCGCAAAGTGCCACCGGAGCTGGACACGCTGCCGCCGCTGACGGTGGCGTTGGCCAGGGCCAGGAAGCGCACCGCGCCGGTGATGCCCTCCATGTTCCCGGAGATGCCGTCGAGGCCGATCGTGGTGCCGTCCGGGCTGGAGACCGTGGTGCGCTGCGGGCTGTCGAAGGTGGCGGTGAAGCTGATCGAGCCGGTCCGGTCGGCGGTCAGGCGAATCGCGATGACCTGGTCGGGCGCGCTGGCGAACACCTCCCGCTGGTGACGAACGCCGTTGAGCACGTACGTCGTCGTGACGGTGGCGGTGGTCAGGTCGAGCGTCCGGTTGTGCTGGGAGGCTCCGCTGGCGGATCCGAAGGCGAGCCGGAGGTTGCCGACGGTCTGGTAGGCCAACTGGCCGCCGGGGTTGCCCATCATGGTCTGGTTGATGAGGTCCTGGGCCTGGGTCCACTGGTTCGCGTTGACCAGCCGCCGGATCTCCGCCAGCGCTCCCGCCCCTCTGGTGTTGCTGGGGTCGTGGGGCCCACCGGCCCAGACGGTGTCCTCATTGAGCTGAAGTCGCTCGGTGTCGACGTTACCGAAGACCATGGCGCCGAGCCGGCCGTTACCGATCGGCAGCGCCCGCAGCCAGTCGGTGCCGGCCCCCTCGTCGTACCAGAGGGCGAGGTCCCCGGCGGCCAACACCTGCGGCGGCGCCACCGAGTCCGCCTTGGCCACGGCGGTCCAGGGCACCGGCAGGAGAGCGCCGCCCGCGCCGGCCGCACCGATCTTGAGGGCTTGCCGTCGGGTCAGGTCTGACATCGATCCTCCAAACGGTGACCAGTCCGGCCACCCCGAAGCGTGACAACTATGGGACTCGACATGGGGATCCGCGAGCCAGACATCTGATGTGTTTCGGGAAGGTTACTCCGGGGCCACAGAATAGGCAACGGTCGATCGATTGGTGAGCAGATCACCCATCTGGCCGGTCAGCAAGATGCATGGGCAGGTGAGCAGCGGCGGAATGACGTGGCATCGCATGGCAAACCGCCGGATCGACGCCCACGGCAACCAACCCCGGTGGACATACATCAGATGTACGGAGGTGGGACCGCCGAACAGGTCGCGCACCGGTCCGACGAGCACCGATGCGTCCACTCGAAGAACACCAGTGGACCCGGCACCGTCACCAGCAGCCACACCGCCAGCGCCACCGGTCCGGGAAACGACAGCACCACCATCCGCCAGGTCGCCGCTCTCATGGGTTGATCATGGAGCACCGCTCCCATCGAGCACAGTGGCTGGCGTACACAATCGGGTTGTTCTCTGCCGGCGCACGGGTGACCATGGGCGGCATGGCGGGAGGGCGGCGGTGAGATCGCCTCTTCAAGGTGGGCTACCGCCGGGTGGCGCGGTGGTGGTCGGGGCCGTGGTGGAGATCGCCTGCGACGAGTCGGGCTTCTCCGGCACCAACCTGCTGCACTCGACCGCCCCGGTGATCACGCACGCCAGCGTCGACCTGGCCGTCGACGAGGCGGTCGCGCTCATCACCGCCCTGCGGTCCGGGTTCCGGTTCGCGCCGCACGAGCTCAAGTCCGGCCGGTTCTTGCGCGGCTCGGGTGCGGAAGAGGCACTGGAGTGGTTCCTCGCGGCGGTGACCGGCCGCGCGCACGTCCACCTCATCGACAAGGAGCTCTTCCTCGTCACCCGCATCGTCGACTTCCTGCTGACCGAGCCGTCGTACGCGGCGGGCACCCGCCTCGCTCGCGAGCACCGTCCGGCCGCCCTCGCCCTGCACGAGGCCGGACGCTCGACCGGAGACGACTGGGGCTCCTTTCTGTCTGCGTTCGTCGACCTGGTCCGGATGAAGCGGCGACTCCCGGTCGACCAGACGGTGCAGCGGTTCTTCCAGGCCCGGGACGCGCTGCGGCGACACGGCCTCGGCACGGTGGCCGACGCCGTCCTCGACCAGCTCAGCCCCAGCCACGTGCGGGCAGTGGTGGCCAGGCTCGACAGCGACGACCGCACGGTCCCTCCCCCGCTGGAACCGCTGCTGCCGGCGCTGGCGGAGACGGTCCTGTCCTGGAGCGGCGGCCAACGGCAGGTGCTGGTGACCCACGACGAGCAGAGCGCCCTGACGGCCGATCGGCTGACCCGCCTCCAGCGGGTGTTGGCCGACAACGGCGGGGCGCCGACGGCCGGCAACCGGGCTGGGGCGTTGCCGAGCGGTGCGTCACCCCTGGCGGGGCTGGTGATGGTCGACTCCCGCGACGATCCGCGCGTGCAGGTCGCGGATCTCCTCGCGGGAGTGGCCCGGCGGATGCCCGGCATCATCGGCGACGCGCTCCGTCAGCCGCCGCCGGGTCCCCAGGGTGACGGGTAGCCGAGTCACGATCGGCACGGGCTCGGAGGGCTTGCGTGGTCTCCGAGTCAGCGGGAAAGAACGCCTCGACGGCCAGCCCGGCGACTGTGACATCCCGCGGCGTGCCGAAGAGGGTCGTGGTGCTGACGAAGGACAGCTCCTGGTCACCGTGCCGGTATCGCAGCGGGACGAGAACACGTGAGAGGGCATCGCCGGCCGGTGTCGTGTCGACGTCGCCACCGGGATAGCCGCGCAGTTCCTCGTGCAGGTCGTACAGGGTCGGGTCGCTGGTCGACGTCGCCTGCTGGTGCAGCCGTTTCAGCAGGTGGGCACGCCACTCGGGCAGATTGACGATGCGCGGCGCCAGGCCGTCGGGGTGCAGGCTGAGGCGCAGCACGTTGATCGGTGGGGTGAGCAGGTGCGGCTGCGCGTCCATGGTGAACAGGGCGACGGCAGGGTTGGCGTCGACGAGGTGCCAGTGCTGGTCCACGAGCAGCGCGGGGTACGGGCTGTGACCGTCGAGGATCTGTCGTACGGCGGCACGTACCGGCGCCAACTCGGGGTCGCTCAGTTCGTGGCGGGGGTACGCGGGCGCGTAGCCGCCGGCCAGCAGCATCGTGTTGCGCTCGGCCAGCGGCATCTCCAGGTGTTCGGCCAGCCGCAGGATGAGATCGGGGCTCGGCCGGGATCGCCCGGTCTCGACGAAACTCAGATGCCGGGTCGACACTCCCGCCTCGATCGACAGGTCGAGCTGGCTCATTCCGCGAGTTCGGCGCCAGTCACGCAGCAACTCCCCCACTGGTCGCCCCGGCCGGGTCGAGATCATCACTCACCGACCCTAATTCCGCGCCGGCACCCGGGCCATTACCTGCGAGGTAATCGACAGCCCACCACAACAGCGGCAATAGTGCTTTCGACACGGCCGATCCGGCGCCGCGACGCGGCGGCCCACGCCGCCCGCCACCACCGCGACCCCGGGCAGAAGCCCAGACGCAAAGGACAGACAATCATGACCGCGTACGCGCTCGCCCACCTCCGCAAGGCACCCGTCCACGCCGACGTGCTGACGTACCTGGAGCGAATCGACGCCACCCTCGCGCCTTTCGCGGGCCGGTTCCTCGTCCACGGCGGCGCCATCGACGTCCTGGAGGGCGACTGGCCCGGCGACGTGATCGTCATCGAGTTTCCCGACCTGACCCAGGCCCGCTCCTGGTACCGGTCCAGCGCCTATCAGGAGATCAAGCCCCTGCGGACGAGGCACCTCACCGGCGAGGTGATTCTCGTCGACGGAGTCGAGCCCGGCCACG
The DNA here is from genome assembly GCF_018070365.1 of Micromonospora sp. D93. Taxonomy (NCBI): domain Bacteria; kingdom Bacillati; phylum Actinomycetota; class Actinomycetes; order Micromonosporales; family Micromonosporaceae; genus Micromonospora; species Micromonospora sp. D93. The sequence goes on along the minus strand of NZ_JAGPXW010000008.1, from coordinate 10,316 downwards.
ACTCGTCGGAGATGGCCGCGACCATCCGCCGCGCCACCGATCGGTAGTACTTGACCATTGCCCGCCAGGATCGACGCACGAGCGCCGTCCCGAAGAACCGGGTGGCTCGCCGCCCTCAAGGCACCCTGACACCGGTCAACCGGCCGTAGTCTCATCGAATGCAGGACATCCAGACGCACACACTGGTCATTCCCGGCGTCGACCTGGTCTACGACGTCCGCGGCCCGCTGCCTCCCGCTGGCGCCCACCGTGCGCTGCTCATGATCGGCCAACCGATGACGGCGGAGGGCTTCACCGCGCTCGCCCCGCACTTCACGGACCGCACGGTCCTCACCTACGACCCGCGCGGTCTGGGCCGCAGCGTCCGCAAGGACGGTCGGTCCGACCACACGCCGCAGCAGCAGGCCGCCGACCTGCACGCGCTCCTCGAAGCGCTCGACGTTGGTCCGGTCGACGTGATCGCCAGCAGCGGCGGCGCGGTGACCGCACTCGAACTGGTCGCCACCCACCCCGACGACGTCGCCACCCTGGTGGCGCACGAACCGCCGATCAACGCCGTGCTCCCCGACGCAACGGCCGCCGAACGCGCCCGAGCGGGCTTCTACGACGCGTACCAGGCGAAGGGTTCGGGTGCGGGGATGGCCGCGTTCATCGCGATGACGTCCTGGCAGGGCGAGTTCACCGATGCCTACTTCGCCCAGCCCACCCCCGACCCGGCGATGTTCGGCATGGCCGCCGACGACGACGGCAACCGCGACGATCCGCTGCTGTCGCAGAGCTCGTGGGCGATCACCGACTACCGCCCCGACGCGAGTATGCTCACCGCCGCGCCCACCCGCATCGTGGTCGCTGTCGGCGAGGAGTCGGCCGGAACGTACACCGCTCGCACCGCCCTGGGCCTCGCGGCGCTGCTCGGCCAGGAGGCCGTGGTGTTCCCGAGCCACCACGGCGGGTTCCTCGGCGGCGAGTTCGGCTACGCGGGCAAGCCCGAGGAGTTCGCCGCGCGGCTGCGGGAGGTGCTGAACGCCGACTGACCCCTGCTCAAACGAGCAGGAGAGCGGACCTCGTGCAGGTGGCCCGACCAGCCGTATCGTGAGAGGCGGAGACGACGATCAGCCGTCTTCGATTGAACGCCACCCGCGGCGGTCGAGGAGAACGAGATGATTGCTCTGGCTACCATCGGCGCAATCGTGGGCGTCCTGCTCGTCGGTCTCGTGGTCCTGGTCCGCAAGCCGGCCGACACCCGGTCGGTGCTCAGATGGTCGGCCCTGGCGATCACCGTGCTGGTGGCCGCCGCGCTGACCCCCTTCACCGTGGACGACTCGGGCACCGCCGCCACCTATCTGCTCGGCGTTCCGGTTGTCACGGCGCTGCTGCCCGTTCTCGCGCAGCGGATCGGTCGGCTGGCAGTGGTCGCCGATTTGGTGGCCGCGCTCGTCCTCACCGGATGGGGTCTGCTGCTCGGGCTGGGCATCGGTGGCGCGTTCCTACCGGCGGTGATACTTCTGATCGCCAGCGCCGCGGGCACCTGGGCGCCGCGACCGTCCACAACCGCGTGACCGGGTGACTCGCCGTCAGCCGTCCGGGGTGAACAACCCCTGGACGCCGACGACGATCGCGATGAGGCCGAAGATCGCGAGCAGCAGCCGCACGCCGGTGGCACCGTCTGACCGCTCGTCGCGCGGCGTCGACCGTCCGGTCAGCCGGCCCCACAGCAGGGCGAGCCCCACAGCGATCCCCACCACCTCGAAGTGGAACACCCGAGGCCCGGACACCAAATGGACGATGAGGTAGTAGCCGCCGGTCACCAGGGCCACGAGCCCGACCACCCACGCGATCGGGGCGGCCCGACCGGCGAGGCGGCCCAGGTCGTCGCCGACCCGTGGCAGCAGCCGCAGCACCGCGACGGCGAGCAGGAAGCCACCGACGATGTTGGCGAGGTCGAGCAGCAGAGCCATAATCACGAGGAGTCTCCGTCGATCGGGTGATCAGCCGGTGGGAGCGTACCCACGGACCCGGTCGGTTGAAACGACCCGGACGGCACGCCAACGATGGAGGCCGCTCAGCGTTTGCAGCGCCACACCAACGGCCGCCACGCCTCGTTCTCGTAGACGGCCCCGACCACCGTCAGACCGTCGTCGCTGATCGCCTCGGCCGTGTACGTGCCCGCCTCGGTCGCCCGCACCTCGGGCCGGCCCGGCAACCGGCGGTAGGTGCCATCCGGGGCCACGACCAGCGGCGCACCGTCGACGACCAGCACCTCACCATTGCCGGCGACGCCGCTCGCCCCCGGGAAGGGCAACAGGCTCACCGCTCCGGTGGCGAGATTCCACAGCACCGGCAGCATCTGCACGGCGCCGTTCCGTTGGCCGCCGGGAACCATGCCGATCGCCCATTCGCCGTGCGCCGAGTCGATCGACGCCCGCGGGTAGCCGTCAGGCACCGCCAGCGCCGCCCCGACGCCCTGCGGCGTCCACCGGTAGGGCCGGTCGCCCACCGTGCCGACGATCGTGCCGTCCTCGGTGATCCCGGTCGCCGACGATCCCCGTTGGCCGACCAGCCGGTACTTCTGGGGCTGGTCCGTCGACCACAGCACGGCCTGGTGCGAGTCGTCGGACCTGCGGGCGGTCCCGACGATGTCGCCCCGGCCGTTGACGGCGTGCACGAGCACCGCGTCGTAGCCGGTCGGGGTGGCCAGGAAGCGCAACTTCCCATCCCGGTACAGCCAGCCGGTGCCGTCGCCGTTGGTGCCGACCACATCGCCACTGGCATTGACCGCGGCCGCGTGCCGCGCGGCACGCGGCAGGACAACCGGTCGGCCGTCGGTCCACCGCACGACCCGCCCGTCCTCCTGCCCGGTTCCGATGTCACCGACGACGTGCCGCCCGGTGGGGTCGACTCCGTTGGCCACCGCGACCGGACCCCCGACCGGTTGCGACAGCCACTCCGCCTGGCAGGTGACCGGCGGGCGCGGAGCGGTCGACCCGGTTTCGGCAGGTGACACCGCGAGCGCCGACGTGGTCGGGGCCGGCGGGCCGGCGGTCCCACCGACCTGAACGGCGCCCACGACACCGACCCCGGCGAGCACCGTCAGCGCGGCGATCCCGCCGACGCGCCGACGCTGGCGGCGACGCCGGCCGTCTCGGACCGCCCGGCCCAGGTCGACCCGCGGCTCGGGTACCGGCACCGACCGCAGCAGCTCGGCGATCCGCTGATCGTCCACCGTGGTCATCTCGGACTCCTCACTGACATCTCGGTGACGTCGAGCACCTGGCGAACGGCCGCCAACGCCCGAGCCGTCTGCGACTTCACGTTGCCCTCGGAGCAGCCCATCGCGGCGGCCGTGTCGGCCAGTGACAGGTCGCACAGGAACCGCAGGACCAGCACGGTGCGCTGGCCGCGCGGGAGGCGAGCGAGCGCGGCGAGCAGGCTGTCCCGCTCGGCCAGGTCGTCATGCGGGGTCACCGGCGAGCGCTCCGGCTCCGGCACCGACCCCAGCAGGCGGACCTTCGCCCAGCTCAACCGCTTCTCATCGACGAGCTTGTGCACCAGCATCCGATGCACGTACGCGTCGACGTTGTCGGCCCGGCTGACCCGGCGCCAGTTCACGTAGAGCGCCGTCACCGTCTGCTGCACCACGTCGTCGGCCAGATGGGCGTCGCCGCACATCAGGAACGCGGTCCGATGCAGGCTCGGCAGTCGCGCGGAGACGTACTCCACGAACTCACCCTCGGCATCCACCATCGAGGCTCCCTCCTCCGCAAGCTCGACGGGACCGGACGACCATCACGTTGCGTCCCCGTCGAAGAAGGCGGGAAGCCCTAGCCGACGGCGCTGGTCATCCGGCGGACCGCCTCGGTGATGAGCTCCGGCGCGGTGGCCAGGTTCCAGCCCGTGTCCGGCTGAACGCCCGGGGCCACGGCTGATTCCGTCTACTGTGGTCGTACCGGAAGGATTTTCCGACGCTATTGTGCATTGACCAGCGTCTTTGCGTGTCGCCTCCGATCCGTTTCGGAATCAACGTCGAAAGAATGCTGCGGGCCGCTGGTTCGTAACTTAGGCTCCGGATTGCCCACACCGACGGCCCGCCCTCACGCCGTGCCAGCCACCGAACCTCGCACGCCGGCCATCGCAACCCTCGACGCCGATTGGAGTATTCGATGACCTGGCGTCCCACCATTGCCGCACTTGCCGGCCTGTGCCTTGCGGTCAGCGCCACCACACTGCCCGCCGGTGCTGCCGTCGACGCTGAGCATGTTAGCGCTCACGCCGCGCTCGCCGGCCCGCCCGGCGCACCGCCCGGGGTCTGCCCGACGGGGGCCAGTTACGGCTCACCGCTGCCGGCCAGCACCGTGACGGCTCCACGAATCCAGGGCGGGTTCACCTTCCTCGAAGGGCCGGTCTGGGTCGCCGACGGCGGCTACCTGCTGATGTCCGACATGGCCGGCGGCACCGGGCCGTACAACGTCCAGCCGTCGACGATCCGCCGGTTCACCCCGCCGGCGACCTTCGACACGTTCATCGCCAACTCCGGCAGCAACGGCCTGGCACTCAGCGCCGACGGCCAGCAACTCGTCGCGGCCACCCACGACCAGCGGAACGTGTCCGCGTACCAGCTGAGCGACCAGGCCCGCAGCACCGTCGCACCGAACTACCAGGGCCGGGCCTTCAATTCGCCGAACGACGTGGCGGTCCGATCCGACGGCGTCGTCTACTTCACCGACCCCAACTTCCAGCGCGGCAACCGCCCGGACCAGATGAGCGGGCGTACCAGCGTCTTCCGCGTCTCCAACGGGCAGGTGTCGCTGGTCGACGACCGGTTGCGCCAACCCAACGGCATCTCGCTCTCGCCGGACGGGTCCGCGCTGTACGTGGGTGCCTACTCCGAGAACAAGATCTACAAGTACGCGGTCCAGCCGGACGGCAGTGTCGGTGCCCGCAGTGTCTTCGTGAACTACATCGGCGGGCCGGACGGCGGCACGATCGACTGCGCCGGCAACGTGTACTGGACCTCGGGCGGCGACTCCCTGGTCCACGTCTACTCCCCCACGGGCACCCAGCTCGGCACCATCCGATCCGGCAGCTCCGGCACTACCAACGTGGCGTTCGGCGGCCCCGACCGGCAGACCCTCTTCGTCACGTCGGGTCGGTGGGGCGACTCCGGGCTGTACAGCGTGCGGCTCAACGTCCCCGGATACCCGTACTGAGCGACGGCTGGAGGGCGTCCCGCTTTCGTCGTAGCCCGACGTGGCGGCACGCTATCCGGCGGTCGCGGCGATGAACACCACTGCCCCGGCCACCACCAGAGTGGCGGCCAGGAAGGTCTGCCGGCGGGACCGGCGCAACGTCTCCCGGACCTGCCAGGCGTGCGCGGTGGCGAGCAGCCAGCGCAGGTACGGGTCGGTCCGGGCGATGTTGCGCCGCGCGGTGGCGAGCCCGTCCCGGAGGGCGGCCCGCTCCTGCGGCGGGGCCGTCGGCAGGCGAGCGGTGATCTCCGCGGCGATCCGGCGATGCCGCAGCAGGCCGTCGACGTCACCCGCGTACCCGCCGAAGTGGTGCCAGGGCTCGGCCTCCAGCCGCTCGCGCAGCCCGCGCAGCTCCGGGCTGGTGAGCGAGGCCGGCGTGGTCATCGGCGGGACGAGCACCTCGCTGGTCCGCCAGATCGCCCAGGCCACACCCACCAGCGCCACCAGCAGACCGCCGCCCGCCCACGCCGCGTGCGCCCAATCGGTGACCTTGCCGGCGGCGATCAGCGGGCCACCTCCGAGCAGCAGCGCGCCCACCGCGCCGGCCGACGAGATGATCCAGCGGGCCGCCGCCCGGCTGTCCGCGACCGAGTCCAACGGGGACGGCAGCGCGTCCAGCCCGGCGCCGCTCGTCGGTGACTCCCCGGTCATCGGGCGTCGTCGCGGAAGACGACGCCCAGCGGGCCGTTCTCGTCGTCGGGCAGATCCGTGTACGGCACCCAGCGCTGGCCGTCGAAGAACTCCAGCTCACCGCTGTCGTTGATCCGCACGGCGTTGACCTGCGCGAGCTCCTCGGGATTGTCGGCCATGGATACAGTATCGGTCAGTCCGGCAACCCGCCCCGGCGTCGGGTCGGCCGCCGGCTGACCGCAGGGGGCCTCTGTGATCCGGTTGACCGTCAGCGCGACCGACGTGGTCCTGGCCGTCGGGGACGACCGGTGGCGACACCCGGTGGGGCCGGCCGATCAACGCTTGGCCGACCTGCTCTGGCGACTGCGCGGCGATCCTTCCGTGGAGCTGTCGTACGAGGTCGGCGTCGCGCTCGGCCGCCGCTTCCTCGACGCCCCCGGCGCGGCCCTGCGCGCGGAGCTGGCCCGGCCCGGTCGGCACCGGCTTGGCATCGAGGTCGTCGACAGTGCCCTGGCCGACCTGCCCTGGGAGACCCTGGTGCTGCCCGGTGACGAGCTGCCGCTGGCGCTGCACCCGGACGTCGACGTCTGCCGGACCGGCCCCGACACACCGGTACCCGCGGTCCGGGTGGACGGCCCGCTGCGAATGCTCGCGGCGATCGCTAGCCCGGACGACTCCACCCAGCCGCTGCTGGACCACGAACGGGAACTCGGGCGGATCCTCGGCGCGGTGGAACCCGGGCACCGGCACGGGGCACGGGTGCGCGTCCTGGAGTGGGGTAGCGCCGCCGCGATCCGGGCCGCCCTCGCCGAGGAGCCGTTCCACGTTCTGCACGTCTCCAGTCACGCGGGCCCCGGCGCGCTGCTGCTGGAGACCCCCACCGGCACGGAGGATCGCGTGGACGCCGCGCGGTTCCTGGCCGAGGTGCTGCCGCCGGGTCGGACCGTGCCGTTGATCGTTCTCGCCGGCTGTTCGACCGCTCGCCAGGATCAACGGGAGCTGCCCGGGTTGGCCGGGGCGCTGCTGGCCCATGGCGCACCGGCGGTGCTGGCGATGAACGGGACGGTCAGCGACGGGTACACCATCGAGTTCTGCGCTCGGCTCTACGAGCGGCTGGCCGCCCGGAGCGAGCCGGAGCTGCTGGCGGAGGTCTCCGCCGTACGCCGCGAGCTGGCACCGACCGCCGCCGAGTGGTGGATTCCGACGCTGTTCCTGGCCGACCACGGGCTGCGGCTGGCCGGCGGCCGGGACGGCGCGGCCGGCGCCCCGACGCCCGGCCAGTCGGTCGTCGGGCACGGTGTGGTGCGCGCACCCACGGACTTCGTGGGCCGCCGGGAGATCCTGCGCCGGCTGTCCCGGGGAAAGCTGCGGGTGCTCGTACACGGCATCGGTGGCATCGGCAAGACGAGCCTCGCCGCGGAACTCGCGCAGCGGTTCCGCGGCGCGGGCGGCATCGTGGTGGCGACCCACGGCGACGCCACCGTCGACGGGATCCTCGACGAGCTGCGCCGCCAGGTGGAGAGCCGGTGCGCGGAGGTGACCCCGGACGAACCGCTGCGGCGATGGCTCGTCGCCCTCGCCGAGCCGGGGCAGGACTGGCGGCGACGGCTGAACGCGATCGCCGGCGGCGGCCCGCCGCTGCTGCTCGTCCTCGACAACGCCGAGGACGCCCTGGACGCCGAGCACCGGTTGGCCGACGCGGACCTGGCCGCGTTCCTCGCCGCCTGGGCGGCCCGGCACGAGTTGGTCGTGACCAGCCGGCACCCGTTCCCGGTCACCGGCCTCGAAACCTGCCACCTCGGTCCGCTCTCCTGGCAGGAGACCCGCAAGCTGCTCTGGCGGCTGCCGGGCGTCGGCCGGCTGGCGCCGGCGGAACAGCAGCGGATGTGGCACCGGCTGGGTGGCCACCCGCGCGCGCTGGAATACCTCGACGGCCTGCTGCGCGACGGCAGCGCCCGATCCGACGAGGTGGCCGGCCGACTGGCGGCGGCCGACGGCCGGAACGCCGGGCCCGCAGAGATTGGCACGCCACTGGCCGAGGCCGGCGCGCTGGCCGCCGAGGACGTGCTGCTGCCCCGGCTGCTCGCCCGCCTGGAGGCCGTCCCGGCGGCCCGCCGGTTGCTGCTCGGCGCGGCGGTGTACCGCACACCGGTAGACCGCACCGGCCTCGCCTGGCAGCTCGCCGACCCGGTGGACGGCAGCAACCCACCACCGGAGCCCGCGGGGCTGGACGAGTCGGTCGAGACCCTCGCCCACCTGGGGCTGCTCGCCCCGGTGACCGGAGGCCACCTGGTGCACCGGTGGACGGCGGCGAGCCTGCTGCGGATCGCCGGCCGCGACGCGGTGGCCGACTCGCATCGCCGGGCGGGCCGTTACTGGGGCTGGCGGGCCCGGTCCAGCAGCGACCAGCACGACTTCATCCGCCGAACTGTCGAGGCGCGCTACCACCACCTGGCGGCGGGTGACACCGACGAGGTCGTCACCTACTCCGAGCTGGCCTGCCATGAGTTGCACGCGGCCGGGCACTGGGCCTGGGAGGAGAAGATCTGGCGGGAACTGCTGCCGATGGCGCCCCCGGGCTCGGCGCGCTCGGCGAGCTTCCTCAAGGGACTCGGCGACGTACACCTCAACCGGGGCGAGTACCCGCGGGCGACCGAGCGCTACGAGGCGGCGCTGGCCGTCTACCGGGCTCTCGGCGACGACACCGGGGTCGGCAAGCTCCTGCACCACCTGGGCCTGGTCGCCGACAACCGGGGCGACCGGGCGACCGCGGACCGGCTGTACCAGGAGGCGTTGACGATCCTGAGCCGGCTCGACGATCGCGCGGCCGTCGCCCGGACCCTGCACCAGCTCGCCGGCATCGCCCGCGGCAACGGCGACGCCGAACTGGCCATGTCGCGTTACCTGGAAGAGCTGGCGATCGTCCGGGAACTCGACGACCTGGACGGGATCGCGGCGAGCCACCACCAGATCGGCGTCCTCGCCTTCGAAGCCCGGGACCTCGTGAAGGCGGAGCAGTGCATCGAGGTGGCGATCACCACCTACGGGCGGTTGGGCGTCCGGGTGCAACAGGGCAGTGGCCTGGTGATGCTCGGACGGATCGCGCTCGCCCGCTTCGCCTACGACGTCGCCGAGTCCCGGGTCCGCGCCGCCCTGAAGATCTTCGAGGAGGTCGGCAGCAACGGTCACATCGCTGAGTGCACGCTGCTGCTCGGTCACCTCTCCCGCGACCTCGACGACCTCGAATTCGCCGAGAGCTGCTTCGCCCGCGCCCGGACGATCGTCGCGGCCCTCGGCGAGGACCCGCTGCTGCGCCGCTGCGACGAACTGCTCGGCTGCGTCCGAACCGTCCTCGGCCGGGCTGCCGAGGCGGTGCCGCACACCCTGAACGCGATCGGCGGGGACGACGAGCCGCCGCACCAGTCGGCCCTGGAATGGTTGGCCGTGCAGCGCCTGGAACTGGGGGTGCCTGCCTTCTCCGACCTATTGGCCCGGCACCTCGACCCACGGCGGGCGGCGCAGCGGGTCGAGTGGGTCGAGTCGTACCTACGGTTCCGGTTCGACGGTTCCCACCCGACACCGCTGGGCAGCGGATACGTCCTGCTCGCCATCGCGGCCGCCCAGGCGGGCGAGTTCGGCACCGCCCGGATGTGTCTCCTGCGGGCGTTGCCGATCTGCGCCGCCGCCGGCTACCGGGCGGGGGTCGCCAAGTGCCACGAGGACCTCGGCCTGGTGGCCCTGGAAACGCGCCGGCTGGCCGAGGCCCGGTCCCGCTACGAGCAGGCGCTGGAGGTCTACCGGGTGCTGCGCCACGAGCCCAACCAGGCCATCGTCCTGCACCAGCTCGGCCGGGTCTGCGAGGAGCAGGAGGATCTCGCCGGCGCGGACGGGTTCTACCGCCGCTCCATCGCCATCAAGAAACGGCTGGGGAACCGGTCGGGTGTCTCCAACAGCACCTTCCACCTCGGGCGGGTGGCCGGTCTGCGCGGCAACCGGGCCCTGGCCGAGCGGTGCTACCGGACCTGCCTGCGGATCGACCGCGAGCAGGGCAGCTGGGAGGAAGTGGCGCTAGACCAGGTGGCGATCGGGCAGCTGCGCGTCGAGCAGGGCCACCCTGCGGAGGGGATCCCGCTGATCGTCGAGGCACTGAGCATCGACCGGCAGATCGGGTCGACGAACGCGGCACTCGACCTCAACGCGCTGCGCGAACTACGGGCCGGGCTCGGCGACGAGGCGTTCACGGCCATCCTCACCGACGCCTTCGGCCGGGCCAGCACCGCCGAGGTGCTCGATCTGATCGCGGTGCTACCGACCGCGGCTGAGCATGCAGATCCTTCGGTGGCAGTACACCGACGAGCGGGAGAACGCTGACGTGAGGTTGCACCGACTACGCAGGCGCTGCGAGCAGCTCGTCGCCGAGCTTGAGGTGCCCGAGCCCTT